>JAEKMC010000154.1 GCA_019508115.1 Sphingomonas sp.
AAATAGGTATGCCGATCGCATTTGTCGAAGGGGATGAGCGGGAATCCGCCTAAATCAATGCTTGCAGGACGAGGGGCGATTCTATCGCGCTCTTGTTTTGAGGCGGGCGCGCGCCGAAACTGGCCGCGACCAGCCCCCTCCCCCTGCTTTCGTAAAGTGAATGGACCCCTGTGACGCGCATCCTCGGCCTTTCGGGCAGCCTTCGCCGTCACAGCTTCAACAGCGGCTTGTTGCGGGCGGCGGCACAGACGATGCCTGAAGGCGCGACGCTCGAGATCGGCTCGATCGCCGAATTCCCGCTCTACAATGGCGACATCGAGGCGGAAGGCATCCCCGCCCCCGTCGCCGCGCTCAAGGAGAAGATCGTTCAGGCCAACGCGCTGCTGCTCGTCTCTCCGGAATATAACAACGGCATTCCGGGCGTGTTCAAGAACGCGATCGACTGGCTGAGCCGCCCGAGCAGCGACATCGCGCGCATATTCGGCGGCAAGCCGGTCGCTCTGATAGGCGCCTCGCCGGGAAATTTCGGCACGATCCTGTCACAGGCGGCGTGGCTGCCGGTGTTTCGTGCGCTCGGCGCGGATCATTGGGCGGGCGGGCGATTGCTGGTCTCGCATGCCGGGCAAATATTCGACGCCGAGGGCAATCTGACCGACGATGCGATCCGGGAACGGCTGCGCGTCTATCTGCGGGGCTTTGTCGCGCACCTCACGTGTTAGGGCCTGAGGGGCAGCGCTCCGGCAATCAAAATCCTCCCCTGTAAGGGGAGGTGGCGCGCGCAGCGCGACGGAGGGGTGTCACGCTCCGAAATGTAGGGCGTCCTTCCAGCGTTGACACCCCTCCACCACCGCCTTCGGCGGTGGTCCCCCTCCCCTGCAAGGCAGGGGAGGACTTTGGGTCAGGCCGCGATCGCCCAATTCTCCCCATCGCGCCAGACGCGGTCGCGTGCCTCCAAGTCGATCAGATGCGCCAGCACCGAACGGCCCGCGGCGCCGTGCAGGCGCGGATCGATGCCGCGATACATGGCGGCGACCATCGCCGGGACGGCTTGTGCCTCCTGTTCGAGCAGGTCGAGAATCTGGCGTTCGCGCTGGCGGCGATGCGTCGCGATCGCGCGCACGAAGCGCTGCGGCTCGGTCACCGGATCGCCATGCGCGGGATAATAGATGCGGTCGTCGCGTCCGAGCAGCGTGTCGAGGCTCCGCATATAATCGGCCATATCACCATCGGGCGGGCTCACCACCGTGGTCGACCAACCCATGATATGGTCGCCCGAGAAGAGCGCCTTGCTCTCCCGAAGCGCGAAGCAGAGGTGGTTGGACGTATGCCCCGGCGTCGCCACCGCCTCCAGCGTCCAGCCCGGTCCCGAGACGGACTCGCCGTCGGCCAGCACGCGATCGGGCCGGTAATCAGGATCGAACGCCGCATCCGCGCGCGGACCGTCATCTTCCAGCGTCAGTCCCGCGCAGCCGACGATCGGCGCGCCGGTCGCGGCCTGGAGGATTCGCGCGGCGGGGCTATGGTCGCGATGCGTATGCGTGCACAGGATCGCCGCGATCCGCTCGCCTTGCGTGGCGGCGAGGATCGCGTCGACATGCTCGGCCAGATCCGGACCGGGATCGATCACCGCGACTTCGCTGCGCCCAACGAGATAGGTCTCGGTGCCGGTGTAGGTGAAAGGCGATGGATTGGGCGCCAGCAAGCGGCGCACCAAAGGTTCCAGCGTGACGGGCAGGATCGGCATGAGACAGCCGCGCTCAGTGCGCGGGGGTGACGCCCTGATCCTGCAGGAGCTGGCCCAGTTCGCCGCTCTCATACATTTCCATCATGATGTCGGAACCGCCGACGAACTCGCCCTTCACATAAAGCTGGGGGATGGTCGGCCAGTCCGAATAATCCTTGATGCCCTGGCGGACGCCCTGGTCCTGCAGCACGTCGACGCTGGCATATTCGACGCCGAGATGCTCGAGGATCGCGACCGCACGGCTGGAAAAGCCGCATTGCGGGAAGAGCGGCGTGCCCTTCATGAACAGCACCACGTCATTGCCTTTGACGGCGGAATCGATGCGGGAGCGGGCGTCGTCGGTCATGGTTCGATACTCTATTGAGGACAGGCAGTGGTGAGCTGGAGCGCGTGAAGCACGCCGCCCATGCGGCCGTCCAGCGCCGCATAGACGCGCTGATGCTGGCGCACGCGCGGCAGCCCGCGGAAACTCTCGGAGACGACGCGCGCGGCATAATGGTCGCCATCGCCCGCAAGGTCGGTGATCTCGACCTCGGCGTCCGGGATCGCCGCCCGAATCATCGTCTCGATCTCGTCGGCCGCCATCGGCATCGCGATTATTCCTCGATGCCCATCAGTTGGCGGCGCGCCTCGACGCTCGCATCGTGGAGCGCAGAGCGCACGCGGCCTTCGTCGATCTCGACATTGGCCGAAACCAGGTCGCCCAGCAGTTTGCGCACGACGTCCTCGTCGCCCGCTTCCTCGAAATCGGCCTGGACCACCGCCTTGGCATAAGCGTCGGTCTCTTCAGGCGTGAGCCCCATCAGGCCCGCCGCCCAGGTGCCGACCAGGCGGTTGCGGCGCGCGGTGATGCGGAACGACATTTCCTCGTCACGCGCGAACTTCGCCTCGAATGCGCGTTCGCGGTCCTCGAAAGTAGTCATTGCCGGCATCTCCCTTATTCGTTCCGGAAGATAGGGACGCCCGCGGAACGGCGCAACCGAGGCTCAGAACGGAATCGTGAAGCTGAGCATGTAGCGGTTGCTGGGAAACCCGCCGACGGTGGTTTGCTTGCCGCCGATATCGAGCGTGTCGGGGCCGAATTTCTTTTGCGCGCGGATCGGCGCCTCCGCATATTTCTTCCCGTCCATCGGCTGGAGCCGGTAGCGGGCGTCGGTGGCGCCGCACACGACAACCTCGTCAGCATCGCCCCTGCCGCACGTCGCAGGTGGCGGTTTGAGATAATTATGCGGCGGCTGCGAAGGCCGGAGCGCAGGCGGCGGCTCGACGGCGGCGGATTGGTCGACGGCGGCGGCCAGCAGATACAGCAGCATGATCGCCCCCTCGTCTGGCGCTTCCGTACCGCATCAGCCGTCGCGCTCCAACCGATCCCGAGCGATTCGGCGGTAAAAGCAGCTGCGCTCGCCGGTGTGGCAGGCGGGGCCCGCCGGATCGACCTTGAGCCAGACCGAATCCTGGTCGCAATCGATGCGCAGCTCGGCGACGCGCATGACATTACCCGACGTCTCGCCTTTCTTCCACAGCCGCTGGCGCGAGCGCGAGAAGAACCAGGCCTCGCCCGTGTCGATCGTGCGGTCGAGCGCGTCGGCATCCATATGCGCCACCATCAGCAATTCGCCGCTGGCGCGATCGGTCACCACGGCGGTCACCAGCCCGGCTTTGTCACATTTGGGGCGCAATTCGCCGCCCGTTTCCCGATCGTCGCTCATCAGATCGCCTTAGCGGGAAAGATACGATTACGAAAACTTCGTCATTTCCCTGTCACAAGGGGCGACATTCCGGGAAGGCGCCCCTATATGGGCGGCCATGGCGCAAAAGGGCTGAGATGCTCACCACCAATCCTTATGATGACGACAAGCTGCGCGAAGAGTGCGGCGTCTTTGGCGTTTACAGCGCCGAATCAGCCGCGGCGGTAGTCGCCTTGGGCCTGCATGCGCTCCAGCATCGTGGGCAGGAGGCGGCCGGCATCACCAGCTGGGACGGCCATCTGTTCCACAGCCATCGGGCAATGGGTCATGTCGCGGGCAATTTCGATCGCGACGAGATTATCCGCGCTTTGCCCGGCCCGGCGGCGGTCGGCCATGTCCGTTATTCCACGACCGGCGAGACCGCGTTGCGCAACGTCCAGCCGCTGTTTGCCGAGCTGGCCGACGGCGGCTTCGCGGTCGCGCATAATGGCAATCTCTCCAATGCGATGCACATCCGGCAGGAGCTGGTGCGGCGCGGTGCCATCTTCCAGTCGACCAGCGATACCGAGACGATCATCCATCTCGTCGCGACGTCGACCTACCCGACGCTGATCGATCGCTTCATCGATGCGCTGCGCCGGATCGAGGGCGCTTACTCGCTCATCTGCCTGACGAGCGAAGGCATGATCGCCTGCCGCGATCCGCTCGGCATCCGCCCGCTGGTGATGGGCAAATTGGGCGACGCCACCATCTTCGCGTCCGAAACCGTCGCGCTCGACGTGTGCGGCGCCGAATTCGTGCGCGAGGTCCAGCCGGGCGAGATCGTGATCGTCAACGACACGCTCGTCCGTTCGATCAAGCCGTTCGCGCCGGTGCCGCCGCGCCCTTGCGTGTTCGAGCATGTCTATTTCTCGCGGCCGGATTCGATCTCGGGTGGCCAATCGGTCTATTCGATCCGCAAGTCGATCGGCGCCGAGCTGGCGCGCGAAGCCGGGATCGATGCCGATTACATCATCCCCGTGCCCGATTCGGGCGTGCCCGCCGCGATCGGTTATGCGCAGGAATCGGGCATCCCGTTCGAGCTCGGCATCATCCGTTCGCATTATGTCGGCCGCACCTTCATCCAGCCGGCGGACAATATCCGCCACCTCGGCGTGAAGCTGAAGCACAATGCCAATCGCGCGCTGTTGCAGGGTAAGCGCATCGTGCTGATCGACGATTCGATCGTGCGCGGCACCACCAGCGTCAAGATCGTGCAGATGATGCGCGATGCCGGCGCGACGGAGGTGCATATGCGCATCGCCTCCCCGCCGACGCGGCATAGCTGCTTCTATGGCGTCGACACGCCCGAACGCGCCAAATTGCTCGCCGCGCGGATGACGGTCGACGAGATGGCGAAGCATATCGACGCCGACAGCCTCGCCTTCATCTCGGTCGACGGCATGTATCGCGCGCTCGGCGAAAAGGGCCGCGTCCCCGGCCGGCCGAGCCATTGCGACGCCTGCTTCACCGGCGAATACCCGACGCCGCTGACCGACCATGACGAGGTCGATCAATTCGCCTTGCTGGACGACAAGATTCTCGCCTGAATCGCGCAGAACTTATCCCCTCTCCCCTTGTGGGAGAGGGTTAGGGAGAGGGGATCGCGCGAGCAGCCTCGATGGCTGCCAGCCGCGGCATCGGCGCCGCCACCGCTCGATCGCTTGCCGCGCGCGGCGCGCATGTCCTGCTTGTCGGCCGCACGGTGGGCGGGCTCGAGGAGACCGAGGAGGCGATCTACCGGGCGGGCGGCACCGCCACGATCGCGCCGCTCGACCTGGCCGACGGCGATTCGATCGGGCGGCTGGCGGCGGCGCTCGGCGAACGCTGGGGCAAGCTCGACCTGCTTGTCCTCAATGCAGCGATGCTCGGCACGTTGACGCCCGTTCCCTCGATCGACGCCAAGGAATTTTCGCGGCTGCTCACGCTCAATGTCGGCGCCAACCAGGCGCTGATCGCCGCCTTCGATCCGTGGCTGCGCCAGAGCGCGCATCCGCGCGTCGCGGCGATCACCTCCAGCGTCGGGCAGGAACCGCGCGCATATTGGGGCGCCTATGGCGCATCCAAAGCCGCGCTCGAGACGCTCGCGCTCGCTTATGCCGACGAAATGGCGGGGCTGGGCGATCTTCGCGTCGCGATCGTCGATCCCGGCGCGACCGCCACCGCGATGCGCAAGGATGCCTTCCCCGGCGAGGACGAGACCAAGCTCAAGTCCCCTTCGGTAGTCGGCGAGGCGATCGCCGACCTGCTCGCCTCCGATTTCGAAACCGGAACCCGGATCAGGGTTTCGGGGTAGCAGCCGGCGGATTTGCCTGTGCGGCGGGCCGTTGCTGGCGCGACAATATCAAAGTCCGCAGGAACGTCCCCCGGTCGTCGCTCGGCAGTGATTTGAGCACCGCGATCAGGCGGTCGGTATTATGCTCGCGGATCTGGGTCTGCACGTCATTCTCGGTCTTCATCGCGGCCTCGACCTTGTCGGGGTCGATCACCGGCGCCATCACCGCGCTCATCAACTGGTCGTGCGCCGACCGCACCTTGGTTGCGAGTTGCTGAACGAGCGGATCGGGCGTGGACTGCGCCTTCTGGAGGATCGCATTGCCCTCATCGGACACGCCGGGAATCTTGCGTGGCGCAGCCGGGGCCTGCTGCGGCTTGGCCGCCGGTGCGCTGGGAGCCTGGGCGGTGGCAATTGTGGCCGCGCCCGCAATCGCGAGGGCGGCGAGGATACTCAGCTGTTTCATCTAATTCTGCTCCAGGATCTGCCCGACATTGTGGGATCGGCCGCCTGAACACAATCTTGATCCCGCGCGCTATCTCATGGAAAGCGGAAACGATGCAGGACCTGCCTTATCGCCCCGCCGCGGGCATCATGCTGCTCAACGCCGACAACAAGGTGTGGGTCGGCCAGCGAATCGATAATATCGCCGAAGCCTGGCAGATGCCGCAAGGCGGGCTCGATCCCGGCGAGGATCCGCAGGCCGGCGCTCTGCGCGAGCTGGAGGAGGAGACGGGCATCGCGCCGGAGATGGTGGAGATCATCGCCTGCGCCGCGCGCACCTTCGATTACGACCTGCCGCCCGAGCTGGTCCGCAAGCTGTGGAAGGGCAAATATCGCGGCCAGCGCCAGACCTGGTATCTGATGCGCTTCCTCGGCCGCGACGCAGATATTACGCTCGACACGCCGCATCCGGAATTCCGTGCCTGGAAATGGGCCGAGCCCGGTCATCTTCCAGACATGATCGTTCCGTTTAAACGGCAGCTCTACCGCGATGTGCTGGAAGAATTCGCGCCCTACCTCCGATAGGCCGCGAGGAGGCCCGATGTGACCCCTACCCCTTTTGCCCTCGCGGCCGTCCTTCTGATCGCCGCCCCTGCGCTCGCGGACGATCCGCAGCCCGTGCGCGCCATTGCCCCGACCGACACGATCGCGGCGATGCTCGATGCGGCGTATCGTTCGGGCGACGACACCACGATCCGGTCGGTGATCGGCGTCGCCAAGGCGACCTTCCCCGATCAATCGATCGAGATCGACAGGCTCGCGGCGGGCGATGCCGCGGTGCTCGCGCAGTCGCGCAAGGAAGCACAGATACGCCAGCAGGAGCGGATCGCCGAGGCGACCTTCTTCGAAATCTGGAAGGGCGAACTGGAGCTCGGCGCGAGCCAGTCCAACGGCACGTCGGACGTGGGCGGCGTCTATGTCTCGGCCAAGTTGACGCGCGACGGGCTCGCCTGGCGCCAGAAATTCACTGGGCGCGTCGACTATCAGCGCAGCAACGGCATCACCACCACCGAGCGAGCGCTGGCCGCCTATCAGCCCAATTATAAATTGAGCGACGACAGTTACGTCTTCGGCCTCGTCCAATATGAGCGTGACCGGTCGCTCGGCTATCTCAACCGCGAGACGATCGGCGCGGGCATCGGCCTCACCGCGTTCAAGAGCCCGCGCGGGCGGGTGGATTTCGAAGGCGGCCCCGCGATCCGCATGACCGATTTCCTCGATCAGCCCAACCGCACCACGCTGGCCGCGCGCGGCAGCCTCGCCGCGCGTTACACGCTCTCGCCCTCGCTCAACTTCAGCGAGGACGCCTCGCTGTTCGTCGAATCGGGCGACACCACCGCCAGCGCAACCAGCGCGATCGACACCCGCCTGATCGGCCGGCTGAAGGCAAAGCTTTCCTATAACATCCAGTACGAGCAGGATGCCGCCTACGGGCAAAAGTCGCTCGATACCGTGGGACGCGCCACCTTGGTCTACGCTTTCTGATGCCTGCCGTCGTTCGCATTGCCGGCCCCGGCGATATCGACGCTCTGTATGAAATGGCGAAGCTCACCGGAGGGGGCTTCACCAACCTGCCCGCCGACCGCGACGCGCTCGCGGCCAAGCTCGGCCGCTCCGACGCCGCGATCGCGGAGGAAGAGGAGGCGCCCGGCGACCATCTCTACGTGCTGATGATGGAGGATCTGGAGACGGGTCGCATCGCCGGCACCGCGCAGATCATGGGGCAGGTCGGCACGTCCCAGCCATTCTATTCCTACCGTCTTGGCGCGGTGACGCAGCATTCGGCCGAGCTCGGCCGCACCTTCCGCGCGGAGATGCTGACGCTCGTCACCGATCTGGAAGGGGCGTCGGAGGTAGGCGGGCTCTTCCTCCATCCGCGCTATCGTGCCGGGGGCCTCGGCCTCCTGCTCGCGCGCAGCCGCTATCTCTTCATCCGCCGCCATCGCGCGCGTTTCGCCGACCGCCTGCTCGCCGAGCTGCGCGGAGTGATCGACGAAGCCGGCAACGCGCCTTTCTGGGACGGGCTTGCGGGCCGCTTTTTCGGCATGACCTTCCGCGAGGCGGACGGCTTCAATGCGGTCAGGGGCAACCAGTTCATCGCCGACCTCATGCCCAAGCATCCGATCTATCAGGCGATGTTGACCGATGCCGCGCGCGCGGTGATCGGCGTCCCCCACCCCACCGGCCGCGCCGCGATGCGGATGCTGGAGGACGAAGGCTTCGCCAGCGAAGGCTATGTCGATATTTTCGACGGCGGCCCGACCATGACCTGCGCCACCGATCGCGTGCGCACCGTGCGCGAGGCGGGCGAGTCCGTGATCGAGGCGGTAGGCGTCGAACAGGGCCACCGCGGAATCCTCTCCACCGGCCGCCTCGCCGATTTCCGCGCGACGCTCGGCGAAGTGTCCTTCACCAGCGGCTTCGCGATCGACGAAGCGGCGGCGGCGGCGCTTGGCGTGGCCGTCGGCGATACCGTCCTCCACGCGGCGCGGTAAACCTTTCCGTTCCTGAGCAAAGTCGAAGAGCGCCTTACAGGCGCTCGACTTTGTTTAACGCGAACGGTTAGGCTGGCCCATGATCCGCGAAATCAATTTCGACGGCCTCGTCGGCCCCAGCCACAATTATGCGGGCCTGAGCCCCGGTAATCTCGCCGCCAGCCACAATGCGGGCAAGATCTCGCATCCGCGCGCAGCGGCGCTAGAGGGCATCGCCAAGATGCGCGCCAATCTCGCGCTCGGCCTCGTCCAGGGCCTGTT
>JAEKMC010000102.1 GCA_019508115.1 Sphingomonas sp.
GTGACGGTGCCCTTGACGACCCGTCCTTCGAAGCCCTGATTTTCGCCGCCGAGCGTATCGTTCAGAAGCGCCGCGAAATCGTCGCGGGAGGGAAATGCCGTAGTGGCCATAAGCGGTTAGAACCTTCTCAACTTGTTTCCGGCCGTCCGGTTGTCTCCGGAGGTCTTCAGCCGAACCACCGCCCGAGCCTCATGCGCGAGCGGTATCCATCAGGTGAAACGTGCGGAGGGCTTAGCGCGAAATGCGAAAAGGGCGCGTCAAAAGCATGGGATATCCCACGCCTTGCGCGCCGTCCTCCGCGAGCATCGCTCGCTGGATGCGCATTTCATAGCGAAAGCAGGCGCTTTCGGCAAGCGGAGAGGGTGAGATTAACCGCGTGGCTTGGGCGGGCGGCGATTGCGGTCGCCGCCGGGGCGCGGGCCGTTGCGATTCTGGGGCGGGCGCGGGCCGCCTGGTGGACGACCGCCGGGCCCCTGCGGACGCGCATGCACCGGCGGCGGTGCCGGACGGCCAGGCGAAACGCTATAGCCTTCCTTGAGCAGCCGATTGAACGCCTGGCGCACGGATTCGGTGATGCTTGCCTGCAATTCCTTGGGCAGATCGCCAAAGCCCGTATTCGGCCCGATCGCCTGCACGTCGCGCAGCATGGCGTTAGGTACGCCCTTGGAGGCAGTCCTTAACGCCTGGACGGCGTCGATCAGGGAGGAGAGGACGATCTCCTGCATCAGGTCGGTGGCGGATTTGGTCATCATATCCAACAAGGGCGCGGGGTAGCGCCGCTTTAGGCCCCGATGCACGGCGGGCCAATGACAAAAGCGAAGGCCGATGTGCCGGATCAGTTGATCCGCTTGATCGTGATGATCTTCACCCTGTCGCGCAGGATCTGGTTGAGCGTCATTTCGTCATAGCCGCCGGGAAAGGTCGGTTTGGCGAGGATACGCTCGGCAACCGGCTTGCCGGTCAGCATATGGCCGAAGGCGGCATAACCCGCATAATTGCTCCGCGCATCGAGATCGGGGGCGGGGCCCAGTACGATGAAGAAATCGGCCATCGCCGAGCCGACCTCATTGCGCGCCATCGAAAGCGTGCCGTCGAGATGCCTGATGCCGGTCTTGCTGGTCGGCTCATGTTTGATCGGGAGGAAGCTGCGCGCGATATTATGGTCGAGCCCGCCCTGGATCAGGCCGTTGCCCTTGATCGTCTTGCTACGCGCGGCGCGGTAGAAATAGGTGCCGTCGAAACGATGGTCGTCGACATAATGGAGGAAATTGGCGGTGGTGATCGGCGCGCGTTTCGCTTCGAGCACCGCAGTGATCGTGCCCTCGCTGGTAACGATCGCGACCTTGGGGAGCGGCGCGGGGCGCGTGTGTGGCCGGGCATAGGCAGCGGTCGCAAGCAGAGAGAACGCAATAACAAGCCGTCGGATCATTCTGAAATTTCCGGAAATTCAATCGTTGGCAGCGGAGAGCGAGCATTGCTCGACCAACGCAATCGCCGCGGCAATCGCGGCATCGATGCCAAGCTCGCTCGTGTCGAGCAAGGCGGCATCGTCGGCGCGCCGCAGGGGCGCGGCCGAACGCGCGCTGTCGCGCTCGTCACGTGCGCGGATGTCGTGCAGCACCGCGTCGAGGTGGATGTCGAGCCCCATCTTCCGGAGCTCGGCATAACGGCGTCCGGCGCGCGCCTCGGCGTCGGCGGTCACGAACAACTTGGCGTCGGCATTTGGCGCGATCACGGTGCCGATGTCGCGTCCGTCGAGCACCGCGCCGCCCGGCTGGCTGGCGAAGCGCCTCTGCCGGTCGAGCAGGGCCGCGCGCACGCCGGGATGAACCGAGACGAGCGAAGCGGCCTTGCCGGCGGCCTCCGATTTCAGGCCCGGATCGTCGAGCGCGCTCGACAAATGCTCGGCGGCATGTTGCGCGTCCTCGGCCGAGCACGGGTCGCCGCCCGCCTCCAGCACAGCGATGCCGACCGCGCGATAGAGCAGCCCCGTGTCGAGGTGAGGCAGGCCGTAATGCGCAGCAAGCGCCCTGGCGATCGTGCCCTTGCCCGATGCGGCGGGTCCATCGACAGCGATGATCATGCGCGCGCTCGTGTCGAGAGTGCCTTGACCAATCCGAACAATGCGATTGCCGCCCACACGATCTCCAGCGCCATCGAGGCCATATTGAAATGAACCGTCAGGGAAGCGCCCAGCATGGCCGCACCCACCAGGTTCAACAGGTTGAACACCACGAGGTTCATGGATTTCGAGACATTCGAGTAAACGAAGGCGATCACCATCGCGGCGTCGCCGATCAAGCCGATGATGTTAGCGGAATCCCAGATCATGTATCCTGCCTTAGAAGCCAGGGGCGCAATATGGCCAGATAGGGGGACGGATTATCGTTCATCGCGAAATGCGCGGCATCGGGGATGACCGCGAAATCCGCGCCGGCCATGCGGGCGAACGCCGCCACGGTTTCAGGGATCGCCTCGTCCGCCTCGCCGGTCAGGAATAAGGTGCGCTTGCCGTCCAGCCGGGTGAGCAGCGGCGTGCCGTCATAATCGCTGAGCGTGCCGCTCGCGGTGAATTCGGCGCGGCCCCACATATGATTGTAAATCGCCGCGTTGAAGCTGCGCGGCAAGGCAGCGCGATAGGCCGCAATTTCGGGCGCCGGATCGCAAAGCTGGATGTGACGGCGATAGAAAGCCTCGGTCGCCGCGTCGCAGTCCGCCTCGTCGGCCGCGCCGGGCGTGTCGCAGCGATAGAGAAGATCGCGGATCGCGGGCGGCATCGCGTCCTTGAGCCGATTGGCGTCGCGCAGCCAGATCGCGGTCGAGACGAGCGGCGACTGCAGGATCAGCCCGGCCAGCCCATCCGGCCTGCGCGCGCCATATTCGAGCGCGATGGTGCCGCCCCAGCTTGTTCCCAACATATGCCAGCGCGCGATGCCGAAATGCGCGCGGATCGCCTCCAGCTCGTCGACGAAGCGCTCCACGCGCCAGTTTGCCGGATCATTGGGATTCTCCGAGCGCCCGCTGTCGAGCTGATCGTAAAGAATGACCGCGCGATCGTCGGCGAGTGCGGTCGCGTTGAGGAAATACCAGTGCGAACTGCCCGGCCCGCCATGCGCCATCACGATCGGCGGGCGGCCATTGTCGAGGTCGCCATTGACCCGCACATAGATGTGCCCGCCCTCGACTGGCACCATCGCCTCGCGTTCGGGGCGAAGTCTTATGCCGGGAAGAACCGGCGCGATCCTGCTCGTGCCGTCGATCGGGAGGTGCATCGGCTCAGGCGGCCTCTGCGCCCAGCGTCCGCATCAGATCGGTGAAGACGGGGAAGCTCGTCTGGACGGGGGCCATGTCGTCGATCGTGACCGGGGCTCGCGACACGAGACCTGCCACCGCGAAGCTCATCGCGATGCGATGGTCGAGATGCGCCGCGATCGTCGCGCCACCGGGAAGCGTCTCGCCGCCGGTGCCGTCGATGATCAGCCCGTCCTCGGTTTCCTCGACACGCGCGCCGATTGCGCGCAGCCCCGTGGCCATCACCGCGATGCGATCGCTCTCTTTGACGCGCAATTCCTCCAGGCCGCGCGTGACGGTGCGGCCCTCGGCCAGCGCCGCGGCCACGAACAGGATCGGGAATTCGTCGACCATGCTCGGTACGATATCGGGCGAAACCTCGATCCCCTTGAGCGTGGAGCCGCGCACGCGCAGGTCCGCGACCGGCTCGCCGCCCACCTCGCGCTCGTCGAGATAGTCGATCTGCCCGCCCATCAGGCGCAGCACCTCGAACAGGCCCGCGCGCGTCGGATTCAGGCCGACATTCTCGATCACCACGTCCGATCCCGGCACCAGCAGGGCGGCCACGACGGGGAAGGCGGCGGAGGAGGGGTCGCCGGGGACGACGATATGCTGGGGCTTGAGCTCGGCCTCACCGCGGATCGCGATGATCCGCGCGCCATCGGCTTCCAATTCGACCGACAGGTCCGCACCGAAGCCCTTGAGCATGCGCTCGCTATGGTCGCGCGTCGGGATCGGCTCGATCACGCGCGTCAGGCCGGGGGTGTTGAGCCCGGCGAGCAGGATCGCCGACTTCACCTGCGCCGATGCGACCGGCAGCCGATAGTCGATCGGCACCGCCGGGCAGATCCCGCGCAGCATCAGCGGCAGGCGCCCGCCGGGGCTGGCAGTGAATTCGGCGCCCATTTGCGACAAAGGCTCGATCACGCGGTTCATCGGCCGCTTGGACAGCGACGCGTCGCCGGTGAAATTGACGGTGATCGGATGGCTCGCGACCAGACCCATCAACAAGCGGGTCGAGGTGCCCGAATTGCCCATGTCGAGCGCGGAGGAGGGCTGGAGCAGCCCGCCGACGCCGACACCGTGGATCGTCCAACGCCCGTCGGCACCGCGTGCGATATCCGCGCCCATCGCGCGCATCGCGGCGGCGGTGGCGAGCACGTCCTCTCCCTCGAGCAGGCCTTCGACACTGCTTTCGCCCACCGCCAGCGCCGACAGCATCAGCGATCGGTGCGAGATGGATTTGTCGCCGGGCACGCGCACACGGCCGGAAAGCGGGCCGGTGGACTTGAAGGCGGCGGGGGCGGGGGCCATGTGGTGCATCGGCGGCGGCCTTGCCAGCGGCCCCGGCTCATGGCAAGGCGCGCGGCGTTCGGCGGGTCCGCAGTGACCGGATCGCCTCCCTTGAATTTCTTTCGGAGCAAAAACCCGTGGTGAAACCGGAATGGGGCACCAAGCGCACCTGCCCCAAGTGCGGCACGCGCTTTTACGATCTCGGCCAGGAAGAGCCGATCACTTGTGTCGAATGCGGCACCAACTTTGAGGTCGATCCGATCTTGAAGTCGAAGCAACCGCTGCCGTTCGAGGCGGCCAAGCCGGTGTCCGAGAAGGAGACGGAGGATTCCGATCTCGCCGAGGATCTGGATGTCGACGAAGACGAGGAGCCGAGCGCGGACGACGATGTCGATCTGGGCGGCGACGACGATATCGGTCTCGATACCGGCGAAAAGGAAGAAGATCACTAAATTCGAAAAAGCGGGCGCTGTCTGATCACGCGATTCACGCTCGGAAAAAGCGCGAGCGTTTTTTCCGAACGATCGAGTGATTAGCCCGCTTGCAAGGGTGCCGCGCCTGATCTAAGGCGCGGCCCTCAAACGCCGCCGGCAACACCCAGGCCGGTGCGGGATACGGGGCCGTAGCTCAGCTGGGAGAGCGTCGCGATGGCATTGCGAAGGTCTGGGGTTCGATCCCCCACGGCTCCACCATCCTCTCTAAGCCATTCTAAGGCTTAGAACATCTCGGACACCGCGATGAATTGCGTTGCCGCGAGAAGCGGGCGGCATGACCCTAACATAGATTAAGCCGTTGAATTCGTCCGCTGATTTATTCAAGGACACCGGCCGGTTAACCAAATCACAAGAGCCTCTGGCTAAAAGCCGCTTCTGTCTTGAGACGGGTGGGGTTTGCGTGCCAGTTCGAAAGCTATGGAGCGCGGTTGGGTTAATCGCGGCGTTCGGCCTGGCGCCCCCTATGGGTGCTGCCGATCTCAACATCCCGGTCGCCACGCGCGTCATCTCCTTTCTTCAGCCGCCGCTGAGCGGGGCAATCCCGGCGGCGATCATCTATGAACCGGGCAATGCCGCGTCCGAGGCCGAAGCGGCGAGCATCGAGCGCGCGGGGCCGCTAATCGCGGGCAAGGGCACGTTGCGGCTGAAAAGGGTCGCGGCGAACGCGCTCGGCCAGCTCGCCGGGGTGCGCGTTGCGTTCGTCACATCGGGCCTGCGCGATATGGAAGCGCAGATCGCCGCCGCTACCGCTCGCCAGTCGATTCTCACCATCACCTCCGATCTGGGATGCGTCCAGGCCGGGCATTGCGCGGTCGCGATCAGCATCACGCCGCGCGTCCAGATCACCGTCAGCCGCGCCGCCGCCAAGGCCGCGAATATTCAGTTCGGATCGGCGTTTCTCATGCTCGTCAAGGAAATCTAGGGCCATGCGTTCCCTTGCCCGTGCCACCTATTTATCGCTCGCTGCGAGCCTATTGCCGTCCGCGGCATGCGCACAGTCGGTCGACTATCAGGCGTTGCAGGACACGATGGGCGAACCGGTGACCACCAGCGTGACCGGCAAACCGCAGCGCGCATCCGAAACGCCGGCGTCGATCGAGATCATCACGCGCGACCGGATTGCCGCTTCGCCCGCCCACGACGTACCGGGCCTGCTCAAATCCTATGCCGGCGTCGACGTGAATCGTTGGACCGCCGGTCAGACCGATGTCGCCGTGCGCGGTGGCGTGCAGACCTACAATCCCAGGCTTCTCGTGCTGGTCGACGGACGCCAGGTCTATCTGGACCATTATGGCATGACCGACTGGAACCTGCTCGGCGTCCAGCTTGAGGAAATCCAGCAGATCGAGTTGGTGCGCGGTCCAGCGACCGCTTTGTTCGGCTTCAACGCGGCGAGCGCGGTGATCAACATCATCACGATCCGCCCCGGGCAAGGTCCGTCGCTGGCCACGAGCGCGGAAGCCGGGACACACGGCTATGGCAGGCTGAGCGCGGTCGCGACCCTGCCGCTGGGCCATGACGTGGATCTGCGGCTTTCGGGCGGTCATCAGCGCGAGGATGAACGCAGCTTTCCCGCCAATCAGCCGGCGCCGCCGTCGCTTATTTCCGTCAAGCGGGACGAAATAGACGGTACGCTCGAAGCCGCGCCGGGCGCCAGGACACGCGTGACGGTCAATGGCGGTTATTCGGTCAATAGCCAGTTGGAGCTGCTGCCGACCCAGGTTGCGACGCGCCAACGTTATGAAGCCATGACCGCGGGCCTGCGCGCGGATCGCGATACCGACTGGGGCAGCGTCACCGGGCGAATTTATGCCAATTGGCTGGATGCCCATTTCGGTGCGGGCGCAAGCGGTGCGACGGGGTTCACGCCCACCCAGCTCAAGAATCGGATCATTTCGGCGCAGGGCTCTACGCTGGTTCGCCTCGGCCTCGACAATGTGCTGCGCCTTGGCGTCGAATACCGGAACAACCGACTCGATGGCGTGGCGCTCTATTCGCCGCAAATTGATTACGGGGTGTGGTCGGGCAGCGGAATTCTCGACCTGCATCCCACCGATATACTGGCACTTACCTTTGCCGGTCGGTTTGATCGCGTCAGGCTGGCTTCGGATGGCGCGATCCGGCTGCCCGCCGCCAACGAACGGAGCGATTTCGATCGGCAGTTCATCCGCTCGAGCTTCAACGCCGCTGCGCTGCTCGATTTGGGCGCAGGCGGACAATTGCGCGTCAACGGCGGCGTCGGATACCAGATTCCCTCGCTCATCGAATATGGGCTGCGCATGCAGCTCGAGCTCGGCCTTGGTCCGGATGCGCCGCCGATCCTGCTCGCAGGCAGCCCGGCGCTCAACCCGGTCACGGTCTGGAGCGGCGAAGTCGGCTACAGCCGCCAGCTATCGGACAGTACAAAGTTCGACGTCACCCTTTTCTATACCCGCACGCAGCACGCGATCGCGTCGCCGGGCGAAAGCTTGGCGTTGGTGCCGACCTTCATTGGCGGGTTCGCGATGGTTACGAGCTTCCAGGCCGACGGCCCGTTCCGCTCAGCCGGGGCGGAGTTTTCGCTGTCCGGCACGATCGGCAAGCATCTCGACTGGCGCGCCAATTACACCTTCACCGACACCGGGCAGAAGATCGTGCCCATCGACATCTTGTCCTTGTCACCGCGCGATACGACCGCGCGTCACAAGGCGAATGCCGAGATCGGCTATAAGCAGGATCGTTGGTTCGCGACCTCGGTACTTCGCTACACGTCGGCGACGCGTCAGTTCGCCGATAACGCGCTCGGCCAGATCGCGCTGCTCGACGTGAAGTCGGCGCTTGCCTGGGATCAGAAGATCGGGATCAAGTTCGGACGCGTCACCCTATCGGCTACTGGCGAGAATATTACGGGCGCCGACGGCGCGACGGGTTCGCCGATCCCAGCCGATCGGCGCTTCCTGTTCGGAGTGAAGCTCGGACTGTGAAGCATATCCTCACCTTGATCGAGCAGCTGGAACGCAAGATCCGTTTCCAGGACTGGCCGCTGGTGTGGAAGTTCGCTGCCGCGCCAGCATCGATGCTCGCGCTTTTCCTGTTCTCGGCGGCATTGAGCATGGCTGCCCTGGTCTATGCCCAGCATGGCACCGACCGGGTGGTCGGACGCGACATGATCGATATTGCGACGCTGAGCGACGTCACCGCACGGTTCGAACATGCCAACGGCGAAATATATCGCCTGCTCGCCGACAAGGCGGCCGCCGCGCCTGATACCGATGTCGCTAAGCGCACCGCCGCGATCGAGGCGGAGCTCAAGCTGGCACGTGCCGATCTCGCCCGGTTCGCCGCTTCGGTGCCTGATGAGCAGCGGCCGAAGATTCAGCAGACGCTCGGCCTGATCGACAAATATGCAGACGCGATCAACGTCGTGTCGTCGATGCTCGACATCGATTTCGCATCAAGCACCGCGATGCTCGCGCCTTTCCGTGCCAATTCCAACCAGGTGATCACGCAAATCGACGCGATCACAAAGAGTGGCATCGCCGACGCGCAGGAGCATGCCACCGCGGTCCAGGCCCGGATCGAAACGATGGTCGTTCTGGTTTCGCTGTCGGCGATCCTGCTGGCAGGCGTGGGCGTGCTCGGGCCGATGGCGATCGGACGGTCGCTGATCCGTCCGATCCTGCGCATCGCCCAGGTGACGAGTTCGCTCGCGGCGCGCGATCACGAGGTCGATCTTGATGCGCTCAATCGCGGTGACGAGCTTGGCCAGATCGTCACCGCCCTCAAGACCTTTCGTATCCAGGCGATTGAGAAGGACATGCTCGAACGCGATGCACTGGAGGAAGAGCGCCGCCACGCCGCCGCCGTGGCGGCCGCCACCGCCGATGGCGAACGCGCCAAGCGCAAGACGCTGGACAATCTGCTCCACCAATTCGAGACACGTGTCGGCGCCATGATCGACGAGGCGCAGCAGGCGATGAAACGGCTCGACCATAATGCCGAGCGCGTTGATCTGGCAGTACAGGGCGCCAACATGCTGGCGGCCAATCTGGAGCAGACTGCCTCCGCCTTCGCTTCCGAGATGGAGGTGGCGGGCGCTGCCACCGGCGCACTGGTCTCCGCGATCCGCACGATCGACAATCAAGCCGCCGTATCGAGCGCGATCGTCTCGCGCATCCAGGAACATGCCAGTCTCGCCGAGGGTGCGGTCCACCAATCGGTCGCGTGCGCAGAGGAAGTGGAAAAAGTGGTCGGCGTCATCAACACCATTGCCGGTCAGACCAAATTGCTGGCGTTGAACGCGACGATCGAGGCTGCGCGCTATGGCGAGGCCGGGCGCGGATTCGCCGTGGTCGCAACCGAGATCAAATCGCTCTCCACTCGTACCGGCGCCTCGACCGGCGAGGTGCGTCATCAGGTAGGCGAGGTGCAGCGCGGTATTCGGCGCGTCGCCGATGCAACGAGCGAACTCACTGCCCTCATTGACCAGATGGGCGGCGTCGCAACCGCGGTTGCGGCGGTGTCGCGCGATCAGGCGCGGACGACCGACCTGATCGACCAACGGATCGAAGCGGTGCGCAGCCGCGCCGAAATCTTGTTTGCGACCAGCGCCGACATCCGATCGTCCGCTATCGCCAACCAGGAATCGGTGCGTGACCTACGCGCCGACGGCCGCGCGTTGGAAGCGAGCCTGCAAGGGCTACGCGACGATGCGCGTGCCTTCGTCTCGCATTTGCGCGCCGGCTGACGCTTTTTTACCGCCGATCGGTCGGCATCACGCTAACAGGTCCTGCTCCTCCGGATGGCGTTCGATGTAGCGTGCCACGAACGGGCATTCCGCGATCACCTTCAGCCCGCGCTCGCGCACGTCCGCGAGTGCGGCCTTGATCAAAGTGCCGGCGAGTCCGCGCCCCTGCAGATGCTCGGGCACGACCGTATGGACGAAGGCGACGGCGCCGCCGCGCAGCTCGTAATAAGCGACCGCCATTCCCCCATCGGCGTGGAGTTCGTAGCGCTTTCGCGCTTCGTTCTTGATCACCTCGTCCGTCATATTCGCTCCGAATTTTTGTAGGTACATGCCTACGTTGTAGCGCCCGCGACACAGATTGAGGCCTTTAACCGACAAAATCGAGAATTCCGTCCGCCGCGAGCCCTTTTGACATTGCGCGCGACCGCACCGGCCCGTTTCTAATCTCGAAATCGCGAGGGGATTGCGGGGAATCATGGGCGGAATTAGCAGTACCCTGTCGGACCGGCAGGCCATATGGGCCTTCGTGCTCGGCTGCGTAGCGGTCACCGCCGGCGTGATCGCGCATTTGCCGATGTTCGCGATGGCGCGCGCGATGCATTATCACCTCGCCGGCATGCCGATGGGCAGCACGATGATCCTGGGCATGGGCTTGATCGTCGGCGGCGTGCTGGTGGCCGCTTATGGCCTGTTGCCCCGCAACGTTGCTGCGCAGCGCGCAGCTGCGGCCGACATTATCGTCGCCGCGCCCGAGGACGCGCCGCTCAGTGCCGCGCATTGGGGGCTGATGGCGGTGCTGGTGATCGCGCTGGTGATCGACGTGATGAAGCCGGCGTCGCTGGGCTTCACCGTGCCCGGCATGATCAGCGAATATGGGGTGCCCAAGAAGACGGTCTCGCTGGTGCCCTTCTTCGCGTTGATGGGCACGGTGACAGGATCGGTATTGTGGGGCGTGATCGCCGACATTTACGGCCGCAAGGCCTCGATCCTGCTTTCCGCGGTGATGTTCGTGGGCACGTCGATCTGCGGCGCGATGCCAAGCCTCGCCTGGAATATCGGCATGTGCTTCATGATGGGCGCGGCGGCGGGCGGCATGTTGCCCGTGACCTACGCGCTGCTCGCGGAGATGATGCCCAACCGGCATCGCGGCTGGAGCCTCGTGCTGGTCGGCGGCCTGGGCGCGGTCGGCGGCTATTTTGCGGCCAGCGGCCTGTCGGCGGTGCTGCAGCCGATCTTTGGCTGGCGCAGCCTGTGGCTCGCCAATCTTCCCACCGGGCTGACCCTCGTCCTGCTCGGCGCCTTCATTCCCGAATCCGCCAAATTCCTGCTGGCCCGCGGGCGTGCGCAGGAAGCGGAGGCGGTGATGCGACGCTTCGGGTCCAAGGCGCGCAAGGCGAGCCCGGCGGTGATCGCCGCCAGGACCGGTTCGCATGCGCTCACCGGGCTCAAGCTGTACGGCAAGCTGGCCGCGCTCAGCCTCTGCGCTTTGGCGTGGGGGCTGGTGAATTTCGGATTGTTGCTGTGGTTGCCCGCCGACCTCGTCGCCAAAGGCTATTCGGTCGGTGTGTCGAGCAAATTGCTGGCCGAAAGCGCGCTGATCGCATTCCCGACCGTGTTCTTGGCGGCTTTGCTCTATAGCCGCTGGAGCACCAAATGGTCGCTGGTGACGATGATCGCGCTGACGCTGGCCGGGCTGCTGCTCGTGCTGCGGCTGGAACTGGCGGGCAGCGGCAGCCCGGTGCTGCCGGTCGCTTTGCTGATCGTAGGCACCAACGGAATCATCGCGATCGTGCTGCCTTATGCGGCGGAAAGCTTTCCCTTGAAGGTGCGCGGCCGCGCGACCGGCTGGGTCGCGGCCTGCACCAAGGCGGGCGGCCTCTTCGCACAGGCACTCACGATCAGTGGCATCATCCTGTCGATGGGATTGTCGTCCGGGCTGATCATGGTCCCCACGGCCGTGGCGCTGGTACTGGTCGCCTGGTTCGGGCGTGAAACCCGCGGGCGCGATCTGCGCGATCTCGACGCGGACAGCGGCCAGATCGGGCATGCGGAAGCCTAGCTGCCTCTGATGCGTTCTCCTGACAGACAGGAGACGCGCCAATGCCCAAGCCCCCCAAAACCCCACCCCATTCGGATACGGAGGGCGTCAATCGCGATGCGCGCATCGGTACGCCCTCGAGATCGCCGCGCCCCAATCCGGGTGCCGCGCTGGATCATGCCGAGGAGGAAGGGAAGGGCCGTCCCAAACAGTCGCCGCCGCTGGGTTAGGTTTGAATAGAGCCTGATTCACGCTTTCGGCGGAAGCGCGAAGCGCTTCCACCAAAACGATGAGGCTCTAGGCAGTCACCAAGGCCGGTGCGGGGATCAGACTGGCCGGCGCCTCACATTGCTTAACCTCGTCCTCGCCCGGATCCGCCGCGAACAGGCCGTAACGCGCGAGCGTGGCACCCCAATCGGCACGCGAGGTCCAAGCGGCGATAAAAGGCGAGCCCAGCAGCCCGATCGTCACCGGCAGCTGCCAGAGACCCGTGCCGAGATCGCCCATCGTCATCAGCCAGAACGGCAAGCCCAGCAGCACGTGCGGCGCATAAAATTCGAAGGCCTGAACCAGGGTGAGGCCGTCGCTGTCGCGGCGCTGCGGCTGCCAACCGCTCTGTTTGCCGCGCAGGATTTCGACGATCGAACGGCATTGTGACGCCATCATGATCGGCGCGACCAGGATCGAGAGTGGAATCTCGACCAGCATGCCGAGCAGGATGCCGCGCCAGCCGCCGAGGCTGCGCACCAGTGCGCGGTCGAACAGCGCCCAGATCAACGCCAGCAGCTTGGTGCCGAATAGCAGGGCCACGGTGACCGCGATCAGCCAGAGCGGGGTCTCCGTGCTCGCGATCGGTCCGCCGACGCGCAACGACTCGGTCGCGCCCACGCCCAGCAGCAGCAGCCAGAGCGGCGAGGTCAGATAGGACGACGCCCCCATCAGCAATTGGAGCCGACTGATCCAGTGGAGCCCCGCGGCGTCGAGCAGGCGTAGATGCTGGAGGTTGCCCTGGCACCAGCGCCGGTCGCGGATCGCATGGTCGATCAATGTCGGCGGGCTTTCCTCATAGCTGCCCGACCGGAGCGGCATCATCCGTGTCCGCCAGCCACGCCGCCGCAGCAACGCGGCTTCGACCATGTCATGGCTCATGATTGCGCCGCCGAGCGGGGCTGGACCCGACAGGCTCGGCAGGCCGCAGCTCTCCGCGAAGGCACGTACACGTACGATCGCGTTGTGCCCCCAGAAGGTCGCCTCGTCGCCCGACCACCAGTTGAGACCGGCACTGAAGATCGGCCCGTAAAAGGCGACCGAGAATTGCTGCCAGCGCGCGAACAGGGTGCGCGCCGCGGTCAGTTGCGGGTTGGTCTGGATAAGGCCGACGCTGTCATCCGCCTCCAGTTCGGCGGCCAGCCGCACCATCGCCTCGCCGCTCATCCGGCTATCCGCGTCGAGTACGATCATCGATTCGTATGCGCTGCCGAAACGCCGCACCCAATCGGCGATATTGCCCGGTTTGCGGGCTTCGTTGGCCGGACGGCGGCGGTAGAAAATCTCGCAGCCGCCGGGGCGACGCAGCCGGCGGACCTCGGCACGCTCGACAGCCTCGGCCTCGGCGGAGGAATCGCTCAGTACGAAGACGTGGAAGAGCGACTGGGTCTCCAACCGCGCCAGATCGGCCGCCATGCGCGCGATGCGAATGCCGACCGCGGCGATATCCTCGTTATAGATCGGCACCAATATCGCCACCGGGCGCGACGGTGCCGGCCGGACGCGCTCGACGTTGCCGCGATCACGGATCGAAACGACCAGGCCCGCGCCCGCCGTCAGCAGGCCGAAGCCGATCCAGGCGAAGAGCAGCAGGCTCAGCAGCGCCAGCACCTGATCGAGCAGGTCATAGCCATCGAGGGCGAGCAAAGCGGCGATGCCGAGGCTCGCGCCAAACCCGATCAGTCCGCTGCCCACGACCAGAAAGCCCCGCCGTGCCCAATGCGGCGGCGGTGCCGCGCGATGGGACCGAGGCGGACAGCGATAGAAATCCTGCACCGGCATCGCCAACGGTGCCTCGGGCGGCAAATCCTTATCGGCGAAAGCGGAACCGGTTACGCTCATCATGTTTGGCCCGTCGAAAACTTCAGACACGCCTTCCCGAAATACCTCTCCAACGGCCTCGCAGGCCTGATTGGTGCAATCGCTGAGGCGACCGGGAGTTCCTTTTCGAAACTCGAGCTTCACAGGAACTGATATAGGAGCGTTTCGGTCAATGCGGTGTCGCCGCGGCGCAGATAGGCCCGTAAGTTGCTCGTTTCACCGTTTCTATGCGGAACGTCGACCACCAGGCGCCAGCGATTCTGCGTGACGGTCACAGGATAAGCGGCGCTGCTGATCGGTTTCGCGCCCGAGAGCGAGACAACCGGCTCGACTCCACTCGACCGGTCCAGCCCGGCCAGCGAAGGCCCCTCGAAATCGACGACAAGGCGCGTGGCATCGGGAATAGGTTCGGTTCCCGGATTTCCCGCTATGCCACGCCAGCAATCGACGGCGCGCGCGACCGTCGCGGGCAAGGGCTCGTCTCCGATCCAGCGCAGCCGATAGTCGAGCGCATAATGATTGCCCGCTTTGGCCGGGGCGGCGGGCGTCCAGAAGGCGACGATATTGTCGTCGGTTTCACTGCGCGTCGGGAGTTCGAACAAGGTGACCGCGCCCGGACCCCAGGCGCCTTGGGGCTCGACCCACAGGTTGGGGCGTTTCTCGTAAAAGACGCCATCATCCTGATAATGATCGAAATTGCGATCGCGCTGGAGCAGGCCGAAACCCTTGGGGTCTTTGTCCGAAAAGCTGTTGGTGAGCGGGTGTGGCGGATTGTCGAGCGGGCGCCAGATGCGTTCGCCGGCACCGGTCAAAAGCGCCAGGCCGTCGCTGTCATGGATTTCGGGGCGCCAGTCGATCGCCTTGTCGCGCGTGCCCTCGCCATACCAGAACATGCTGGTGAGCGGTGCGACGCCGAGCCGTTCGACGTCGCGACGCAAGGTCAGGACCATACTCACGTCCTGCGTCATGGCTTGCGGGCCGCGCCGGTTGACGAAGCGCCATGCGCCTGCCGCGCTGGGAGAATCGAGCAAGGCATAAGCGGTGACCGCGTCGCCGGGCCCGCGTTCGAGCCAGAAGTGCGTGAAGTTCGGGAATTCCTCGGGCCGGCCGAGCCCGGTGTCGATCGCCAGCCCGCGCGCGGACAGGCCATATTGGTGAAGCGGGCCCGCCGAGCGGAAATAGGACGCGCCCTGAAAGGCGAGCCAATCGCCCCGGCCGCCCGGGTTCATCAGCCGGAAGCCCGAAAAACCGGCCACGTCCGCCGGCAGATGCTCGGCGCCGATATAAAGGTCGCGGCGGAACGCGAACGGCCGCGCGCGGCCGCCTTCGACCAGCGAGATGGCGACGGGGGTGTGCGCATAGCGGTTGAGCGGGAAGAGCCGGATCGGCGTCGCGATGTCGGACCAGATCGTTGCCTCAGGTCGGTAGGTGATGCTGTTGGCAACGTCGTAGCTGATCGCGGAAGCTCCCGCGGGCGGGGCGGGCGGGGCGACATAGGGTCGTGCCGCCAACCGCGCGGCCTGCGCCTTGAGCATGTCCCAGGAGAAAGGCGATGCGGATGCCGCGGCGCGGATCGGGCATGCCAGGCCGGCAGCGGAAGCGGCAGCCCCCGCAAGCAGGTGGCGACGGGTGAGAGATATTGCGTTCATGGTCAGGATCGGAAAATCCGATGCGCCGATCCGGTTCCGCATGCGAAACGGTAAGCGACGGTCCGACATTATCCAACGCCGGACTGATCGTCCTCAGGCGCTGGACGCCGCGCGACGGGATCAGGCGTGCGGAGTTCGCCCAATCTCCACAACGTCCCGTCGCCTTCGCGGCACTTCCCGGACGCTTTCCTCGTTATCTCCTCAACCGGAGAAGGAGGCCACGATGCGCGACAATAGCGGCAGCGGCAAAGGAATATCGGCGGCAGCGCGCGCGATCGGGACGAGAAGCTCTCGCCTGACGACCGGGCACGCGGCGAAACCGCAAGCACGGATCCCGCGGCGCCGGTGGATCGCTGACGACCAGGCCGGCGCCGGGCGCCGGCCCCCGTCACCTGTTCGCTTCCATCACTTGTTGGTCCGGCCGAGGTGGTTCTCGTCGACGCCTCCGAAGGCGTTGGGATCATTCTCCACATCGCCCTCGACGGTGTTGTTGCCTTCCTGCGCGTCAGGGTCGTTCTCGCGCGCGAAGATGCCCTTCGACTGGCCGATGCCGGGATCGCGCTTGAGATCGCTGGTGAAGGGGCCCTCGTTCGCGCTCTTGCCGTGTTTGCTGCTGGTCATGACACATCTCCCGGATCCTTAACCGAGTGATGTCACCAGCGTTCCGCGGCTGGCGGCGAATGCCGTCAATGCCGCGTTCACGCGTTTCGAACAGGTTTGATCCGCGCGAGCGGGCTTGGGATTCAGTCGCGCTCGACGCAGAGCGCGATGCCCATGCCGCCGCCAATGCAGAGCGTGGCGAGGCCCTTCTTCGCGTCGCGGCGCTGCATTTCGTGGAGCAGGGTGGTCAGGATGCGCGCGCCCGAGGCGCCGATCGGGTGACCGATCGCGATCGCGCCCCCATTGACGTTGACCTTGGATGCGTCCCAGCCAAGCTCCTTGCCGACCGCCAGCGCTTGCGCGGCGAAGGCCTCATTGGCCTCGACCAGGTCGAGGTCGGCAAAGGTCCAGCCCGCCTTTTCGAGCGCCTTCTGGCTGGCGGTGACGGGGCCGATACCCATGATCGCGGGATCGACGCCAGTCGAAGCCCAACTCTTGATGCGCGCGAGCACCGGCGAACCGCGGCGCCTGGCCTCGTCTCCGGACATGACCACGATCGCGGCCGCGCCATCGTTCAGGCCCGAGCTGTTGGCGGCGGTGACGCTGCCTTCCTTCCTGAAGGCCGGCTTGAGCCCGGCAAGGCTGGCGACGACCACGCCCTCGCGGATGAACTCGTCCTTGTCGACGATCACATCGCCCTTGCGGCTCTTGACCGTGACCGGCGCGATTTCGGCGTCGAAGCGGCCTTCGCGGCGCGCGGCCTCGGCCTTGTTCTGGCTGGCGGTGGCGAACACGTCCTGATCCTCGCGCGTGATCTGGTATTTCTCGGCCAGGTTTTCGGCAGTGACGCCCATGTGATAGCCATTGAAGACGTCGGTCAGCCCATCCTTGATCATCGTGTCGACCAGCGCGAGGTCGCCCATCTTCTGCCCGGCGCGGATTGCCTGCGCATGTGGGCTCATCGACATATTCTCCTGGCCGCCCGCGACGATGATCGTCGCGTCGCCCGCCTGGATCGACTGCGCCGCGACCGCGACCGAGCGCAGGCCCGAACCGCACACCTGCTGCACGCTCCATGCGGGCACTTCCTGGGGCAGGCCCGCGCCGATCGAGGCCTGGCGCGCCGGGTTTTGGCCCTGGCCCGCGGTCAGCACCTGGCCGAGGATCACTTCATCGACGTCAGCCGGATCGACGCCTGCATCCTGAAGCGCGGCCTGGATCGCGATCCGGCCCAGCTCGTGCGCGGGCGTGGTCGCGAAATGACCGAGGAAGCTGCCAACGGGGGTGCGCCTGGCTGCGGTGATGACGACGTCGGTCATGGAGACTCCTTGTGATCCGTTAGCGCGCGCCTAGCGCGACGACGCGGCGCGGGAAAGCCACTCTGCCAATGGCACCCACAAACTCTGCTTCGCACGGCTGCCGACGATCATGCCGACATGGCCGAGCGCGAGGTCGATGCGCTCGCCCACGCCCGGCGTGGTGGCCGCGGGCACGATGTGATCGGTGGTGGAGGCGATCTCAAGCATGGGCATCGTCAAGGTGCGGGGATCGATGATCGCGCCGCCCACGCGCCATTGCCTCTTACCCGGCAGATCCGCGTCGAACAGGTCGAGAAACAATTCGCGCGCCGCGCCGCGCGTGAGCGGTGGCCGGTCATTGGCCCAATCCTCCAGCCGGACGAAGGCGCGCGATTGGGGATCGGCAGGATCGCGATCTCCGTGCGCTTCATATTTGGCGACGGTGCGCGCCGGATCGAGCCGCCAGAAAGCGGCTTGCAAAATCTCCATCGGAAGCACGCCCAGCGCGTCGGTCGCGGGCTCCGCCGTGCGCCACAGGTCCTGAAGAGCATCGCGCGTGCTGTCGGGATAGGCGCCGAAGCGCCATGGCGTTGCGATCAGGCCCAGCGCCGTAACCGGCCGCAGGGCCGCCGCGGCGATCGCCATCGTCCCGCCAAGGCAATAACCGACCAGAGCCGTGGGCACGCCGATAGCATCGATCAGCGGCAGCAACATCGTCTCGACATGTCCGGCAATGCCGAGCTCTCTTTCCTCGCCCAAGGGCGTGCCCCAATCGACCAACAGCGGACGCAGCCCCCGAGTCGCGAGCCAGCGCAGCAGCGAACGCTCTTCGTCGATATCGAGCACGTCGGGCGGGTTGATGAGCGAGGGTATGAACAGGACCGTCGGACCGTCACCACCATAATCCCGGATCGAGGCGCGGCCGACGCGCGCGATCACGGGCGCGGGCGCTGGCCTCGCGATACGTTCCGCCTGCTGATAAAACCGCAGACCGCGCAGCGCTGTTGCGGTGCGGTTGGGCTCGCCCGCGGTTTCGCTGCGCAACATACTCAGAAAAAGCGGCAAGGGCCGCGGTCTGTGTTGCGCCGCATCAAGGATCGATGCTAGGTCATTGGCACAATAGGGAGGTTGTTGCGGCATGGCGAAGTCGTCCGAGGGTTCCGGAACGGTGATCATTAAAAAATACGCCAACCGCCGGCTGTATAATACCGAGTCATCGAGCTACATCACGCTCGATCACCTGGCCCAGATGACGCGCGACGGGCGCGACTTCAAGGTGATTGACGCCAAGACCGAAGAAGACATCACGCATAACATCCTCACCCAGATCATCATGGAGGAGGAGAATCGCGGCCAGACGATGCTGCCCGTGAGCTTCCTGCGCCAGCTGATCTCGCTCTACGGCGATTCGATGCAGGCGATGGTGCCGCAATATCTGGAAGCCTCGATGGAGGCGTTCCGCCGCAACCAGAACCAGTTCCGCCAGGCGATCGAAGGCACGTTCGCGGGCGGCCCCTTCGCCGAGATAGCGCGCCGCAACATGGATATGTTCGAGGCGGCCGCGGCAGCGTTCAAAGCGACCGGCGGGGTCCCCGGCGCCACGCCCGCGGCTCCCGCCGCCCCGGCTTCCCCCGCGAGCAAGGAAGACGAGCTCGCGGCGCTCAAGGAGCAATTGGCGGGGCTTCAGGACAAGTTGAACAAGCTGGGTAGTTGATCAGCCTGGTGCGCGTACGGTAAAGCCATTCAAGTTGCGCGTAACCGGGTAGTTTTCCATGATCGCCTTGATCACCGGCGGATTGTAGCGCGCCTCAAAAATGTAATCGCCCGGGCCACCTTCGGTGATGAAAAGGCTGAAGCGTCGTTCCTGGACCATCCGCACGAACGCCGGTTGGTCGTATCGCCCCATCGCACCGAGTTCGGCGACGATTGCCGGTTCCCAGTTAACATCCCGGCCCGCGCGAATCAGCAGCACCATGTCATCACTGATCACGACGCCCGGAGTGTTTCGGATGAGCGAAACGACCGGAGCGAGCCGCTTGGTCTGGGCGTGCGCGCCTTGCATGGTAAGCAGGCGATGGGGGAGGTTGTGCGCCTGCACCGCGCAGGCGAGAAGAGCGGCGATGGGCAGTAATACTGATGTCGCTCCAGGTGAATCGTCCTGGAACTGTTCCACGACGGCTTCGACGACCGGCGCCATCGCCACGCCTGCGAGAATCGCGACTGCGGCATACCATTCGATCAGATAATTCACACTCGCGCCCGACTTCAACACCAGCACCAGCATCGGCGTCTTGATCGCGAAATAGGCGAGCGCGACCACGGGGCCGGCCACCGCGTCGGGCTTTTCGCGCCGCTCAGCCCAATGCGAGCGGACCCGCCGGCACAGGATGACACCTCCGGCCAAGGCTAGAGCTTCGTAGATGGCGTGCATGAGTAGAGGGGCGACGAGGCTGCCGAGCGCGTCGAATTTCATGCGGTTGACGTTGTAGAGCAGGATATGTCGTAGGAAGCCGCCGTGGGTGAGCAAAGTAAGCCCGGCCAGAGCCGCCAGACCCAGGCAGATGCAGAGCGCGGCCAGTTGCCATGCCATTCGCGGCCGTACCGTCAGAAGCGCAATGAACGCGGCACCGGGCGCTGCGAGGGACGTTTGTTTGGTATAGATTGCCAGCACAAAACAAAGTGCTGCCGCGGTGACCAGGGAAGGGCGCCCTACAGCGCCCAGCGCGAAGGCGAGACCGGCAAAACCCAGAAAATAGGAGAGCATGTCGACGCGCATCGTCGCGAGCCAGTCGACCACGGGCTGGCAGCTCATGAAGAACAATCCGGCCATGACAGCGCAGAGACCGGCGGCAACCCGGTAGCGACCACGCGCGATCACAGCGGCCAGCCAGCCGATCAGGGCTGACGATCCGAGCATCGAGATCAAGCTTATGGCACGTCCGGCGGCCAGAGGATCGGTGCCGAATATCCATGATACAGCCCAAGTCGTCAGGTGATAGACCGGCGGATAATGATAGACGATCGCAGGGTAGACCCCGAGTGGTGAATAGCCTTCGCCCCGGAGCATATTGCGCATCTGCTGCCAGACGATCCCCTCGCCATAGTCCACGCCGAAGGGAAAACGGATAAGAACGATTCCCGACCAGCTGAGCGTCACAAAGCCGAACAGAAGCATGCCAAGCGCCGCCGACAGCGCCAGGGCCGATGCCCAGCGGCGAACGAGGCCAAGCGGCAATCGCCGCGGATAGGGCGCGATCGCGGGCGGCATCAGGACGCCCGCGCGCTGACCAGCATCTGCTTGCCCATCGGCTTGAAGGGCAGGCGCAGATAGAGGCCGATCAACCAGTCCCAGGTTGGAAGCCGTGACTTGATCGTGAGTGGCAGGAAGCGCGGGGCGACATCGATCACGACCCATCCCTCGGCGCGCAACAGGTCGACCAGACTGATATGCGAGTAAGCGGTGCGGTGCGTATAATCGTCCCAATATTCGCGATATGCATAGCGATAGTTGGGCTGAAGGATGCTGAGCTGCCCGGTCGGGCGAAGCTTGTTCCGAAGCTGGGCCAGCACCGCAATCAATTCGTCCTGCGTCAGATGCTCGAACAGGTTGGAGGCGAAGGCGAAATCCACGCTGCCGTCCGCGACCGCACTCAGGTCGCTGACGGGGCCGATGATCGTTTCCACGCCGGGCGCGACATGGTCGGCAAGACCTGGCCAAGTGTCGATCGCGATTCGTTTAGCGGCGGTCACGCTGTTGATGAAGTCACCATAGCCCGCCCCCAAATCGAGCACGGTTGCGTTCGGGCGGATGCGGCGGCTGAAATGAAATCGCCACAGCGCCCGCCACGTTTTTGCGCGGCGTTCGTCCTGGGTTAGTCGTGAACCATGATAATCGCCGCTCACGCGTAGCGTTTCCAATTGGATAATAACCCCAGGATCATACGCGATCCGACCGCAAGACCGCGCCAGTTATTGACGTTGCCGCCCTTGCTCAACCCGATACGCGGATGGAAGGTGATCGGGCATTCGAGCAGGACCAATTCCTCGCTTAGCGCCACGTCGAGCAGATGCGCGTTGAACTCGAGGTTCACGTTCGGATTGAGCCGCTCCAACAGCCTGGCCAGGGCGGTGCGGCGGCAGAGCTTGTAGGTGGTGCCGACATCCGTGATCGTGCTGAGGCCGAGATGCTTGGCCTCGAGCAGCTTCCCGACGAACAAATTGCCGTAATACATGAAGGTCGAAAGCTGGGTCAGATACTGGCGCAGGGGCTCGACCGTCCGCGTGCCGTTCACAATGTCGGCATGCGGGGCGTAGGCCAGCATCTTCTCGATATCGTAGGCTCGAAAGGTGCTGTCGCCCTCGCAGAGCACCACGAATTCGGTGTCGGTATATTTGACTGCTTCGCTCAGGCAGCGATGGACGCAGTGGCCATAGCCCTGGCGCTGCTCATTGAAGATGATTGCCCCTGCTGCCTCGGCATTTTCAAAGGTGCGGTCGGTCGAATTGTTGCTGACCACGATCACCCGCTCGACCAGCGGATGGACGAGGAAGTCCTCGACAGCGCCGGCGATGCTCTCCTCGTCGTTATAAGCGGTCAGGGCGACGGTGACGCGACGGCGCTTGATCGGCTCGTATCGGACGGGAAGGTCGGGCTTCTTGTGCTGGAGCAGAAACAGCAGGTCGAAGAGGGCCAGCATAATGCCGGCCAGGATCGGGATGCCGCTATACCAGACGAGGGCATGGGCGACTGGATCGAGCAGGCTGTGCAGGTTGAGCAGATAGCGCGGGAAGACCAGCAGGATCCCGGTCACATACATGACGAGGCCCACGCAGAAAGCGAGCACGCCGTACAATAGGAACGGCTTGTGCAATCGATGCTTGATCGGGCTGCCCTTCACCCACGCGCTCCTCTGAACAGAGGTGCAAATAGGCCGTTATGCTTAAGGATTGCTTATCGCCAGGCCTCAGCGCTTGACGAGCCAGCCCGAATAATCGGCCACGTCGCGAAAGAAGCGCGTCAGGTTGAGGGGCGCGCGAAGGATTGCCGTGCCGAGCGCCCAGCAGGTAAGCACCGCCCACCAGACCGCCAGCACGGGGATCGCAACCATCAAAAAGACCGTGCCGGCCGCGCGGTGTGACTTTCTGTAGACCGGGACCCCGGGTTTCACCGTCGCGAGCTGCGTTTCGAACTCGTTTGGGCGGATGAACATGGCGCGTCCTTTACAAACATGCTTCCAGGAAAGGCTGGTCGAACCCGAACTGTTTCGCCTTGTCGAGCGTGTAGGGGCGCAGGCCCATCGAGCGATATTCGCCGACGATCTTGCCGTCGGCGGTTTCGTCCAGATATTCGAACTTGAACAATTCCTGCGTCACGATCACCGGGCCCTCCATGCCGATCACCTCGGTCACGTTGGTGACGCGGCGGCTGCCGTCGCGCAGGCGCTTGACCTGGATGACGAGATCGACCGAGTCCGCGATCTGGCGGCTGATCGCCTCCTTCGGCACCTTGATGTCCGACATCATCACCATATTCTCCATCCGCGCGAGCGCCTCGCGCGGGGAGTTGGAGTGAAGCGTGCACATCGAGCCGTCATGGCCGGTGTTCATGGCGGCGAGCATGTCGAAACATTCGCTGCCGCGGATTTCGCCCAGGATGATGCGGTCCGGGCGCATACGCAGCGCGTTCTTGACGAGGTCGCGGATCGAGATCTCGCCCTGGCCTTCGAGATTGGCGGGGCGGGTTTCGAGCGGCAGCCAGTGCGGCTGCTGCAGGCGAAGCTCGGCCGCATCTTCGATCGTGAGCACGCGCTCGCCCGGGTCGATCATCTTGGAGATGGCGTTGAGCATCGTCGTCTTGCCCGAGCCGGTGCCGCCCGAAATGACGATGTTGAAGCGGCAGGCGCCCGCAATCTTGAGCGCGGTCGCCATCTTCTCCGACATGGAACCGCCCTTGGCCATCATGTCGAGCGTGATCGGCTTGGCCGAGAATTTACGGATCGAGATTGCGGTGCCGCGCAGCGAGAGCGGCGGCACGATCACGTTGACGCGGCTGCCGTCGGCGAGGCGCGCGTCGGCGAGCGGCGTGGTCTGGTCGACGCGGCGGCCGACCTTGGAAACGATGCGCTGCGCGATCTGGAAGAGATGCTCTTCATCGCGGAACTGGACGGCGGCGAGCTCGAGCTTGCCCTTGCGCTCGACGTAGGTCTGCTCGGGGCCGTTGACCATGATATCGCTGATCAGCGGATCGGCGAGCAATTCTTCGAGCGGACCGAGTCCGAGCAGCTCGTCGACCAGCACTTTCTCGAGCGCGAACTGCTCGCGCCGATTGAGCGTGATCTTGAGCTCGGCAAGCACCTCGCCGACGATCGGACGGAATTCCTCGGCCAGCTCGTCCTTGGTGAGCGTCGCGGCGGCTTCCGGATCGATGCGTTCGAGCAGGCGGGGAAGCACCTGGGGAATTGCTCCCCACCCTGGATGGCTCCACTGACCTGCATCGGCTTGGCGACACCGAAAGAGGGTCGACTGCCCCCGCCAAGACCACCTCGCCGTCCGAACGCGCTCATTCTCTACCCCACTGCGGCGCCCAGAATTCGCGCCCAGCCGTGGTGAATAGAACGGAAAGCTTGAGAAGGTTTTAAGGATGCGCCGAACGCAATCGGGGCATCCTTACAGCCTGCCTGATCAGGCGGCCTCGTGCGCCGCCTCGGCCAGCACGGTCAGGCCCTTGCTGTTGACCTCGGCGAAGCCGCCCTCGACATGGATGCGCTGCGAGATGGTGTTCGGGCCCGAATAGACGGTCAGCTCGCCGGTGCGGATCACCGACATGACCGGGGCATGCCCCTCCAGCACGCCGAAATCGCCCTCAGTGCCGGGGACGACGACCATATGGACCTCTTCGGAGAAGAGCAGCTTCTCGGGGGTCACGAGTTCGAAGTGCAGTGCCATTCTTCAAATCTCCCCCCTCCCGCTTGCGGGAGGGGTCGGGGGAGGGGACTCTTGGGAGGGACGGCCGAAGCAGTCCCTCCCCTAACCCCTCCCGCAAGCGGGAGGGGAATTTCAGTTTACGCCGCTTCGGCCAGCTTCTTGGCCTTGGCGATCGCTTCGT
>JAEKMC010000155.1 GCA_019508115.1 Sphingomonas sp.
GACGCAGATGCCGAGGAACGGCGCGGCATCGCGGATCACGCGTTCGTTGAGCGCTTCGACCATGCCGGGGATCGCGGACAGCGCGCCCATGCAGGCGGCGAAGGCGCCGACGCCGGGCAATACGATCCGTTCGGCCTTGCGCACGATTTCCGGATCGGCGGTGACGCGCACATTGCTCGCACCCGCCGCGATCAGCGCATTTTCGACCGACCGAAGGTTGCCCGCGCCATAATCGATGAGCGTGACGCTCATAGTGTCGGGGCCGTTGCGCGTCTGGCAAGCCGCGGGATGCGCTTCCAGCGGCCCCGGCCTCCGCCGGGGCGACGGGGATCAACCACCGAGCGTGCCCTTGGTCGAGGGGATCATGTCGCCCTTGCGGGGGTCGATCTCGACCGCGGTCCGCAATGCGCGGGCGCATCCCTTGAAGATGCTCTCGCAGATATGATGGTTGTTGCGGCCGTACAGGGTCTCGATGTGGAGCGTCATCCCCACTTCGCCCGCGAAGCTTTGGAACCAGTGCTCGATCAGTTCGGTGTCGAGCTCGCCCAGCTTGGTCTGCGTGAACTCCGCCTTCCATACGAGGAAGGGACGGCCCGAAATGTCGATCGCGACCCGGCTCAATGTCTCGTCCATCGGCGAATAAGCGGATCCGAAACGCGTGATGCCGCGCCGGTCGCCCAATGCCTTGGCGATCGCCTGGCCGAGCGCCAACGCCGAATCCTCGGTCGTGTGATGCTGGTCGATATGCAGGTCGCCGTCGCACTTCAGGTTGATGTCGATCAGCGAGTGGCGCGACAATTGCTCGATCATGTGATCGAGAAAGCCGATGCCGGTGGACACCTCATAGCTTCCCGACCCGTCGAGGTTGACGGTGACGTCGATCGCCGTCTCGGCGGTCTTGCGGCTGATCGTGGCGGTGCGCATGGCTGCGGCCCCTATCCTGCATATCCGTGACAGGCAACGCTTGACCCGCTTCGCGACCGCGTTCAGTTGGGGGCCATGACCGAGGGCGCGCCCGATAGCTTGATTCCCTACGATGAAATCGTGCAGGACGCCCTGCGCGCCGTGGTCGGCCGCGTGCTCGGCCAGGTTGAGAGGGAAGGCCTTCCCGGCAACCACCATTTCTACATCACGTTCAAGACGCAGGCGGCGGGGGTCGACATCCCCCAGCACCTGATCGAACGTTATCCGGACGAGATGACGATCGTCATCCAGAACCGCTATTGGGACCTGCACGTCTCGGCGAGCGGGTTCGAGGTCGGCTTGTCCTTCAACCAGGTCGGATCGAAGCTCTCGATCCCCTTCGCGGCGATCACCGCCTTCCACGATCCGGCGGTCGATTTCGCGCTGCATTTCTCGGCGCAGGTCGACGATCAGCAGCCTGAAGAGATTGCCGAGGCCGAGAACGACCCGGTCGTCCGCCCGGCCGACGATGGCTCCAACGTCGTATCGGTGGATTTCACGCGCAAGAAATGAACCTCGGGCGGAATGCCCTGAACCATGTCGGGGTGATCATGCTGATCCGACCTGTCCTGTTCGCGCTTGGCCTGGCTTGCGCCGTTCCGATATCCGCCGCGATCCCCGACACACGCGATGGCCTCCACGATTTCGATTTCGAGACCGGCGCGTGGACCACGAGCGTCCGCGTGCTGCGCAATCCGCTGAGTGGTGCTGCGCCCGATTGGGCGGATTATCAGGGCACGAGCATCATCCGTCCGCTGATGGACGGCCGCTCCAACCTGGTCGAACTCTCGGTCGCCGGCCCGCGTGGCAAGATCGAGGGCGTGGCGCTGCGGCTTTATAGTCCGCAGGCGCATCAATGGAGCCTCAACTACGCCAATATGAGCGATGGCTTGCTCACCGCGCCCGTCTTTGGCGCGTTCGACGGCAAGGGCCGCGGCGCTTTTTACGGGCACGACATGCTCGGCCCGCGCGCGATCCTGGTCCGCTTCGTTATCACGCAGGTCTCGCCCACCGAGGCGCATTTCGAACAGGCTTATTCGGCCGATGGCGGCGCAAGCTGGGAAGTGAACTGGATCGCGGTGGATAAAAGGCGCCCGACGGCGGCCTAAACCTCTATTCCGAAATGGCGCCTTAGCGCTTCGCGGCCGGGCGGGGTGACGTTCACCGTTCGGCCACCCTCCACCCGCCTGATCCAGTTCTGCGCCAGGAATGTGCGGTAAAGCGCCGCACCGACCGCGCCCGCAATGTGATGACGGCGCTCGCTCCAGTCGAGGCATAGGCGGCAGAAGACCGCGCCTTTGCCCTCCGAACGGGGCGGCAATTCGACTCCGATCTGATCGAGCAAAGCGCGTCCGACATCGGTTAGCGCGGCGCCATCGGTTCCCGGGTCGATCTGTCCGCGCGCGATCATCGCGTCGGCGAGCGCGACCGAAATCTCGCCCGCCAGATGATCGTAGCAGATGCGCGCGCGCCGCATCGCCGCATCGCGCGGGCCGGTGCGGATCGACGGTGGAGCCGCGGCGACCATCATCGCCTCCAGCATTCCGACGATGGCGGGGGAGGCGAGCCGGTAATAACGATGCCGTCCCTGCGCTTCGAGCGCGAGCAGGCCCGCCTCGAGCATGCGGCCGAGATGCCCGCTCGCGGTCTGCGCGGTTACGCCCGCAGCGCGCGCCAGCTCGCCCGCAGTCAGCGCGCGGCCGTCCATCAACGCCATCAGCATCGCGGCGCGCGAGGGATCGCCCACCAAAGCGGCGATTTCCGCCAGTCCGGTTATGCTCAGCATTTCGTCACCTCGTCGCCACTATGGCCTTTCGGTGATGCCGATGGTTCGGCGCCGACCGAAGCGTTGCCCCGGCCTGCGCCACTATCAGCGGCGCAGAAGGAGACGCAGCCATGATCACATGCTTCATCCGCTACGAGCTCGACCCTTACAAGATAGGGGCATTCGAGGAATATGCCCGTAATTGGGGGCAGGCGATCCCACGCTGCGGGGCCGACCTGATCGGTTATTTCGCGCCGCACGAAGGCTCGGCCACCACCGCTTATGGTGTCTACAATATCCAGGACCTGGCCGCTTACGAGGCCTATCGCGCCAGGCTCCGGGCGGATCCGATCGGTCAGGAAAATTACGCGTTCAGCCAGCGCGAGCGGTTCATCCGCCGGGAGGATCGGCTATTCCTGCGCAACGTCTCGGCGCCCCACGCACCGTTGGTGCGGGCCTGAGCCGCGTTTAGGCCAGGTCGAGCTGCCAGGTTTCGCTCTGGATCGGCGCGCCGAATTCCTCATGCACGTGGCTCTCGACGATGCGGAAACCATGCGCGGCATAGATGCGGCGCGCGCTTTCGAGGACGGTGTGCGTCCATAACGTCATTGCCGAATAGCCGACGTCGCGCGCGAAGCCGATGCAGGCTTCGACCAACGCATTGCCGATGCCCAAGCCGCGCGCGAACGGCTCGACATAGAGCAAGCGCAGCCGCGACAGGCCGTCGCCTTCGTCGGTCAGGAACACCGATCCAGCCATCGCGCCGTTCACTTCGGCGACCCAGCATTGCTCGTGACCCGGCTTGAAATCGCGCAGGAAATCGGTGGTCACCTGCCCTTCGATCACTTCGATCTGCGGTCCCCAGCCATAGACTTCGCGATAGAGGATCGACTGGCGCGCGGCGATCATTCCCATGTCGCCAGGACGGAAGGTGCGTAGCGAGAAGCCGCGCTTGTTTTCGGTGTCGAGCAATGTCTCGGTGAGGCGCAGCGCACTGCACAGATCGGCGCGGTCGGACGGGCCGAGCCGGTCGAGAATCTTCACCACCTCGCCCCGCTGCCGCGCATCGATTTCCGCGAAGGCCTCCGCGCCGGTCTGGGTGATCGCGATCGATCGCTGGCGCGCATCTTCGCCGCCGCGCGTGCGCGCGATCTAGCCGCGCTCCTCGAAACGGCCCAGCACCCGGCTCACGAAGCCCGCATCCATAGCCAGCCGCGACTGGAGGTCGCTCGCCAGCAATGGCCCGGTCTGGGCGATTTCGAACAACAATCGCGTTTCGGCCAGCGACAGGTCCGAGCCGAGAAAACGCGCGTTCAGCGCGCCGATGAAGCGGGTGTAGAAGCGGTTGAATCCGCGAATTGTGGCGATTGCATCTTCCATTTTGGAGGGGTGCGGCAATTAGTTGATTCGGTCAACTATATTGTCACTGCGCAAACGCACCCGTTTGCCCGAGAATGGTGCTTTCCGCGTTCAGCTCGGCACAAAGTCAGCTTGGATGTGCACTCAGGGTCGGCACGTGAGCGCAACGCGCGACACCATCGGCTGCCGCCGACAAGCCGTTGAGCGGATAGCGATGGCTATGCCCTTCCACCGTCACTGTAACCTGCGAGGAATGGGTAATCGTATACGCCTGCTTGCCCCGCTCGAAAGAGATTATGAGCATGTCTTCATAACGATAGCCATCGACAGGAATATCAGGGTGTCCGTCGAAACTCAGGGTGACTTGATAGTCCTTGCGGCTGTCCAATGGGAATTCGGGCGCCCACACGGTTAGCATGAAATCCTTATCGGTCACTCCCACGCCGATACCGGCGGGGGCGCCGGCATGATCCATGGCCAAGCACGTCCGGCCACTGCGCAAGACTTGCCAATCCTTTATGGTTCTGGCCTCAAGCACCGCATAAGGCAGCATCAGCCCCGACAAAAATATCAGCCGCTTCGTTCCCCGCATGACGTTTCCTCCCGACGTTTAACACAGAACATAAAAAGAACATTACTCGCACGTCAAGTTGAGTACTCGCGCGCGGCCTTCCCCGAACCTAGATGAGAGGTACAGAGGAGTAGATCGCCATGGCCACGCGCACCGAGACCGACAGCTTCGGACCGATCGAGGTTCCGGCGGATGCCTATTGGGGCGCGCAGACGCAGCGGTCGATTGAGAATTTCCCCTTCGGCGAGCGCGAGCGGATGCCGATCGGGATCGTCCATGCGCTCGCGATCGTGAAGCAGGCGGCGGCGCGGGTGAACCGCAAGCATGGGCTCGATCCCCAGATCGCGGATGTGATCGAGCAGGCGGCCGCGGCGATAGTGGCCGGGCGGCATGACGATCAATTCCCGCTCGTCA
>JAEKMC010000156.1 GCA_019508115.1 Sphingomonas sp.
ACCGATCCGATCAGAAGCAAACCGGCCAGCACCAGATCGACCGCATGCGTCGTGAGCGCATGGACCAGGGTGGTCGTCGCGGTCACGAACAGCCCCTGGAACAAAGATGTGCCAACCACCACGCGCGCCGACACGCCGAACAGATAGAGCATTGCCGGCACCAGGATGAAGCCGCCGCCCACGCCCATCAGCACGGTCAGCAGGCCGGTCACGAACCCCAGCAGCAAGGGGGCGAGCGGCGAGATGTAGAGGCCCGCGCCGTAGAAGCGCCAACGGAAGGGCAAGGCCGCGATCCATTTGCGGTGACGCTTGGTGGTGATCGGCGGCGGCGGCTTACCCTCCCGCGCCGCCAGCACCGCGCGCACCGATTCGCGCGCCATCGCCAGTCCGATCCAGCCGAGAAGGGCGACGTAGAGCAGGTTGATGATCGTATCGATCTGGCCGGTCTTCTGGAGCAGGCGGAACAGGAAACCGCCCGCGAACGATCCTGCCGCGCCACCCGCGACCAGCACCATCCCCATCCGGAAATCCACGCCCTGCCGCTTGCTGTGCGCGAGCACGCCCGACACGCTCGTCCCCGTGATCTGCGTCGCCGAAGATGCCACCGCGACCGCCGGCGGCACGCCGTAGAAGATCAGCAAGGGCGTGGTCAGGAACCCGCCGCCGACCCCGAACATCCCCGACAAGATACCGACCGCGCCGCCCAACAGCACGATCACCAGCGCATTCACCGAAAGTCCGGCGATAGGGAGGTAAAGGTGCATGATCGGGTTAGACCCGCTTCGGACGGGTGTTTCAACCACTCTAAATCCGTCATCCCGGCGAAAGCCGGGATCTCAGGAGGCAACGGCACCCCCCATCCTCCCGAGGCCCCAGCTTTCGCTGGGGTGACGCAAATCGGGGTGATAGAGCCCCACCATGCCCGATTTCCTCGAACGCCCCGGTCTCCCCTCGCTCGCGTTCGCGCACCGCGAGGGCCACGGCCCGACCATCGTCTTCCTCCCCGGCTACGGCTCGGACATGGAAGGCAGCAAGGCGATCGCGCTCGATGCCTGGGCCGAGGCGCAGGGGCGCGCGATGCTGCGCCTCGACTATCGCGGCTGCGGCCAGAGCGAGGGCGTGTTCGCCGAGGCGACGCTCGATGACTGGCGCGACGACGTGCTCGATGCGATCGATATGCTGACGCGGGGGCCGTTGATCCTGGTCGGCTCGTCGATGGGCGGCTGGCTGATGCTGCTCGTCGCGCTCGAACGGGCCGAGCGCGTCGCGGCCCTGGTCGGCATCGCCGCCGCGCCCGACTTCACCGAATGGGGCTATGATGAGGCCCAGCGCGCGACGCTCGAAGCCGACGGGCTGATCGTGAGCGAGCATCCCGATTACGATACGCCCGAAATCACGACCCGCGCCTTCTGGGACAGCGGCCAGGCCAATCTCCTGCTCGAAAGCGAGATCCCGATCGATTGCCCGGTGCGGCTGCTCCAGGGGCTGGACGACCGCGACGTCCCGCCCTCGGTCGCCTTCCGCCTCGGCCGCGCGCTTCGTTCAGCCGATGTGCAGACCATGCTCGTCAAAGGCGGCGAACATCGTCTGTCGCGGCCGGGCGATCTCGCCTTGCTGCTGACCACGACCGGCGCCCTGATCGAGACCTTATGATCCCCATCCTGTTCCTCGCCGCCGCGCTGACCGACATATCGGGCGACGCCGCGCGCGTCGCCGCCTGCCAGAAACTGATCCAGGCCGATCCCAAGGCGGCGGTCGATCAGGCGACCGCCTGGGTCGAGCGCGACAAGAGCGTCCCCGCGCGCCAATGCCTCGGCCTCGCGTTCGTCGCGGTCGAGCGCTGGGGCCCCGCCGAGGCCGCGCTCGCGCAGGCCGCGGCGCAGGCGGAGGCCGACCATGATGCGCGCAGCTTCAGCCTGTGGAGCCAGGCGGGCAATGCCGCGCTCGCGGGGGATCAGCCGGCCAAGGCGCGCGAGGATCTCGACCATGTCGTGGCGGCGCCCTCCGTGCCGCCCACGCTCGGTGGCGAAGCCTGGGTCGATCGCGCACGCGCCGATGTCGCGCTCGACGATCTCGCGCGGGCGCGGACCGATATGGACAAGGGGCTCGCGCTCGTGCCGCAGGATCCCTTCGCCTGGTACCTGTCGGCCTCGCTCGCGCGAAAGCAGAAAGACCTCGTCCGCGCGCAGAAGGACATTGCGACCGCGCTAAAGGCGGCGCCGGACGATCCCGCGGTTCAGCTCGAGGCGGGCAATATCTACGCCGCCGCCGGTCAGCCCGATGCCGCGCACGCCGCCTGGACCCGCGCCGCCCAGCTCGCCCCCGACACGCCTGAAGGCCAGGCGGCCAAGGCCGCGCTCACCGCGCCAAAATAGAATCATCGCGAAATAACGGCCGGCTTCGACATGGCGTATCGACGCCGCCGTTCCTATCTCGCTCGCGGCCAACACGAATGGACCGGAGCAGCATGACAAAATATCTCCATACCATGATCCGCGTGTCCGATCCGGACGCGACCATCCGCTTCTTCGAACTGCTCGGCCTGCGTGAAATCCGCCGGATGGAGAATGAGCAAGGCCGCTTCACCCTGATCTTCCTTGCCGCGCCCGGCGACGAGGAGGCCCAGGTCGAGCTCACGCACAATTGGGGCGAGGCGGGCTATGACGGCGGCCGCAATTTCGGCCATCTCGCTTACCGCGTCGACGATATCTACGCGACCTGCCAGCGGCTGATGGACGCGGGCGTGACGATCAACCGTCCGCCGCGCGACGGTCATATGGCGTTCGTGCGCACGCCGGACGATATTTCGATCGAATTGCTCCAGGACGGCCATCTCCCGCCGCAGGAGCCATGGGCCTCGATGCCCAATATCGGGACATGGTGACATGACCTGGCGCGATCGGCGGCTGCTCGAACTGTTCGGGAGCGAGGTGCCGATCGTGCAGGCGCCGATGGCGGGTGCGCAGGATGCGGCGCTCGCCATCGCCGCCAGTCAGGGCGGGGCGCTGGGATCCATTCCATGCGCGCTGCTGAGCGTCGACGCTGCCCGCGAGCAGGCGGTCCGATTCCGCGCCGCCTGCGACGGACCGCTCAACCTCAATTTCTTCTGCCACGCGCCGCCGCAGCGCTATGACGATCGCGCCTGGCGGCACGCGCTCCAGCCTTATTATGATGAATTCGGCGTCGGTTTCCCCGCTACGCCCCCGCCGCTCCGCAAGCCCTTCGATGAGGCCATGTGCGCGCTGGTCGAGGAGGTGCATCCCGAAGTCGTCAGTTTCCACTTCGGCCTGCCCGAGGAAAAACTGCTCCAGCGTGTTTTCGACAGCGGCGCGCTGATCCTGGGCTGCGCGACCAGCGTCGCCGAGGCGGGCTGGCTGGCGGAGCGTGACCTCGACGCGATCATCGCGCAAGGATGGGAGGCGGGTGGTCATGCCGGGCGCTTCCTCGCCGCCGATCCGTCGTCGCACATGGGCACGCTCGCGCTCGTGCCGCAGGTGGTGGATGCGGTCGCGGTTCCGGTGGTCGCCGCGGGCGGCATCGCCGACGCGCGCGGCATCGCGGCGGCGCTGATCCTGGGCGCGAGCGCGGTGCAGATCGGCACCGCCTATCTCGTCACGCCCGAAAGCCGGATCAGCGACCTGCACCGCCGCCTGCTCGGCACCGAGGCTGCGGAGACGACGGTGTCGACCAACCTTTTCACCGGCCGTCATGCGCGCGGGCTCGAAACCCGCCTGACGCGCGATCTCGGTCCCACCAGCGCGATCGTCCCGCCTTTCCCGCACGGTGGCGACGCGCTCGCCGAATTGCGCAAGGTTGATCCCGCCGCTTTCGCCAATATGTGGGCGGGGCAGGCGGCGCGGCTGGCGCGCGCCGACGGCGCCGAGGCGCTCACCCGCCGCCTCGCCATCGAAGCTTTGGAGTTGCTCAGATGATCGAGGTCGTCCGCATTCCCGCACGGCAGGATAATTATATCTGGATGGCGCATGACGAGGCGAGCGGCGACACGGTCGTGATCGATCCCGCCGACGCCGCGCCCGTGCTGGCCGAGGCGAACCGTCGCGGCTGGCATATCGGCCAGATCTGGAACACGCACTGGCATGGCGACCATATCGGCGGCAATGCCGACATCAAGGCCGCGACCGGCTGCACCATCACCGGTCCCGCGGCGGAAGCTGCGAAGATTCCGACGCTTGATGTCCAGGTCCGCGAGGGTGACCGCGTCCGCATCGGCGCGTTCGAGGCGCGCGTGCTGGACGTGCCCGCGCACACCGCCGGGCATATCGCGTATCACCTGCCCGAGGCCGGCATCGCCTTCGTTGGGGATACATTGTTCGCGATGGGCTGTGGGCGGCTGTTCGAAGGCACACCCGCGCAGATGTTCGCCAACATGCAGCGCCTGGCCGCGCTCCCGCCCGAAACGATCATCTATTGCGCGCACGAATATACGCAATCGAACGGCCGCTACGCACTCCATGTCGAACCCGACAATCGCGACCTGATCGAACGCATGCGCGAGGTCGATGCGCTGCGCGCGCGCGGCGAGCCGACCATTCCGACCACGATCGCGCTCGAACGCGCGACCAATCCGTTCATGCGCGCGCACAGCGTCGCCGAGCTCGCGCGGCGTCGCGCCAAAAAGGATGATTTCAAGGGGTGAACCCTGGCACGCATAAGCGTATCAAAGCGTTATCGCTTCAGGAGGATTTCCCCATGCGAACCCTGCTCCACGCCGCCCTCGTCGCGGGCCTCGTCACCGCCCCGATCGTTCCCGCCGCCGCCAAGATCGAAACCGGCGAGGCAAAGCTCGCCAGGATCACCACCGGCCGCACGCCGGGCAAGGCGGTCGACTGCATCAACCTCGGCATCAGCAACAACGACAGCGAAAAACTGGCGGGCATCGGCATGGCCTATCGTCAGGGCACGACCTGGTATGTCAGCCATTTCGAGGGCGGCTGCCCGCAGCTCCGCGACGATATGATCGTCGTCACCAAGCTGCATTCGTCGCAGCTTTGCCGCGGCGACATCGCCGACCTGCGCATG
>JAEKMC010000157.1 GCA_019508115.1 Sphingomonas sp.
ACCGTGATCGGCGCATCGCCGCCCACAGGCACGGTGCCGACCATGATCTGGCGCGATGGACGGCGCGCTATGTCGCGCCAGGGACGTACAGAGGACATGTGCCGCCATATAGCGGCACAGGCTGACGGTTCAAAGACGCCGGAGCATTTAGATTTAGCCGTCGCCCCGGCGGGTGAGGGCAGAGCGACCGTCATGTAGAGAGGACTGGTCCGCGACGATTTTCCAGCGGCTGTCGCGACAGCCGCACAGGTAATAGCAGCTCCACCGTGTCGATATGGACCTGGGTTGGCGGGTGGGGGCCGCGGCGTGGATCTAGATTGAGCGGTTGCCGGCTTCGTCCAGATAAGATTGCAAGGCAGCTCCGACACATCGCTCGATCACTTCGGGCGACAGCGCGGCCATGGGCGTCAGCCGAAGCACGGAGCGCGTCAGGGCAAGGCCCAGCACCTGCGATCCAATCATCGCGGCGCATTGCTCCGCTTGGTCAGGCGCGCAGATCTGAGCGATGGTCGGCAGGACCTGCGTACGGAAGATGTCGAGCAGGCGCATGCGTGCCGCATCATGCGCGACGGCGGAGCGCAGCAGCGCACCAAGGTCGTCGAGCACCTCGCCACCCTCCCAACGCCGCAGGAAATGGCGGGCTAGCGCAGCACCTCGCTCGGAGGCGGGGACCGGACGGAGATCTGGAAGGTTGAGATCAAAGCTGAGCGCTGCGGCGAACAGCGCTTCCTTGCTGCCATAATAGCGCATCACCATGGAGGCGTGGACGCCGGCATCCTCCGCAATCGTCCGGATAGTCGTCCGATCGAATCCTTCGGCGCCAAACCGGATGCGCGCTGCAACCAGGATTTTATCCCGCGTGGGCTGCGACCGGCGCGGCTTCTCCACCTGATCCGGGACCATCTTACGCATCTCGATCGCAACCATTTCCCTCGCCTGACGGTTATATGAATAGAACAAGCGTTTGCAAACACGTGTTCCGGAGATTGCCCATGCAGCCACAACTCGACGTCGTCATCGCCGGCGCAGGCCCCACCGGAATCGCCGCCGCATTATTCCTTCGCGCACGGAACTGCCATGTCCGGATCATCGACAAACTCGACGAACCGACGCCGCATTCGCGCGCGCAGGTCATCAACCCGCGATCCCTGGAATTGCTCGAGGCGAGCGGGGTGACAGACATGCTTCTCAAAGAAGGCAGGCCGTTCCGTGGAGTCCGGTTCTATGATGGCTGGCAGGATCTCGCGCACCTCGATTTCTCGGATGTCCACCCGCGCTTCCCAATGCTCGCACTGCCGCAGGCGCGAACGGAGGCCATCCTGACCGAAGCGCTGCAAGCGAGAGGCGTCACCGTCGAGCGAGGCCGGGAACTGATTGGGTTCACACAGGACGACCACGGCGTCCGGGCCGACGTGCGAACCGCCGATGGCGTCAGTGCGATCGACGCGCGCTTATTACTCGCAGCCGAGGGCGCACATAGCGCTACGCGCGAGCGCCTGGGTTTTGCCTTCGAGGGCACCACCTATCCCGAAGACTGGCCGCTTTACGACATTCGTCTCGAGATGCCGCTCGACGTCGAATATGCCCATGTTTCCTTCACCAAGGGCGGCCTCGTTTTCTTTCTGCAGATCGGTCCGGGGCTGTGGCGCGTGTTCGGCAACGTCGCCGAACCCCTCGACCACCTTCCGGCAGGGAGTCGCTCCGGCGAGGTAATTTGGCAATCGAACTTCCGCGTCAGTCATCGGCTCGCGACGCAAGAAGCCAAGGGCCGGGTGGTTGTGGCGGGCGATGCTGCCCACATTCACTCACCCGTTGCGGCACGCGGCATGAACCTGGGAATCGAGGATGCGGCCGCCTTCGCCGAGGCGGCCACGCGTGCACTTGGCGGCGAAACGGATGCGATCGCGATTTATGCGCAGCAGCGCCACGATATTCACAAGTCGGTCGTGGGCCGTATCGAAAACCTTACCTTCGCCGGCCGCGGGCGGCCCGATCTGGTTGGTTTGCTGCGAAGCTATCTCTTTCCGGCCATGACTCACTTCCGCCCGCTCGCGCATATGATGCTGGGCTTGGTGACCGGGCTGGACCACCCAGCTCCAACCACGGCATCTGAGGCAAATCCATCGCTGGCGGGCTGATGGAGCTCACTGCCGATGGCACGCAGCCCCACCCTCGGTGGAGCTTTGATGGAGCCACGTGCGGCTGCAATTAGGAACTCGGCCTGCACTCCGCCAGTAAGGCAGGAGCGGCCACCGTTGCCGAATACACCGCTCGCCTGAGCGGTGGCACGGTGGTGACCGCGGTCGCAAGGATCGCGCCCGAGCAGACACAGACAGCAGCCTTTTTTGCGATGGCCGCTGCAACGGCACCTTTGACGGTGGAAGCGGCTTTCACACTCGCCAACGCGGCGGTTTGTCCAGACCCAAACGCGACCGAGCCAAGCAATTCCAGGGTCGCGGCAAAACTCACGCGTCGCAGATCGACTCTGCGTCCGTCGCTTGAGCCACGTCTTCTGACCAGAAGGCCGATGCCAAGGAAACCTGCGACCATCATTGCCCAGGATGCCGGTTCCGGGACCACTGCTGGCTGTGGCCCGAGGGGACCCGTGGGCGGGTTCGGACCCGGTCCAATGATCGGGCCGGGTCCGAACGGGAACGTGCCCGTGCCGACACCGGCGGTAATGCCGGAACTTTCCCCAATGGCGGATAGAGGCTGACCGCTGGATAGTGCACCAATCACGCCCTGCAGCGATGCATCAGCGTCCCCAGGCAACAGGTCTGCGGCGAGAGGATTCTCGTCCCTTGGGAGACCGGCTGCCGCCGTGACTCTTTGGAAAGGGGCGCAAGGCGGCGGACTAGGACGCTTCTTCGCCCCGTGGTGCCGGTGCGGCGCCGTCAGATGGTGCACGGCGGTCCGCACAGGAGGCGCAGCTGCCGTAGTAGCCACCGCAATGAGCGGCGGACACAGGCATAGCGCCGCATTCGCTAGAATCGCTGTTTTCATGAGTCCCCCCAACTTCAGGACTTAAGTACCGCATAATTCCCAAAAAACATTGTAAACTTTGGATAAATGCGACGAATGGAGGCTCTCTGTTTTAGATTCGGCCAGACCGCCGGCGCTGCTTATCCGCAATTGCCGCTCCGCTCCGTTATGCTGTTTCAACGGTGATCGATACGTGATTTCGCCCAACTTCCTTTCTCAATATGTTTGAAGGTGAATGTTGGCCGATCGGCGTTAGCGTGCGACGCGGCGGGCGCTTCCTCCGCCGGTGGAAGGCCAGCTGCCGTCAGGCGTGACGCCCAGATCGATCACGCACATCGAGCCGTAGATCGGATGCGGGCCGCAGGCCACGCCGGCAAAGCGGAGTTCGGCATTGTAGACGATCTCGCGGTGGCCGCGATCGGTGACGCCATCGTCAACGATCAGCTGGCGCATCGCATCGACGGCGTCGACCGAGCCGTAAGAGATGATCTCCGCGACATAAGTCCCCCCGCCGACCCGGCGGACGCGCTCGCCAGGCGAGCTGCCGTCACTGCCGGCGTGACCCTGCCCGCCAGTGCGCGCCTGATCCGCCAAATGCGTCGCCGCGGCCTTCGCCAGCAAGGCGGACGGCTCGATCGCGGCGAGTGGCGAACGGCGGCCGAGCCAGGCGATGGTCTCGTCGACCACGGCCACGCCTTCTTCGGTTTGGATGTCGTAATTGAGGCTGGGGTAGCGCAGCAGATCGCCATGAAACCAGCCGCGATATTGCTGAAGGCCATTGCGATAGGATTGCGGATCGGAGCGGGCGGCGTTGAGCTGATCGAGCAATATCTGCGTATCGATCGGCCGGCTTCCCCGCGTAGCTTCGACAGCGGATCCGACGAACAGCGCCAGGCCCGCCATAACGATCCGCAACCCGATCCGCATTCGCTCCGCCTTCCCGCTCTGCCCAGGGAAGGAATGGCGCTACTATGAGAAGGTTAACCGCCGGCTAAGCGCGCCATGTCCGCCGCTGCCTTTGCGGCGGCCGTCGCGACCCGCCGCCGCCCCGGAGGGTCACAAAAATGGTCGCAGTGGGAGTCGTCCGCGGCTCGGCTTTGCGGCCGGAACTGAGGTAAGCCTTTTAAAAGGTGGTGGACGCACCGGGGCTCAACCCAGGACTCGCTGATCAAGAGACGTTGGATCTGCTCGATGGCTCAGCTATGCGGAAATCACATAGATTGACCGGCATCAGGGTGACACATCATGCGGCGGCCTCCCAGCCTGACGAGCTTGCGCCTGTTCATGCAGGTCGCCCATCACAGGAGCTTCAGTGAGGCCGGGCGGGTCGCGAATATCTCGCAGCCTGCATTGAGCCGGACGATCAAACTCCTTGAGGAGGAGCTTGGTGTTCGGTTGCTCGACCGGAATTCACGGAACGTGACGCTGACCACCGCAGGCGAGGCGCTGTTGCCGATCGTCGAACGCCTGACAGCGGACTTCGATGGCGCCTTTCATGAGCTCGCGGAGACATTCTCAGGCGCACGCGGCCGTGTTGTGGTGGGGGTTTTGCCCTCGGTGGCGGCGGCGCTTCTGCCGCGCGTCATCGCGAGTTTCCAGCCACGATATCCTCAGGTGGACATCATCCTGCGCGACCAGATATCGGGCGCGCTCTACCAACAGTTGAGCGAACGCCAGCTGGATCTTGCGATCACCACGCCTCCGAGTGTCGAAGGGGTCAGGTTCGATCCGCTGTTCGACGATGATTGGATGCTGGTCTGCCCGGTGGGGAGCAAATTCGACAAGACGGGACCCGCGCGATGGTCGGAGTTCGAGGGTGAGCCGTTCATCGCAATGGCGCCGCGAAGCAGCGTGCGCGATCTCACCGATCAGGCGATGGCCAAGGCGGACGTCAAGGCACGGCTGATGTTCGACTGCACCCAGCTCGCGACGGTCGGCGCGCTGATCGCCGCCGGGCTCGGCATTACCGCGCTACCGCGCACCACGCTGGGGATGCTCCAGGCGGGCGCGCTTACCGCGCGCCTCCTGATCGAGCCCAAG
>JAEKMC010000158.1 GCA_019508115.1 Sphingomonas sp.
ATCCGCGCCAATGTCGCGACGCCATCGCCCTTGTTGGCGAGCGGATGCGTGAGGTCGAGATAGTAAGTCTGCGACATGCCGATCGTGGCGATGGCGCCGAAGCTGCCGCGCATTCGCGCTTGCAGGTCGAGCAGCAGATCATGGTCGTCGCTCACCCAGGTGAGTTTGTCGACCTCGCCGAACAAGGGTGTCATGTCGGTTTCGACGATCGGCTGCTGCGCCGACGCGAGCATTTCGTGCGGCACGTGCGGATTGGCGGGATCGATGATGTGCCAGCGGCCCTCCGCGAAAATCCACGGCGTCGCGCCCGATTGCGTGGCGATGGCGAAGCTCTGCTCGACCGCCGCGCGATCCAGCCGGTGTCGTTCGACGACCGATCCGTCGGGGGCGATCACCGTGCCGCCATTGAACGCCGCGATCGGCCCGGTGGGCTTGAGCGCCTCCACCAGGAAAGCGATGCCGGAGGGCGGTCGCGCACTGATGATCGTGAAGGGCACACCCGCCGCCTGCAGCCGCGCGACCGCATCGATCGTGACTTGGGTGAGCGTCTTGTCGCGATTGACGAGCGTGCCGTCGACGTCGCTGATAACGAAGCGCAGGCTCATGCGATCGCATGCCAGGTGCGGCCGTCGCGCTCGATCAGTTCGATCGCGCATTCGGGCCCGCTCGATCCGCGCCTGTAGCTTTCCACCTTGCCTTTTCCCTTCGCCCAGAGATCTAGGAAGGGCTGCACCGCGGCCCAGCCCGCCTCGATCTGGTCGGCGCGCTGGAACAATGTCTGGTCCCCCATCAGCATGTCGTAGAGCAATGTCTCATAGCCGGTGCGGCCTCCGATGGTGAATTTGTCGGCATATTTGAAGTCGAGCGCGACCGGCACCGCCTGCATCTTGGGCCCCGGCTTCTTGACCATGAAATCGAGATCGATCCCCTCATTCGGCTGCAATTGCAGGATCAGCCGGTTGGGCGGTAAATCGGCGACGGGCGTGTCACGGAACAAGGCGAGCGGAACCGGCTTGAACGTCACCACCACTTCGGTGTCGCGCGCCTTCAGCGCCTTGCCCGTGCGCAGGTAGAAAGGCACGCCCGCCCAGCGCCAGCTGTCGACCCAGAATTTGACCGCGACATAGGTTTCGACATTGCTCTTGGGGCTTACGTCGGCGGCCTTGCGATAGCCCTGATATTGGCCGCGCACGGCGTTCGATTTGGCTTCGGCCGGCGTCGGCACGCGCACCGCCTCCAGCAATTTCGCTTTCTCGGTGCGGATGGAATCGGCGGACAGATCGTTGGGCGGCTCCATCCCCACCATCGCCATCAGCTGGAACAGATGGTTGGGCACCATGTCGCGAAGCGCCCCGGTCGCATCATAGAAGGCGCCGCGCGTGCCGACATCCACCGTCTCGGCCGCGGTGATCTGAATACTGTCGATATAGCGATTATTCCACACCGCCTCGAGCCAGGGGTTGGCGAAGCGCGCGACCATGATGTTCTGGACCGTTTCCTTGCCGAGGAAATGGTCGATCCGATAGACTTGGCCCTCGTCGACCACGCTTAATATCTGTTTGTTGAGCGTGCGCGCCGAGGCCAAATCGTGCCCGAACGGCTTCTCGACCGCGACGCGGCGGAACGCGCCTTCGGTTTCCTCCATCAGGCCCGCTTTCGCGAGGCTCTCGACGATCGGTCCGAAGAATTTGGCGGGAGTCGCAAGGTAGAAGACGACATTGCCCGCCGCGCCGAGCCTGTTCTTCAGCGCCTCGAACACCTCGCTCTTGGTGAAGTCGCCCTGCAGGTAGGTGACGCGATTGCGCAGTTTGTGCCAGCTCGCACCCTCGGGCGCGAATTCGTCGAAGCCTTGGCGCAGCGCTTCGTCATCGCCCTCGCTCGATCCGATGCCGAGAATGTCGAGCCCGTCGCCGATCAGTCCGTCGCCGCAGAGATTGACGATCGCCGGCACCAGCAGCCGCCGGGCAAGATCGCCCGTGCCGCCGAAGATGACCAGGGTGGCGGGGGGCGCCTGCCGCGGCGCCGCATGTGGGCGCCGCGCCATTATTGCGGGATCTCGACGTGCCCGCCGAAGCCGAACCGCATCGCCGACAGGATCTGATCGCCGAACGTATGCTCGATCCGGCTGCGGTAGCGCGCGAACAAGGCGGCGGTCAGCACGTTGGCCGGCACCGCCTCCTCCATCGCCGCCTGGATCGTCCAGTGCCCTTCACCCGAATCCGCGACATTGCCCGAAAATTGGGAGAGGGTCGGGTCCTTGGCGAGCGCAATCGCGGTCAAATCGAGCAGCCAGGAAGAAACCACCGATCCGCGCCGCCACACCTCGGCAATGTCCTTGAGGTTGAGGTCGAACCTTTCCTCCTCGGGAAGGCGTTCCGACTTCTTGGTCTTCAATATGTCGAAGCCCTCGGCATAGGCCTGCATCAGCCCATATTCGATGCCGTTGTGCACCATCTTCACGAAATGGCCCGCGCCCGCGGGGCCGGCGTGGATATAGCCTTTCTCCGAACGCTGGTCTTCCTGGGTCAGGCCGGGCGTACGCGGGATCGTGCCGAGGCCGGGTGCAAGCGCGTCGAAGATCGGATCGAGATTGCCGACCACGTCCTCGGGCCCGCCGATCATCATGCAATAGCCGCGCTCCAGGCCCCACACGCCGCCCGACGTGCCGACATCGACATAGTGGATCCGCTTTTCGCGCAGCTCTTTCGCGCGGCGGATATCGTCCTTGTAGAATGTGTTGCCGCCATCGATGATGATATCGCCCGGCTCGGCGATCTCGGCCAGCTGCTGGATCGTTCCTTCGGTGATCTCGCCCGCGGGCAGCATCACCCAGAAGATCGCCGGCTTGGCGAGCTTGGCCTTCATGTCCCTGAGGTCTGACGCGGCGGTCGCGCCTTCGCCCGCCAGCGTGTCGACCGCCGAAGCGTCGCGGTCATAGACCACGCCTTCATGACCCTTTTGCATCAGCCGGCGGACGATATTGCCGCCCATGCGGCCAAGCCCGATCATTCCGATCCGCATATTTGAGCTCCTGTCTGGAGAAACTTCGATAGGCTCTACTTCGTCACCCCGGACTTGTTCCGGGGTCCACCGAGACGCCGGCTATCCGCTCGCGACGGGGTGGATGCCGGGACAAGCCCGGCATGACGGGCGGGATAATTTCACTGTTGAAGGGCTTGCTCGACCAACGCTTCGAGCCGTCCAACGCCCCCGGTCTTGAGATGCACGCGCAACACGCGCTGGCCGCGCTCGGCCAGCACGTCCAGATCGCCGCGCGCCTGCGCGACCTGGACCGTGCCGAAGCTCGCTTTGTGGTGCGGCACCGCCAGATCGGGATCGGGGTGGCGCGTGATTTCCAGGAACACGCCCGTCTTGGGCCCGCCTTTATACGCCTGTCCGGTCGAATGGAGGAAGCGCGGGCCGAAGCCGGCGACGGTGGCGACGCCCTTGGCCTCGACCACCGCCTCGCGCATCCGCGCAATCGCTTCCTCATGCTCGTCGTTGCGCTCGATATAAGCGAGGAAGCCGAAATAATCGCCCGCCTCCAGGCTCGCGAAATGCGTGCGCAGGATTTCGACCGGGTCGCTCGGCGCGAAGCCATGGTCGCCCGGCGCGAAGAAGGCGATCTCCGCATCCTCGTGGAACGCCTTCTCCGGCGCGAGGCTGCCCGAACTCTCATAAGCATCGATCAGCTGGCGCGTCTGGATCTTGGCATCCTCGACGTCGGGCTGGTCGAACGGATCGATCCCGATCACCGCACCCGCAATCGCGGTCGCGATTTCCCAGCGGAAGAATTCCTGACCGATCAGCGCCTTGTCGCTGAGCGTGATCTTCACCACCGGCTGGCCGGCGGGGACCAGCGCCTTGACCTGCGTGTCGAGCTCGGAATCCTCGTCGCCATCCAGGCTCAGCACCGCGAACAGCCGGTCCGCCCCATAATCCTCGGCAGGCGCGTAGGGCTCCAGATCGACAGGCACGATGCCCTTGCCGTGCTTGCCGGTGGATTCGGCGAGCAATTGTTCGAGCCAGGCGCCGATCGTCTCCAGCTCGGGCGTGGTCAGGATGGTGAGCTGCATGCCTGCACCATCGGCGCGGTCTTGGCGAAGAAGTCCTCGACGTCGATCCCCATCATCGCCGCGGGCACCATCCCGAACACCGACAGCACCGAATAGCGCCCGCCGATCGCCGGATCGCCGAGGAAGATGGCGTGGTAGCCATGTTCCTTGGCGAGCTTCTCCAGCTTGGAGCCGGGATCGGTCACTGCGACGAAGCGGTCGCCGTCCTTGCCCGCCAGCTCCCAGAAATATTCGCGCAGCAGCTCGGGCTCCATCGTCGATCCCGATTTGGACGCGACCAGGAACAAAGCTTCCTTGGGGTCGATCTTCGACGCGACCGTGCTGATCTGCCCCGGGTCGGTCGAATCCAGCGCGTGGACGGTCGGATAGCCCGGCGCGGCGCCGATAATCTCGGCCAGCACTTCGGGCCCGAGACTGGAACCGCCCATGCCGAGCAGCACCACATCCTTATGCCCCTTGGCTTTCTCCGCGACCGCCTTCAGCTGCTCGAAGTCGACCTGCTTGCCCTGGCCCGCGGCGAGCCAGCCGAGCCATTTGGCTTCGTCGCCGCCGGTCCAGACGCTCGCATCCTTGGCCCACAGCCGCCGCGACCAGGCGGCCGCGCGCGCTTTCTCGATGCTGTCAGCTAAGGTTTTTTTTTGAGCCTCCGGCAGCGCCGACTCCATCCCGTTCAGTGCGTCGCCGGCGAGCTTGGCCCGTTTCGCGGCGATCGCACCCAGCAACGCATCGGCGGCATCGGCGAATAGTTTCACGCCGTCCTCGACCAATTTGGTCGTGACGCCGTCAAGGTCGAGCCCAAGCCGCTCCGCTTCCGCCAGTACCTTTTTCGCCTCGTCGACATTGGCGTCGAGCGTGCGCGCGACCGTGCCATGGTCGCGGAACGCGTCCATCGTCTTGGGCGGGATCGTGTTGACCGTGTCCGGCCCGATCAGGCTATCGACATAGAGTGTGTCGGGGAAGGCCGGATCCTTGGTCCCGGTCGACGCCCACAGCAGCCGCTGCGGGTTCGCGCCCTTGGCCGCGAGCTTCTGCCAGCGGTCCGACTTCACGAAATCGAGATACCATTGATAAGCGAGCTTGGCGTTCGCGATCGCGACCTTGCCGCGCAGCGCCTTCAGCGCGTCGCTGTCCTTGTCGCCGGCGGCGACGCGCTCGTCGATCTTCTTGTCGATCTGCGCGTCGATGCGACTGACGAAGAAGCTGGCGACGCTCGACAGCCGGTCGATCGGCAGCCCCTTGGCGACGCGCGCCTCCAGGCCCTCGACATAGGCCATCGCCACCGCGACATAGGCGTCGTTGCTGAACAGCAACGTCACGTTGATGTTGATCCCGTCCTCGATCAGCTGCCGGATCGCGGGCGTGCCCGCCTTGGTGCCCGGCACCTTGATCATCAGATCGGCGCGGTCGATCTGCTTCCACAGCCGCCGCGCTTCCTCGATCGTCTCCTGCGTGCCGTTGGCGAGGTAGGGTGACACCTCCATGCTGACATAGCCGTCCAGCCCGCCAGTCTTGTCATAGACCGGGCGCAACGTGTCGCACGCCGCCTGGATGTCGCTGATCGCGAGCGCCTCGTACGTATCGGTCACGCTCGCGCCGGGATTCGCCTCGACGAAGCTCTTGAACTGCGCGTCATAGGCTTCGCCCTGGCCCATCGCTTTCTCGAAGATGGACGGGTTGGAGGTGACCCCGGTGACGCCGTCTTCCGCGACGAGCTTCTGCAGCCCGCCTTCGTTCAAAAATTTGCGATCGACGAAATCGAGCCAGGGGGCCTGGCCGCTGGCGCGGAGCTGTTCGAGCAGAGATGTCATGGCTTACTTGCCCTTCCCGAGCATGTCATTGGCGGTGTTCACCACATTGTCGACGGTGAACCCGAACTTGTCCTGGAGCTTGGCGATCGGGGCCGACGCGCCGAAGCTGTGCATCGTGATGGTGCGGCCGGCGAGGCCGACATAGCGGTCCCAGCCCACTTCGCTGCCCATCTCGACCGCAAGCCGCGCGGTGACATTGGGCGGCAGAACCTTGTCCTTATAGGCCTGGTCCTGCTGCTCGAAGAGATACCAGCTGGGCATGGAAACCACTTGGGATCGCACACCCGCCGCGGCAAGCCTCTCATGCGCGGCGACGACCAGGCTGACCTCGCTGCCTGCGCTGATCAGGATGATCTCGGGGTCGCCCCCCTTCGCCTCGGCCAGGATATAGCCGCCCTTGGTCAGCCCTTCGGCGCTCGCATATTTGCTGCGGTCGAGCGTCGGCAGCGCCTGGCGCGAGAAGATGAGCGCGGTCGGCTGGTTGTTGTTCCGGATTGCAACGCGCCACGCCCAGGCGGTCTCGTTGGCGTCGCACGGCCGGATCACGTCGAGACCCGGCACCGCGCGCAGCCCGACAAGCTGCTCGATTGGCTGATGGGTGGGGCCGTCCTCGCCCACGCCGATCGAATCGTGCGTGAAGACGAAGATCGCGCCGATCTCCATGATCGCGGCGAGCCGGATCGGCGGCCGCATATAATCGGAGAAGACCAGGAAGGTCGCGCCGTAAGAGCGCAGGTGCGACAGCGCCATGCCGTCGACCACCGATCCCATGCCATGCTCACGCACGCCGAAATGCATGTTGCGGCCGCCATAGCTATCCGCCTCGAACGATCCGCCATTGTCGATCAAGGTCTTGGTCGAGGGCGCGAGGTCGGCCGATCCGCCGACCAGCCACGGCAGCTTCGGCGCGATCGCGTTGAGCACCTTGCCGCCCGCATCGCGCGACGCCATGCCCTTTTCGTCGGTGGGGAAAGTCGGAATATCCGCGTCCCAGCCGTCGGGCAGTTTGTCGGCGAACAGCGCGTCCAGCTCTTTCCCCAGATCCGGATGAGCCTGCTTATACTTCGCAAGCATGGCTTCCCACGCCTCGCGCAGCGGCTTGCCCCGCCCGGAGATCGCAGCCTGGAAGCGCTCGGCGACGCCATCGGGCACCAGGAATTGCGCATCCTCGGGCCAGCCATAGGCCTTCTTGGTGCCGGCAATGTCCTCGTGCGTCATCGCCTCGCCATGCGCCTTGGCAGTGCCCGCGATCGAGCTGCCATAGCCAATGATCGAATGGACGACGATGAAGGTCGGCTTGTCATTCGTCGCCTTGAACGTCTCGATCGCCGCCGCGACCGCCCTGGTATCGTTGGCGTCGTTCACATGGATGACGTTCCAGCCATAGGCCTGGAAGCGCTTGCCCACATCCTCGTCGAACGCGAGATCGGTGCCGCCCTCGATCGACACATGGTTCGAATCGTAGATCCAGCACAGGTTGGAAAGCTTGAGGTGCCCGGCCAGGCTCGCCGCCTCGCTCGCGACGCCTTCCATCATGTCGCCGTCACCGCAGAAGGTGTAGACGTCATGGTCGAAGATCGGGAAGCCTTCGCGATTGTAGCGCGCCGCCAGCCAGCGCTCCGCGATCGCCATACCCACCGAATTGCCGCAGCCCGCGCCGAGCGGCCCGGTCGTCGTCTCGACGCCGGTCGTATGGCGATATTCGGGGTGGCCCGGCGTCTTCGATCCGAGCTGCCGGAAATTCTTGATATCCTCCAGGCTGACCGCGGGCGCGCCGCTCGGCTTGCCGTTCTTGTCGATCTCCCGGATCCCCGCGAGGTGGATCAGCGAATATAGCAGCATCGACGCATGGCCGACCGACAGCACGAACCGGTCGCGATTGGGCCAATCGGGCTTGTCCGGATCGATGCGCAGGAACTGTGACCAGAGCGTGTAACCCACCGGCGCCAGACCCATCGGCGTGCCGATATGGCCCGATTTGGCCTTGGCCACCGCATCCATCGAAAGCGTGCGGATCGTATCGATGCCAAGCCTTTCGGGCGAGCCGTCCTCGTGAACGCTGGAGGAGGCAGTGCTGGTCGACATGTGATTCCCTTCTTTTGAGGGTCAATTCAGGCAGGAGGGCCGATAGACCCGATATGAACGGCTGCGCAACGGTGGCGGTCGCGCAGATAAAGTATCAAACTAGGCAGGTCGCCTTTAGCTCCCCTCGTTACGCGCCGTAAAGGTAGCGCTACCATTCTCCGCGCAATAGAATCCGTCAACCTCGCTCACGAACAGTCCGTGGCCGAGCATGCCGGGAATCGATGACAGCCGCGCGGCGAGCCCCGCCGGATCGGCGATCGGCCCGAAATGGCAATCGAGGATCAGATTGTCCTGATCGGTCCGATACAGCGCGCCATCCTTCATCCGTGGCGCCACCCGCGCGCCCAGATCCTCCAGCGCGCGGGCGACAAAGGCCTGCGCGAACGGCAATGTCTCGCACGGCACCGGCATCGTCGTGCCAAGCTGCGCCACCGTCTTGGACGAATCCGCGATCACCACCATCCGCGCCGCCGATGCCGCCACGCATTTCTCGCGCAACATCGCCCCGCCCGCACCCTTGATCGCGCGCAATTGCGGATCGATCTCGTCCGCGCCGTCGATCGCGAGGTCGATCTGTGCGACTTCGGAAAAGGGCAGGACCGGAATGCCGAGCGCCTTCGCCTGGCGTTCGCTCGCAAGCGAGGTGGCCACCGCCCGGAATATCAGCCCGCCCGCAAACCGCCGCCCCAATTCCTCGATCAGGAAAAAGGCGGTCGACCCCGTCCCGAGCCCAACCAGCATCCCGGCCCGAACCTCATCCGCGGCGGCGATGGCGGCGGCCTTCTTGTCGCTATCCTGGGACATGGTGGGCCAAATGCGCCCGCTTGGGGAGATACTCAAGGGAGAGCCGTTGCGTGCGACGCTTGCCCAATCCTGCTGCGTCGCTAGTCTGCAACGCTC
>JAEKMC010000159.1 GCA_019508115.1 Sphingomonas sp.
ACGGCATCGTCGAGCCGGGCGCGTCGAAGGGCGCGGTCACCGAAGTGAAGTCGATGGTGGAAAAGCCCAAGCCCGGCACCGCGCCGTCGCGGCTGGCGGTGGTCGGCCGCTACATCCTCCAGCCCGAGGTGATGGACATACTCTCCGAGGGCAAGAAGGGCGCTGGCGGCGAGATCCAGCTCACCGACGCGATGGCCCAATTGCTCGGCAAGCAGCCCTTCCATGCGCAGACCTTCGACGGTGTGCGTCACGATTGCGGCGAGAAAGCCGGCTTCATCATCGCCAACATCGCTCTGGCGCTCGAGCGCGGCGACATCGCCGACACGATCCGCGCCTACGTGCGGACGATCTGACCGAGGCGGCCACGCACAGCCTGCCGATCTTCGTGCGGCTGGCGGGCCGGCCGGTGATGCTGATCGGCAGCGGGCCGGCGGCGGACGCGAAACGCCGCCTGCTCGAACGCGCGGGCGCGGTGATTGTCGGTGAAGAGGCGGCCGGCGCGGCGCTGGGCGTGGTCGCCAACGGTGACGAATCCGCCGTCGAGCGACTCCGCGCGCGCGGCATGTTGCTCAACGTGGTCGATCGGCCCGATCTGTGCGACTTCACGCTTCCGGCGATCATCGATCGCGATCCGGTGCTGATCGCGATCGGCACCGGCGGCGCCTCCGCCGGGCTTGCCGCCGCGCTGCGCCAACGGCTCGAGGCCTTGTTGCCGGCGGGGCTCGGCAAGCTTGCCGAAGCGTTGTTCGCCGCGCGCGACCCTCTGCGCGCACGCTTCCCCGACACAGAGGTACGCCGCCGCGCGATCGGCGCCCTGCTCGCCGCGGGCGGACCGCTCGATCCGCTGGCCGAACATGACGATCCCGCGGCGGGAATCGCCGCTGCCGATGCCGGCCCAGGTCGGATCGAACGGATCGAGATAGGGTCGGCCGACCCCGAGGCGCTGACCTTGCGCGCCGCGCGCCTGCTCGGCCTGGCCGACCGGCTCTATATCGAGGGTGCGGTTCCGGACGCGATCCTCGACCGCGCGCGCGCCGACGCACAACGCTATGCAGGCGCCTGCCCGCATATTCCCGCGCCCGGCCTCACGCTTCACCTGATCTGGACGGATATATGAATCGCTGGGCGCTCGAATTGAAAGCCGACGGCAAGGGGCATGCGGTCGATGCGGCCGAGGCTTGCTCCGCGCGACGCTCTCCCGCCATCTTCGTCTGGGTACATCTCGACGGTCGCGAGAGCGACACGCTCAAATGGCTGCAGGATCATGGCGGCATGCCGTCCACGGTCATCTATGCGCTCACCGCGATGGAGACCCGCCCGCGCAGCGAGGCGATCGAGAATGGGGCGCTGATCAACCTGCGCGGGCCGTCGGCCGAGGACAAGCGCGCCAAGAATGGCGAGGACACGCTCGTTTCGATCCGCGTATGGGTGGAGGAACGTCGCGCCATTTCGGTGAGCTTCCACCCGCTCAAGGGCATCGACAAACTGATCGATCAGATGACGAAGGGCGAGATCAAGGATCCCGGCGACCTCATCTCGCACCTCGCGATGATCATCACCAAGGAGGTCGATCCCGTGATCAGCGAGCTGGATGACCTGGTCGACGAGTGCGAATTGAAGCTCGAGCCCGAACATGCGTTCGAGACGCGCCGCCGGATCGCGGTCGCACGCTCGGACGCGATCGCCTATCGGCGCTTCGTCTCGCCGCAACGCCAGGCGCTGACGCAATTGGCCGAGCTCGACGCGTCCTGGCTGGAGGAGGACGATCGCCTCCATCTGCGCGAAGCCGCTGACCGCTTCGCGCGCATGACCGAGGATCTGGAGGCGGTGCGCGAACGCTCCGCTCTCATCCACGAGCAATTGACCGACCTCAGATCCGAGCTGCTCGAAAAGCGCGCCTTGCTGATTTCGATCGTGGCGCTGATCTTCCTGCCCTTGACCTTCGTGACCGGCCTGCTGGGCATGAACGTCGACGGCATCCCCTTCGCGCGCGAGCCGTGGGCATTCGACGCGGTGTGCGCTTTTTGCCTCGTGGTTGCGGTCGCGATCACCACCTGGTTCGCCGCCGCGCGCTGGTTCAAATGATCAGACCTTGAATAGAGCCTGATTCACGCTTCCTCCGAAAGCGATCAGGCTCAGGGGATAAGAATCCCGGCGAGCGCCGCCGACATGAGGTTGGCGAAGCTGCCCGCGAGCAGCGCCTTCAATCCGAATTTGGCAATGAGGGGCCGCTGATTGGGCGCGAGCCCGCCGGTCACCGCCATCTGGATCGCGATCGAGCTGAAATTGGCGAAGCCGCACAAGGCGAAGGTCACGACCGCCTGACTGTGCGCGCTCAAGGTCGACGCGATCTTGCCGAAGTGGATGTAAGCGACGAATTCGTTGAGCACGATCTTCTCGCCGAACAGGCCGCCCGCGACGCTTGCCTGGCCCGCCTGATCCCAGGGCACGCTGATCAGGAACATGACTGGCGCGAAAATGTAGCCAAGGATGCGTTGGAAGGTCAGCCCGGCAACGCCGAACCAGCCGCCGATGCCCGACAATAGTCCATTGGCGAGCGCGACCAGGCCGACGAAGGCGAACACCATCGCGCCCACCATCACCGCCAGCCGCACGCCCAATTGCGCGCCCTGTGCCGCCGCCATGATCACGTTGGCGGGCTTCTCGTCCTCGCCGCCGCGGCTGGTATCGACCATCTCGTGGATCGGCAGGTGCGTTTCGGACGGATCGTCGGGCATCATCATCTTGGCCATCAGGATCGCGCCGGGCGCGGACATGAAGCTGGCGGCGAGCAGATATTCGATCCGGATACCCATCGAGGCATAAGCGGCGAGGATCGTGCCAGCCACGCCCGCCATGCCGCTGACCATCACCTGGAACAGCTGGCTCGGCCGGAGCGCGGCGAGATAAGGGCGGATCACGAGCGGCGATTCGGATTGGCCGACGAAGATATTGGCCGCCGCGCACAGCGATTCCACCTTGCTGATGCCGACCACATATTCGATCGCGCCGCCCAGCCAGCGCACGACCAATTGCATGATACCGAGATAATAGAGGATCGAGACCAGGCTCGCGAAGAAGATGATCACGGGCAGCGCTTCCAGCGCGAAATTCTGCCCCAACGGCGAGGCGGCGAACGGTCCGAAGAGGAATTTGGTGCCTTCACCAGCATAGCCAAGCAGGGCGCTGACACCGCCCGCCATCCACGCGATCACTGCGCGACCGGCGGGCACATAGAGGACCAGTACCGCGATGCCGACTTGCAAAGCGAATGCCGCACCCACCACGCGCAGCCGGATCCAGCGCCGGTTGGACGAAAGCGCGAATGCCACCGCCAGGATCAGGACGATCCCCGCAAGGCTCAGCAAATGGCTGGTCATATTGCTAGAAATCCCCCTCAAACCTGCGCGAACGATACACGCTCGCACGAAGAGGACCAGCCTTTGCTAGATCGGAGCGCTGGGAATGACTCGCAGCAGTCGGGGCAGCCCGCGGTGCCACAAGGCGCTTTCTACCTGCCGGGCGGGAAGCGCGCGCGTCAGGGCGGAAATTTGGGTTCGGCTCAGTCCCGAGCGCTCGCAATAGAAGGAATTGCGCGGCCGGCGCGAGAAATAGCTGTAGAAGATTGCCATGCGATCGCGCGCCGCGGGCTTGCCGCGATGCAGGCAGCGCGCCGTGTCCGCGAAGATCACCGTTCCGGCGGGACCGGGGCAGCTCCGGACCGCACCGGGATCATCGGCCTGAAGTGCGTCCCGCCCCCGTCGATCGAGTTCGAACGGACCACCGTCGGCATCCACATCGTTCAGATAGATGCAGATCCGCACCATCCGCCGGTCTTCGCGGTCGCGGTGCCAGCGCCGGGTCGCCTCTGCCTTGCCGTCGGCGACCGAATAGACGAGCGCCATCCCGTCATAGGCCGGCGGAAGGCCGAGATAGGATTCGGCGATGTTGAGAAGCCGATCGGCGAGGCCCCAGGTGAACAGAACCGGCTGCATCATCACCCGTGCGCCGGGATACATAAGATATTTCTCACCTGCGCCGGCACGACGATGCGCCTCCGGCGTATAATCGGCCGCCATCCGGCGCGCTGTCTCGAACATCGCACTGCTTCCGGGCATGCCCAGTGCTTCGAGCGAGGTCACGAATATGCCGTCCTGCCGCAGCCCTTCGCATATGCGCGCGTCGAGCCCGGTCAGATCCGGAAGCGCGGAGGCGTGGACGCTCAGAGTATCCTGATACTCCTTCTCGAGCCGCCGCTGGATCGCGGGGATCGAAATGATCCGATGCGCGGTATTGGCGGGAAAGCTGCGCAGCTTGCGCACATAGGATCGAATGCGTCCGCTGAATGCCATACCGCCGCCCCGAATGCCGGAGTTAGGTATTTACGATCGGGGGCGTTTTACAAATGCATGTTACGCATGCGGAACGTGCTGCGCTGCATGCGCAACATGCAAACATGTAGGCTGGATAGGAAAAGGCCGGCATTCCCCGAAGGAAACGCCGGCCTCATGCTTTAGCCGCCGTGTGCCGCGAGTGCGGCAAGCAGTAAAAGCGCAACGATATTGGTGATCTTTATCATCGGGTTCACCGCCGGGCCGGCGGTGTCCTTGTAAGGATCGCCGACCGTGTCGCCGGTCACCGCGGCCTTATGGGCCTCGCTGCCTTTGCCGCCATGGTTGCCGTCCTCGATATATTTCTTGGCATTGTCCCACGCGCCGCCGCCCGAAGTCATCGAGATGGCGACGAACAGGCCCGACACGATCACGCCGAGCAGCAATGCCCCGAGCGATGCGAAGCCGTTGCTCTGCCCCGCAACCTTGGCGATCACGAAATAGACCAGGATCGGCGCGAGCACCGGCAGCAGGGACGGGATGATCATCTCCTTGATCGCCGCCTTGGTGACCAGATCGACGGTGCGGGCATAATTGGGACGGCTCGTGCCCTCCATGATGCCCGGGTTGGAGCGGAACTGTTCGCGCACGTCCTCCACCACGGCTCCGGCGGC
>JAEKMC010000160.1 GCA_019508115.1 Sphingomonas sp.
CCAACCTTCCTTCCACCGCGCCCACATCTGGGCCTTCTGGGCATCCGAGTAGTAGATCCGGGGTCGCTGCTTCATCTGCAACACTCCTTCCGCCTGGGCGGGTCATAGTGTGTTGCGTCGACCGGTTGAACTCGCCGACGTATACCCGTCCTTGGCCGCTCAGCGTCGAGTGCGCAACGCGCGACGGTGCGCAAACTACCGGCGCCGGTGACCTCCGACGCCGACGGCCAGACGCTCCTGGACGAGGCGCTGGACTACTACCACCAGACTATCAAGGCGAGCCCCGAGGCGCTGAAGTACCTCGAAGCGCGCGGGCTCACGCATTCCGAGCTGGTCGACCGCTTCAAGCTTGTGGAACGCGTCCAACAGCCCGCCCAATTCAGCTCGACTGACGGGCGCGCAGCGGGATGCCAGTTGCAACGAAATGCAACATCTACTAAACCACAGGCCAGCCACCAGGACAACGCTTCAAGAGGGCTGAGGGCCTCGGGCAAGCGCCCGGGGGGTCGAGCCCGGCGGCGCGAGACGCGCTGAACGAGATCCGGCAGGGAGCGAGATATGGTGGCAGTGGTGACGGGTGGTGGCCTGGGGTTGAACCTGGGTTCGGGGTCGGTGTTGGGAGGCGCCGGGGTGGGCGGCGCGGCGGCGTTCGGGCGCCAGAGCGACCGGGTCTACGTCAACGCCGCCAGCGGCAATCTGGTCGTGCAGACCCGCGACGAGCTGCTCGCCGGGCGCGGCCCCGATGCGGCGGGCCTGCGCACCTACAACTCCTTGGGTGCCTTCACCGACGACAACGGCGACAACTGGCAGCCGGGCCTCACCCGCAAGGTCTGGCTCAGCGGCGGCTCGGTCAACACCTCCGGCTCGGCGGCCACGCGCCGTGACGAAGACGGCAGCGAAGCCCTCTTCAGCTGGGACGCCGGACGCAGCCGCTACATCAGCACCGACGGCAGCGGTGCCTACGACAGCCTCAGCTACGACACGGGCAGCGGCAACTGGACCTTCGTGGACGGCTCCGCTCGTACCACCGAGGTCTACGCTGGCGGCACTGGGCGGCTGCTCAGCGCCAGCGACGCCAACGGCAACAGCCTGAGCTTCGCCTACAACAGCGCGGGCCTCGTCGGCAGCGTCACCACCGCCGCTGGCGAAGTCACCTACTACGACTACAACGCCAGCAACCAGCTCACGCAACTGCGCACCTTGAGCAAGAGCAGCGAAGGCGCCGGGCTGGACCGCACCCTCACGCGCGTGCGCTACGGCTACGACACGAGCAACCGGCTGCAGACCGTCACCGTCGACCTGAGCCCCGAGGACAACAGCGTCACGGATGGCCGCGTCTTCACCACCAGCTACACCTACGACGGCACAAGCAAGCGCATCGCCAGCATCACGCAAAGCGACGGCGCGCGCCTGAGCTTCACCTACGACGCCAGCGCCCGCATCCAGACCGTCACCGACGCGCTGGGCGGCACCACCAGCTTCGGCTACGACACCGGCAACCGCGCCACCACCGTCACCGACGCGCTGGGCCAGGCCACCGTCTACCGCTATGACGCCAGCGGCCAGTTGCTGTCGGTCAGTGCGCCGGCTGTGGGTGGCGTCAGCAGCACCGCGAGCTACAGCTACGACGGCGTGGGGAATGTCACCCGCATCACCGATGCCGAAGGACGCGTCGTCGTCATGGACTACGACGGCTCGGGCAACGTCATCCGCCAAACGGATGCGGCCGGCAACGTCGTGCGGCGAGGCTACAGCGCGCAGAACCAGCTTCTGATGGAGACCGTCCCGACCCAGGGCGAGCCTGCCAACAACGCCCCGGCCACCCACTACGTCTACGACTCAACCGGCACCCGGCTGCGCTTCACCATCAGCGCCGAAGGCCGGGTGAGCGAATCCCGCTACGACAACCTGGGCCAGCGCACCAGCACCATCCAGTACACCAGTGCCCTGTACAACATGAGCGGCGGCGTCTGGTGGACCCAACCTCCGGAAAGCGATCTGGCCAACTGGGTCAACGCGCAGGACCGCAGCAAGACCCAGCGCGTGGACTATGCCTACGACTGGCGCGGCCAGCTCGCGCGCTCCACCAGCTACGACAGCGTGGACGCGAGTGGCAACGGCCAGGGGGCCACGCTCACGCAATACATCTACGACGCGGCCGGGCAGCTCATCAAGACCCTCGACGCGCGCAACGGCGCCACGCAAGTCACCTACGACGGGCTGGGCCGCACGCTCACCACCACCAACGCGCTCAACCAGATCAGCGTCAACAGCTACGACGACGCCGGCGGCAGTGTGCGCACCACGGCCTTCAATGGCCTGACCACCACCAGCACCTTCGACAAGCTTGGGCGCGCGGTCAGCGTCGTGGAGAGTGGCGCCACGCCAAATGCTCGCTACGTCACCAGCGCCAACATCACGCTGGACGGCAGCACGCTGAGCAAGACCTCGGGAGGGAACGGTTGGGACTCGGGCGCTTACAGCAAGCAAGGCATCGCTGGCGGCGCCACTGTGAGCTTCAGACCGGCTCAGACGGACAAGCCGCTCATGGTGGGGCTCAATGAGGATCCAACAACAGACAACTCCTACACCTCCCTGAACTGGGCGTGGTATTGCGATGTTGGTCAGCTCACCATCTACGAAAACGGCAACTGGATCGGCAACTTCGGCGCCTATGCCGCCGGTGACCAACTCAGCGTGAGTTATGACGGCTCGGCGGTCCGTTACATCAAGAACGGTGTTGTACTCCGCTCAGTAGCCGCCACCATTGCACAGCCGCTGTACGTCGATTCGTCCTTCTACAGCATCGGCGGCAAGGTCACCGACTTACGCTTCCAACCCTATGCCTTCACGGATGGCGCGTTCGTTAGCGAAGGCGGCGTCACGGTCGATGGCAACACGGCCACCAAGACCGGCGGCGTAGCCGACTCATGGAGCTCCGCCTTGCGCTCCAAGGTGGGCTACACCGGTAGCGCGAGCGTGAGCTTTAGGCCCACGCAGACGAACAAATATTTGATGCTTGGGCTCAATACCGACCCAGCAGCGGATGCCAACTGGGGCACGCTCGACTGGGCGTTTTATGCCGCTGCGGATGGCCATCTCTACATTTACGAGAGTGGCATCTGGATTGCAGATACCGGCACGTATGCCGCCGGCGACCAGCTCAGCGTCAGCTACGACGGCACCGCCATCCGCTACGTCAAGAACGGCGTCGTACTGCGCTCGGTGACCACCACCATCACCCAGCCGCTGTACGCCGATTCGTCCTTCCACAGCAATGGGGGGCAAGTCACCGACCTCGTCTTCGAAGGTGGCCCCGCCATCAGCGGCGTCAAGAGCTACTACGACGCCGACAGCCGGCTGCGCATGACGCAGGACGCACTCGGCAACCGCCAGTGGTACCTCTACGACGAAGCGAACCGCCTCGTCGGTCAGGTCAACGCGCTGGGCCAGCTCACCGAGACGGCCTACAACAAGGCCGGCCAGGTCCTTCAAACCGTCGCCTACGCCACCCAGGTCAACCTCACCAGCCTCATCGATGGCTCGGGCAACCCCACCAACGTGAGTCTGGCGAGCTTGCGCCCCGCGGCCAATGCGGCCGATCGCAAGACCTGGAGCGTTTACGACAGCGCCGGCCGCCTGACCCGCAGCGTCAGCCCCTTGGGCGAAGTGACCGAGTTCACCTATGACGCCAGCGGCCGGCTCTTCCTCACCCGGCGTTACGCCAACGCCATCAACCTTGCCATCGCCAACCTGGGGTCAGCGCCCACGCTCGCCCAGGTCGGCCCCGGCGCCAGCAGCCAGGACCAGCTGCTGCGCAGCTTCTACGACAACGACGGCCTACTCGTGGGCAGCATGGACGCCACCGGCAGCGTCAGCGAGACCCAGTACGACGCCGCGGCACGACTCGTGACCAAGATCCAGCGCACCCAGTTCGCCAGCGCGGGACAGCTCGGCCAGATCACCAGCGCAGGAACCACGCTGGCACAAGTCCGTCCGGCCGACAGCACCAGTGACCGCAAGGCGCTGAACTTCTACAACGCCCGCGGCCAGCTCGTTGGGCAGCTTGACGGCGAAGGCGGCTTCGGCGAGACCGTCTACGACGCCAGCGGCAACGTCAGCCAGACGCTGCGCTACAGCCTGAAGGCCACCGGCTTCAGCACCGCCAACCTCTTGAGCAGCATCCGCGCGGCAGCGGGCGGAGTGCAGACGCAGACCGTCTATGAATACGACCTGCTCAACCGCGTGCTGAAGGCACGCGTGGACCCCAACGGGCTGAACCTGACCACCACCAGCGTCTTTGATGACGCCAACGGGCAGCTCTACGTCACCAACCCCAACGGCGTCACGACCAAGAGCCAGCTTGATGCCAAGGGCAGAGCGACAGCCACGATCGTGGACCCGAATGGGCTGAACCTGACCTCGCGCACGAGCTACGACGCCAATGGGCACGTGAGCACGGTCACCGACCCCAACGGCACAGTGACGCTGTACACCTACGACCAGCTCGGACGCAAGGCCAGCCAGAGCGTGGACCCGGCCGGGCTCAACCTTGTCACGACGTACAGCTACGACGCGCAGGGCAATCTGGCCAGGACCATCGACCCCAAAGGGCAACAGAGCCGTTTCCTCTACGACGCCGACAACCGGCTGCAATACGAGATCGACCCAGAATATGGATTGACCGAATACCGCTATGACGCGATGGGACAGCTCAGGCAGAGCGTTCGATACACCGAGCGGCAGGCGGGCATCCAGACGTTTGACGCAGGGATGGGGCTGATCAAGCACAGCTTGACGGCTATCACCGTAAATACAGTCAATTCGCAAGTCACCAACTACAAGTACGACGTAGCCGGTCGCAAGATTGGTGAGATCGATGCGGCGGGCTCAGTCACGGAGTACGTCTACGACGCGGCCGGCCAGGTCACCAAGACCATCCAGTACGCCACGTCGGCCAAGAACCTGCTGGCCTACGACAAGTTCTCGTCG
>JAEKMC010000103.1 GCA_019508115.1 Sphingomonas sp.
CCGGCGATGCGTGCCTCTTTCCTTTTGCCATGCGCCAGCAATGCGCTTGCGGCCTTCGCCGCGGTCGTCGCATCGCGACACGGGAAGGTTTGCGCGGCATCGACGATCGCCCGCGCATGATCGCGTTCGATCGCGGCCAACTCCAGGAGCAATGCGCCATCCGGCCGCGCGCGCAGCATCGCGCCGCGTAGCCACCGGCTCGCCTGCGCTTCGTCGCCGCGGCTGCGAAAACTGCGTGCCAGAGCGAGTTGGGCTGGGGCGGGCGGGGCATCGAGCGCGACAGCTCGTTCGAGTAGTCGATGCGCGCGTTCCGGATCGGATCGCGCGATCAGCCCGGCGGCGCGGACGAGGCCATGCGCGCTGGCGGCTCCCAGACGTGCCGCCTCCTCGATATCGTCGATCGGAAGGGAACCGCTCGCGCCTTCGGCGACATCGAGCATCGCCCAGGCCCGCTCGATCGCGCGCAAGGTCGCGAGGAACGGCTCGACATCCGGTATGGAAGCTTGGGTCACCGGCCCGGTCTAGCCCCGGCCCTGTCGAGCCGACAAGCGGCAAAGGCACGCGCCGGTTGGCAAAAGAACGATCGGCGCGGTCTTCCTCAGCCCTCGAGCTGGCGCAACAGCAGCCGCACGTCGGCGTCGATCTCAGCATCCTTGACGCGCAAGGCCTCGATCGTGCGGACGGCATGGATCACAGTGGTGTGATCGCGCCCGCCGAAGCGGCGGCCGATCTCGGGCAGCGAACGCTGGGTCAGCTGCTTGGCCAGATACATTGCGATCTGGCGCGGGCGGGCGACTTCGCGCGCGCGGCGTGCCGAACCCATTTCGGTCTGGCGGATGCGGAAATGCTCGCACACCTTGCGCTGGATCTCGTCGATCGAGACGCGGCGCTGGCTGGCGCGGAGCTGCTCGGCGAGCGCTTCCTGCGCGAAATCGAGATCGATCGCCCGATTGTTGAGCGTCGCAAAAGCGATCACGCGGTTGAGCGCGCCTTCGAGCTCGCGGATCGAGGCCGAGATGCGCTTGGCGAGGAACAGCGCGACCTCGTCCGGCACGGTGCCGGCCGGAAGCGATTCGAGCTTCTTGACGATGATGTTGTAACGCAGCTCGAAATCCGCCGGATTGATGTCGGCGACCAACCCCCACGACAGGCGCGACAGGATGCGGCTCTCGATCCCGTCGAGATTCTGGGGCGAGCGGTCGGCGCTGATCACGAGGCGGCGTCCGGCCGAGATCAGCTCGTTCATCGTGTGGAAGAATTCTTCCTGCGTTGAATCCTTGCCCGCGATGAACTGGACGTCGTCGATCAGCAGCACGTCGGCGGCGCGCAAGCGCTGCTTGAAGCTGTGCGTGTCCTTGGCCCGAAGCGCCGAGACGAACTCGAACATGAACTTCTCGGCCGACATATAGAGGATCTGCGCCTCGGGATGACGGATCCGGTATTCATGCCCGATCGCGTGCATCAGGTGCGTCTTGCCGAGCCCGGTGCCGCCATGGAGGAAGAGCGGGTTGAAGGCGAGCTTGCCGCCCTCGGCCAAGGTCTTCGCGGCGTTGTAAGCGAGCTCATTGGCCTTGCCGACCACGAAACTATCGAACGTGTAGCGCGCGTCGAGCGCGGTCCCCCGGTTGACTGGCGCCGCGGGCGTGGCCTCAGCCGATTTGACCTCGGGCTCGGGAGTCGCGACCGCTTCGACCGTGCTGCGCGCGGGCGCGTCGGCGGAAGCTTCGATGATGACGTGACGCACTTGGGGCAGCATTGCCTTCCAGGCGGCACCGATCTGCTCTGCGAAATGATTCTGGACCCAAGTCGCCATGAACGCCGACGGCGCGGCCAGGCGCACCTCGCCCGAATCGGCGTCGCAGGCCGCCAGCCGCAGCGGCTTCAGCCAGCCGTCGAAGATGCGCTCGCCGCAGCTCTTGCGCAGGCTCGTGCGGATCCCATCCCAGGCGGCTTCGAAGGGAAGCTGCCCCGCACCAATGCCGCCCGCTTCGATTACCTGCTCCACGCATACCTCTCCCATTGCCGGAAGCGCCCCCATTGACGCCGGCACGGTTGTTTCAGACGAAACTAAGCACCGCGCATACGAGCCCCCGTACGCGCGTTTTCACACTACCAGTCCGGTTGGCCCGGCCGGAGAATCACCGGCCGAACAGGCGAACATTAGGAACATCGCGCGGCGGGTTTCAAGCGCCAGAACCGTCACGATTCTGAAATAATGCGCTTGACATCGGAAACGCGCCAAATTTTAAAGAGAAAGACTGTAAGTGGCTGCGATGTAAGAGATTTTCACAAGATTTTCATGTGACGAAGCTGTGACGTTTCAGAGAATCATGGAATATCCGCGCATTGCGGGCCACTTCGCAAAAGCAGCAAAAAGCCCGCCGATCGGGCGATCGGCGGGCGAAATTTCCTAACGGAAAATAAGGCTTAACCGAGCGCCGAAACGCGCTTGGTCAGGCGGGCGAACTTGCGCGAAGCCGTATTCTTGTGGAGCACGCCCTTCGACACGCCGCGCATCAATTCCGGCTGCGCCGCTGCCAGCGCCGCCGCCGCCGCGCCCTTGTCGCCGCTCGTCAAAGCCAGCGCGACCTTCTTCAGGAAGGTGCGGATGCGGCTGACACGCGCACCGTTGACTTCGGCGCGGGCATTGTTGCGACGGATGCGCTTCTTGGCTTGCGGCGTGTTCGCCATTTTTGAACTGACCTCGATCAAAAGGGATTGCGGCGGCGAGCAGGCTCGCGCCGAGAAGGGCGGCCTCTACATAAGGCTCCTCGATTCGTCAACGCTGGTAGGATGTTGTTTCGCTACCTCGTGCGACCGACGGGGTCGGGCTGGATTGCCGCGCCGCTGCCCGATGAAAGCCGGGGGACGCAATCCAGCTCACTTCTGACATTTCGGGCAGAAGAAGGTCGAGCGTCCGCCATCCACCTGCCGCCTGATGATCCCGCCATCATAGGGGCATGTTTCGCCCTCGCGGCCATAAACGCGGAATTGTTTCGAGAAATAGCCGAGCTCGCCGTCAGGCCGCGCATAATCGCGCAGGCTGGAGCCGCCCGCTTCGATCGCGGATTCGAGCACCCGGGGAATCGCGTCGACCAGCCGCTTGAGCTGCGGACCGGAAACCTGGCCGCCCGGTTTGCGCGGGTCGATGCGCGCGACGTTCAGCGCCTCGCATACATAGATATTGCCCAGGCCTGCGATCACGCGCTGATCGAGCAGCAGCAATTTGATCGGCGCGATCCGGCCTTCCAGCTTCTGCGCGAGATAATCGGTCGAGAGTTCAGGGCCGAGCGGTTCGGGCCCAAGCGCCTTGAACGCGGGGAAATCGTCGAGATCCGCGGTTGGTACCAGATCGAGCGAGCCGAACCGGCGTGGATCGTTGAGCGCGAGCCTATGGCCGGCGTCGGTCTCCAGAATCAGATGATCATGCTTGCCGATCTCGTCCGGGTCGATCCGCCATCGGCCCGACATGCCCAGATGAAAGATCAGCGTGTCGCCGCGATCCGTGTCGATCAGTCCATATTTGGCGCGCCGTCCGAGTCCGGTCACGATGGCGCCGGTCATGCGCTGGCGCAGGTCGACGGGGATGGCGTGACGCAGATCGGCCCGCCGCGCTTCCACTTTGGTCAGGCGGCGGCCTTCCAGCACAGGGCGCAGGCCGCGCACGGTGGTTTCGACTTCGGGCAGCTCGGGCATGCGGGAGCGCTAGCCCATCGGGAACGGCCCCGCTATGGGCGCTTGTCATGACCGAGACCGTCTCCTTCGGCTATTCCGAAGTCAGCCCCACCGAAAAGACCGCGAAGGTCGGCGAAGTGTTCGCGCGCGTGGCGCGCCGCTACGATATCATGAACGATGCGATGTCGGGCGGCATGCATCGCGTGTGGAAGGATCGCTTCGTCGCGCGGGTCAAACCGCGCGCGGGCGAGCGCATCCTCGACATGGCGGGCGGCACCGGCGACATCGCTTTCCGCATGAAGGCCAAGGGCGCGGACGTGACTGTCTCCGACATCAACCCGGCAATGCTGGAGGTCGGGCAGGAGCGCGCGCAGAAGAAAGGCCTCAACGGCCTTTCCTGGTCGGTGCAGAATGCGGAGGTGCTGAGCTTCGGCGATGCCGAATTCGACGCTTACACGATCGCCTTCGGTATCCGGAACGTGACCCATATCGACAAGGCGCTGCGCGAGGCGCACCGCGTGCTCAAGCGCGGCGGGCGCTTCTTCTGCCTCGAATTCTCGACCACGCTCTGGCCGGGGTTCGCCGACATTTATGATTTCTACTCGCACAAGATCGTACCCAAGCTCGGCAAGGCGATCGCGCATGACGAGGAAAGCTACCGCTATCTGATCGAATCGATTCGCCGTTTTCCCGACATGGAGCGGTTCAAATCCATGATCGCCGACGCGGGCTTCATCCAGGCGAAGGCCGAGCCGATCCTGGGCGGGCTGGTCGCGATCCATTCGGGCTGGAAGATTTGATGGGCATCTTCAAATCCTCCCCGGCATTTGCCGGGGAGGGGGACCATTGCAACGCAATGGTGGAGGGGATCTTCCGCACAGGCAGCGGCCCCTCCACCACCGGCTGCGCCGGCGGTCCCCCTCCCCGCGAAAACGCGGGGAGGATTGGGTGACCCGCCCCGCCACCCATCTTTGGCGGCTCATCCGTTGGGGCCGGATCCTTGCGCGCCACGGTGCTTTGCGTGGGCTCGAGCGGGATCCCAATACGCCCGCGCCCGTCCGCCGGTTGATCAAGATCGCGCATATCGGCGTGCGCGTGCCGAAGACGCCGCGCTACGCCGACGCGTTCCAGGCGATCGGCCCGGCGGCGATCAAGCTGGGGCAGGCGCTCGCCACCCGGCCTGATTTGGTCGGGGAGGCCGCGGCGCATGATCTGGCCCGGCTGCAGGATGCGGTGCCGCCCGTGCCTTTCGCGGCAATCCGGGACGCGATCGAGCGCAGCCTCGAAAAACCTGTCGAGGACCTATTCGCTTCGATCGACCCCGAGCCGGTCGGTGCGGCGTCGATCGCGCAGGTCCATCGCGCGGTCACGACCGATGGCCGCATAGTCGCGGTCAAGGTGTTGCGTCCCGGCATCGAGGAAGAGATGGCACGCGCCATCGACACCTATGAATGGGCGGCAGCGCAGGCCGAGGCGCTGGGCGGAGAGCTGGCGCGGCTGCGCCCACGCCTTACCATCGCCACGTTCCGGCAGTGGACCTTGCGCGAACTCGATCTGCGGCGCGAGGCGGCGTCGGCGTCCGAGCTGGCCGAGCATATGGCGGCCGAGCCCGGCTTCATGGTCCCCGCAATCGACTGGTCGCGCACCACACGGCGCGTGCTCACGCTCGAGTGGATCGACGGGGTCAAGCTGTCCAAGCGCGAGGCGCTGATCGCGGCGGGCTTCAAGCCGCACGAACTGGCGTCGTGCCTGGTCCGGGCCTTTCTGCGCCAGGCGATCGTCGACGGCTTCTTCCATGCCGATCTGCATCAGGGCAATCTGTTCGCGCTGCCCGACGGCCGGATCGCGGCGATCGACTTCGGCATCATGGGCCGGATCAACCGCCAGGCGCGGCTCTGGCTCGCCGAGATATTGCATGGCCTGATCACGGGCAATTACGAGCGCGTCGCCGAAATCCATTTTGAGGCGGGTTACGTTCCGCCGCACCACAACCAGGCCGAGTTCGCGACCGCATTGCGCGCGGTGGGCGAGCCGATCCGGGGCCTGCCGGTCAAGGACATCTCGATTGGCCAGATGCTCGACGGACTGTTCGCGATCACGCGTGACTTCGACATGGAGACGCAGCCGCACCTGCTGCTGCTTCAGAAGACGATGGTGATGGTCGAGGGTGTCGCCACCGCGCTCGATCCCGATCTCAATATGTGGGAGGTGTCGGGTCCTTTCGTGAAGGAATGGCTGCGCGACGAGCTCGGCCCGGAAGCCTGGCTCGCCGAGCTGCGCCTGCCCGATCTTCTCCGCCGGCTCGAGGCGCTTTACCCGCAGCCCGGTGCCGCGCCCCCACCGCCGCCGCTGCGCGAGGTGGAGGTGGTGTGGCTGGGCAATGGCTGGCGTTACGCACTGGTCGCGGGTGTGGCCGCTGCGGCGACGGCCGCGGCGATGATCCTGCTCCATTGACGAGGCGCGCCGCTTCGCTGACGTTCGCGTGATGCACAGGATCCGCAAGCAGAAGGTCGTGATCGGTGGCACGCGGGCGGTGAAGCTTGGCGCGCCGTCCGCGTTCAGCGACCTTTATTATGCGACGATGGAGATGAACTGGCCGAGCTTCATCGGCCTCACCGCGCTCGTCTTCCTGGTGTTGAACCTGCTGTTCGGCCTGGTTTACGCCGCGCTGCCCGGGGCGATCGGAAATTTGCCGCCCGGCTCGATCGTCGACGGTTTCTTCTTCTCGGTCGAGACGCTGGCGACGGTCGGCTATGGCAATATGGCGCCCGCGACGCGGCTCGGCCATAGCATCGCCGCGCTGGAAATCCTGGTCGGCCTGTTCTTCTCGGCGACGATGACAGGGCTGATTTTCGCGCGCTTTTCGCGCCCCCGCGCGAGCCTGATGTTCAGCAAGGTGGCGGTGATCGGCAGCTTCGAGGGGCAACGGGCGCTGATGGTGCGCGTGGCGTCGCTGCGCACCCGGCCACTCGCCGACGCCACCGCCCAGATGTCCTGGCTCGAGCGGCGCCGGTCGCCCGAGGGGCACGTCATGCGCCGGCTGGTCAACCTGCCGCTCGTGCGCCCGACCAATCCGACGATGGGCCTTTCCTGGACGATCGCGCATGCGATCGAGGAGGACAGCGAGATGCTCGCGGCATTGCTCAGCGGCGACCCCTTCACGCTGACGATTACCGTTTCCGGGCTCGATACCTTGCTGGCGAGTCAGTCGATCGGCGGCCATTCCTATCAACGCGGCGATATCCTGATCGATCATGACTATGTCGATGTGATCAGCGATGTGGACGGCATCCTTCAGCTGGATCTCGCCCACTTTGACGATGCGGTGCCGATGAGAGCCACCTGGCCTGAGGCCTGACCGCTCTCACCAATATGGCCGGTCCTCAATACGGGAGCAGGTGTTTACGAGTGGTGGCTCTCGTGCCCCACATCGCAGGAAATGAAAGGCTGAACCACCGCAAGCCGAGGAGGTAGCGATGCAGGCTATCCAGCGAGGCTATCGTGATCGCTGCCACCACGGCGCCGCCGATCAGGTCCGCGATATAATGGCCACCGATCAAAGGCGTCGCCGCAATCATGACCGCGTTAAAGGCGAGGAACGGCAGCCGCATCATCCGAACCCGCCAGACCGCCCAGATGTTGAGGATCGCAGAGGCGCAATGAAAGCTCGGGAAGGCAATGATGCCCGACGGTCGAACCAAATGTCGTCCTGAGCCGCTCCGTATGTGCAGCAGATCGCCGATCCAGCTGTTGGTAGTGGTGGGTAGATCAGGGAGAATTTTCGCTGCAAGACTCTCCTGTCCTTGGAAAGTCCAGGCGGTAGTGGCCGGCAATAGGAGGAAGACACATACCGTTATCGCCATGCTCACGATAGTCGCCAGAATGAATTTCTCGAAGCGCGGTTCTTGGGATGCCATAAACAAGATGGCGCCTATCACCACAGGCTGAGTCAGATTGCTGCCATAGGCGTAGCGCAAGGTCTGAAGCAGCCATGGGTGGGCGGCGGCGAAATGCGCATAGACTTGCCAATCGTAGCCTAACCCGCGATCGATTCGCAGAAGTCCGGCATCAATCAGTGGCGCGTTGCCAGCTGCCGCCGCATAACAGATCATAAGACCGAAGAGCGCCGCGAAGCTCATCAGGAAAATGCCCTCGATCGCACCTGCAAAGGCGTAGGTCGCAGGGTAGCGCCGAAGCAAGCGGACGGGGATGAAACTGATCGCTGGCCATTGCACGAACATCATCAGGAATTTGATGTCGAAGAGAAAGCCCGCAAGCAGGAAAGGAATTGCGGCCACGGCACACGCCACCAGCAGGATAAGCCACATCCGTATGCCCAGAATTTCGGGTGACACCGCCGCATCTCCTTGAAAAGGCGAGCCGCGCCTAGCGCCTAAGGTTTAAGCAGACGTGAAGCGGCCGCCGGAGCGCGGCAACTCCTGTGCATACGTCTTCAGCTCCGGCCAGGATCAGCCTAGCTCTTGGCGGACGGCCTCGGCTATGGCGTTGCCATGACCAGCCCGCTCGCCGATATCGAGATTCGCCTGAAGCGCCTGCCCCATGGCGAGGATCTGCCGCTTCCCCATTATGCGACCGATCACGCCGCAGGCATGGACGTTGTCTCGGCCGAATCGGTGGTGTTGGAGCCCGGCGCGCGACTCGCGATCGCGACCGGCTTCGCGATCGCGATACCGGTCGGCTACGAGGTGCAGGTCCGCCCGCGCTCGGGCCTGGCGCTCAAACATGGCATCACCTGCCTCAACACGCCGGGCACGATCGATGCCGATTATCGCGGCGAGGTGAAGGTGATCCTTGCTAATCTCGGTTCCGATCCTTTCCCGATCGCGCGCGGCGAACGTATCGCGCAATTGGTGCCGGCGCCCGTCCAGCACGCGCGTTTCAGCGAGGTGCAGGAGCTGGACGACACCGCGCGCGGGGCGGGTGGGTTCGGCTCGACCGGGCGGTGAACGACGAGCAGCTCGATCGCTACGCCCGCCACATCATCCTCAAGGAGATTGGCGGGGCGGGGCAGCAGCGGCTGCTCGATGCGCATGTCGTGCTGGTCGGCGCCGGCGGAATCGGAGCGCCTGCAATCCAATATCTGGCGGCGGCGGGCGTGGGTCGGCTGACGTTGATCGACGATGATGTGGTCGCGCTGTCGAACCTCCAGCGCCAGGTGCTGTACGCGACCGACGATATCGGGCAGCCCAAGGTCGAAGCGGCCGAGGTCGCGGTCGCGCTGCTCAACCCCGACGTCAGGGTCACGGGGCGTCAGCTGCGCCTGACCGCCGATAATGCCGCCGACTTGATCGCAGGCGCGGATGTGGTGATCGACGGCAGCGACAATTTCGCGACGCGGCTCGCGGTGGCCGATGCGGCGCGCGGCCTGCATATTCCGTTGGTGTCGGCGGCGGTGGGCCAGTTCGATGGGCAATTGGCAGTGTTTCGCGGCTGGGAGGCGGACAAGCCCTGCTATCGCTGCCTGGTCGGCGATGATCCCGACCGGCCCGATATCTCCTGTGCCGACCAGGGCGTGCTCGGCGCGCTGACGGGCGTGCTCGGCAGCCTCGCCGCGATCGAGGCGATTCGCGCGATCATGCCCTTCGGCGTCGATCCGGCAGGTAATTTGCTCCTGATCGACGCGCTCAACTTCCGTTTCCGCATGATCGGCCTGCCCAAGGACCCGGGCTGCGGGTGCGGCGCATGACGGGGGTCGGCATCATTGTCGCGAGTGCCGATCCTGTCCGCTTCCGCACCGCGTTGACGCTCGCCGCTGCGCAGGCCGCCTTGGGCGGGAGCGTGCGTATTCTGCTCGATTCGGGCGCGGTCGCGCTCGCCCAGGAGCGGGACGCGCTGCTCGAAAGCTGTTTCGAGCTTGGGGCTGAGGTGATGCTTTGCCAGACCGGGCTTGCGGAGGCGAAGTTGGACGCCTCGGCGCTGGACAGCCGCTTTCTCCATGGGGGAATGGTCGGCTGGCTTGCCGCCCTGGGCGAGGATCGCCTGGTCGTCGTGTGAAATCCGGCTGTTGCCGTGGAGGCACAGCGATCGCTTATTCTGAGCGGCAGGTGAACAAGAGCGATGACAGTGGCCCGTTGCTTGTCCTAGCACAAGCTTACGAACACAGGCTCAGGCCATGGTTCGGGGAGAAGTGAGGCCCCGCACGTCGCAGGACGGAAGCGAGCGGGCCCGCTGAAAAGGGGGCTGACGAGCGATCGTCACGCAGGCGCCCGGACCGGAAAACGGTCCGGGCGTTTGTTTTTCCGGCCCTCCGCCGCGCTTGCCGTATGATCGTTGCCGCCGGGGCGACCTTCAGGAAAGACGCCAATTCCGCCGCACGGTCATTCGGCATGGGCGCGACATGAGGTGGCTCGCGCAACGGCATGCTGACCACGATCGAGGATTTTCTGGAAGAAAAGCATCGTTCCTGGCGAAATATAGATTTTGTTGAAATGTAAACTGTATTTGATCTTGATTTTATTTTTCCCCTATGCCGAGTGGAGGGGATGGGTGGGCGATATGGTTTTACCACATCACGATAACTATTCCATTGTATGGTCGAAGACAATCGCCTCAAGAGCTATCTACGTGATCGAGCTATAGGCCGCATAACTGCTGCGAGACATGGCCGATCGACCATGTCTTTGGTTAATAATCTATAATTTTACGTTATTACCGTTGCGTTAATCCGAGCTGGCAGCTAAGCACCGAGTCTCAGACGTGTTTGGGACACGTCCGGGGGTTAGTTTGGGGGTTAGTTCCATGCGTAAACCTATCAAGGTCGCCGTCGGCCTGTGCGCCGCGGCGGGTATCGCGTCTGCTGCTTCGGCGGGCAGCGCAACGGCCAACCTGGACATCAGCGCCAGCGTTGTCGCCGCGTGCACGATCGATACGACGCCCGTAGTCTTTGGTACTTATTCGGGCGCGCAGGTCGACGCGACCGGCACCGTGACCGCAAATTGCGTTTTAGGTACGGCCTGGACGATCGGTCTCGGCGCCGGCAGCGGCACCGGTGCAACCACGTCGACTCGCAAGATGACGTCGGGCGCCAACACCCTGGCGTACAGCCTGTACACCGATGCGACACATTCGACCAATTGGGGTAACTCAGGCCCCAGCGATATGGTCGCGGGCACCGGTACCGGCTCGTCGCAGGCCCAGACAGTTTATGGCCGCATCGCGCAAGGCACCATCGCCCCGCCGGGCAATTATGCCGACACCGTCGTCGCCACGATCAACTTCTGATTGTCCAGGTGGCTTGCCAGGCCCGTGCCGGCGACGGCACGGGATTGGTTAATTTCGCTCAATCCTGTTTTCTAACCATGTCGCTCAACCCGACCGAGAGAGTGACGCGCCTAGAACCCGTCCTAGGTTCGGATGGTTTCGCCTCCGAACCCTCGGATCGGAGGGCGTGCGGTGCGTCGTTGGCTTTGGGCAATCGGGATCGGCTTGGCGGCCAGCGCGCCCGCGCATGCGGGCTCGGGAAGCGCGAACCTGGCGGTCAGCGTCACGGTGGTCGATCGGTGCATGATCCACACGGACAGCCGATCGGCGAGTTGCGCCGGAGGCTCAGCCTATGCGCTGGGCGTGGGCCGCGAGAGGATCGCCCTCGCGGGCGAGCAGTTGACCGTCGGCGGCGAACATGCACACACCATTGAGGATGGCCTGCATCCTGGCGTTTCTCGATCGGTTGCCGGGGCGGCCGGGCGGCAAGTTACGGCTTTGGCCGACGGCGCGGTTCGTACCGTGGCTGAAGCGCTCGCGCCGGTCGATGCCATTCGGGTTACCTACAGCTTCTGATCTGAAAGCCTGTTTGAAAACGCGCGAAAGCGCGCGTTTGGAGGCGGCACCGGCCCGCGCCGGAAGGCGCATTTCCAAACAGGCCCTAAGGCGGCTCTTAGCGGCTCTCCTGCTGATAGGCGGTGCCACACAGGCGTTCGCCACGGATCTGCAGATTTCACCGATCCGCATCATGCTCGATCCGCAAAACCCCAATGCGGTGATGACGCTGATCAATCACGGCAACAGCGACACGTTGCTGCAATTGAACGTGCTCGCCTGGACGCAGGAGCAGACCGGCGACGTGCTCACGCCGACGCGCGAGATACTCGCCAATCCCGGCGTCTTCCTGCTCAAGGGCGGCGAGCAGCAGGTTGCGCGTTTCGCCTTGCGCACGGGCCAGGACATCAAGGAGCGCAGCTACCGCATCGTCATTCAGGAAGTGCCGCGCCAACGCGTCGAAAATGGGCTGTCGACCGTGCTGCGGCTGCTGGTGCCGCTGTTCGTGCCCACCCCAAACCCGAATGTGTCGATGGAATGGAGTGCCCGGCAAGGTCCTGAGGGCCTTGAGATACTGGCGCACAACATTGGCAACACGCATGTCCAGATAAAGACGGTCAAGCTGACCGGCAGCGCGATGGCGCCCGCGAGCAAGACCGTGAACCTCTATGTTCTGCCGGGGGCGACAGGAACGATCCGCATGCCGGCGGCCAAGTCGGCAGCTGTGGGCACCGCGCTGCAATTGGCCGTGGAGAGCGACCAGATCACATTCAATGCGAGCGTACGGGTGGGGGCCCAAGAAGGTGTCGCAGGCCACCCCTAGGCATTTGTCAGCCTGCATCCTCGCCGTCTTGGGCGCGACGCAGGCGATCGGCGAACCGGTCGCCGATCCGGCAGCCCCGTCGATCGGCTATGATTTGGCCACGATCGGCCAGGATCGGCGGCCCGTCGGCGGCAATGCGACCGCCACGCCCTCGGTCGCTCCGGCGGAGATTGCCGGCTTCGACCCTGCCGCCGACGAAGGCGCGATGACGGTTCTGAGCGTGGCTATCAACGGCCACGAGATGCGGGGCGATACGATCGTGACCGTGCGTGACGGCCGCACGCTGATTCCGGCCGAGGACATGAAGCGTTGGCGGCTGCCGTTCACCGGCCAGCCGGTCCAGATCGACGGTCAGGCCTTCGCCCCGCTCAACACGGTGCCCGGCCTGACTTTCCGTATCGCCAAGGATTTGCAGCAGCTTCAGATCAGCGTGCCGGCCGAATCGTTCGAATCGAGCCTGATCTCCGGTGCGCCGACTTTGCTGCCGCCGTCAGAGGCTGCCCAGACCGCCTTCCTCAATTACGACCTCAGCGTGCAGCATGCGGGGCGGTCGACCGTGGGCGGAGCCTTTTTCGAAACGGGGTTCTCGGACCGTCTGGGCCTGGTCGAAAACAGCTTCACGATTGGCAATAATAGCCAAGGCCATGATCTCATTCGGCTGGATACGTTCGCGGTCCATGACGATCCGAGCGGACTGACGCGGCTCACGCTCGGCGATACGCTCACGCATATCTCGACCTGGGAACAGCCGCTGCGGTTCGGCGGCATCAAATGGGGTACCGACTTCAGCCTGCAGCCGGGTTTCCTGTCGTTTCCGACGCCGACGTTCGGGGGACAGGCGCAATTGCCGTCGAACGTGCAGCTCTACGTCAACAACGTGCTCAATTATCAGGGGCAAGTGGAGCAGGGGCCATTCTCGCTCAATCGCCTGCCGGTCGTCTCAGGCGCGGGCGACGTTTCGGTGGTGGTCAAGGATGCGCTCGGCGTCGAGCATCGCATCCTCTCCAGTTATTATGTCAGCACCCGTTTGCTGCGTCAGGGCCTCTCCGATTTCTCGGTCGAGGCGGGGGCGGAACGGCATAATTATGGCCGCGCATCCTTCGATTACGGGCCGCCCTTCGTCGCGGGATCCTATCGCTACGGTGTGACCTCCGGCCTGACGATCGAGACGCGCGGCGAAGCGTCGACCAGGACGCAGGATGCCGGCGGCGCGGTCACGGCCGTGATCGGCAAGGTGGGCGAGATCGGGCTCGCGAGCTCGGCGTCAATGACCAAGGACTCCCGATCAGGCTATCTTTATCGCGTGTTCGCGTCACGCGTGAGCCAATATTGGTCGCTGACGGCGAGCTATGAATATCGCTCGCCCGATTATCTCCAGCTCGGCCTCGACCGCGATCTGGAGCGCCCGCGCAAGACGCTGCAGCTCAGCGGCGGTGTCAACGGCCGGCAGTTCGGCAGCCTCTCCGCCAACCTGTCCTATCTGCGTCTCAGCGATGGCACGCACACGCGCGTTTCGTCGGCGACTTATGGCCGGCAGCTCGGCAAACTGGGCTATTTCAGCGCCTTCGCGCTGCATAGCGATTCCAACGACCACCATTCCAACACGACTGTCGGCCTCAGCCTGTCGGTGGCGTTCGGCACGCGCGGCACCGCGTTCGCGCAGATCGACAATCATAATCGCCGCGTCGAAAGCCAGCTCAATCTGCCCGACGACAAGGGGTGGGGTTATCGCCTTGTGGCAAGCCAGGGCCAGAACAGCCAACAGCAGGCGCAGCTCGCTTATCGTGGTAGCGCAATCGATCTTTCGGGCGCGGTCGAACGGTTCGGTGGCCAGACCGACGAACGTTTCCTCGCCAGCGGCAGCTTGATCCTGTCGGGCTCGTCGGTCCTGCCCGCACGGCGGCTGGATTCCAGCTTCGCGATCGTCAATGTCGGCGATGGCGAAAAGAGGGTGCGCATCTATCAGGAGAATCGGCTGGTCGGCGCAACCAATGGTTCGGGTATCGCGGTCGTCACCAATTTGCGCCCCTACGAAGCCAATCGGCTTTCGATTTCGCCGAACGACCTGCGGCTCGAATCGGTGATAGCGACCGACAATCTGATCGTGGTGCCGCGCTATCTGGCTGGCGTTAAAGCGAATTTTCAGGTTACCGGCGGGCAGGCCGGGACATTGGTCGTGCATTTGCCGAACGGCGATCCGCTCGAGCCAGGGACGGCGGTCGCAATCGGGACCGTAACATTCTATACGGGCTTTGACGGCGAGGTGTTCGTGAATGATATTAAGGCCGGCACGGTATTGGTGGCCAAGCGAACCGCCGGAACTTGCTCTGTGATCCTGCCCGCCGCCCCGAAGGGTGTTGAGTTGCCTCGTATCGGACCATTGACCTGCATGCCCACGGAGCCATCGAAATGATCGCCCGCCTTCTGGCCCTGATCGGCGCGTTAACCTGGGCGGGCGCGGCCTGGGCGGGATGCTCGACCCCCGGCGCATGCCTCTGCTCGATGTCGGTGACCAGCATCGTGTTCGGCAATTACAATACCCAATCAGCCAGCCCGACCGACACGGTCGGCACGATCGCCGTATCCTGCTCCTCGCCCGATCCGGCCAATTCGACGATGAGCATCACGCTCAGTCCCGGCTCTTCGGGCAACGTCAATGCGCGCGCGATGCAGGCTGGGCTGCACCCGCTTTACTACAATCTCTACACCAATGCCGCGCGCACCATCATCTGGGGCGACGATAGCGGCGGCGGCGAGAGTGTCGCCGCCGGTTTCCCCGCCACCACCCGATCCACCATCAAGCTCAACATCTATGGCCGCATTCCCGCGCAACAGAATGCCTGGGTCGGAAGCTATCGTGACTCGGTGACGCTCACCGTTTCCTACTGATCGTTCCGCCCGCGCGGAAACCGCCGGCACGGGGCGGCGACGCCGCCGGCCATACAGACATGGACTTCCCGCCCTTTTCTTGGGCATAGGGCGGCACCATTTGAAACGTCTCATCCAGGAACGCCTCACTCCATGTCCGCGATGCTCAAGATCAGCCTGCCCGACGGTTCCGTGCGCGAAGTCGCGCCCGGCACTACCCCGGCGGACATCGCGGCCGCGATCGGGCCGGGCCTGGCCAAGGCAGCGATCGCCGCGCGCGTCGATGGCGAGCTGCGCGACATCATGCGTCCGCTCGAACGGGATGCGAGCCTCGCGCTGGTGACCTCGCGCGACGAGAAGGACGCGCTCGAGCTAGCGCGCCACGATTATGCGCACGTGCTGGCGGAGGCGGTGCAGACGCTGTTCCCCGGCACGCAGATCACCTTCGGCCCGTCGACCGACGACGGTTTCTATTACGATTTCGCGCCCAAGGACCGGCCTTTCACCGAGGAGGACCTGCCCGCGATCGAGGCCGAGATGCGCGCGATCATCGCTCGCGACGAAAAGCTCGTGCGCGAGGTTTGGTCGCGCGAGGACCTGATCGCCACCTGGAAGAAGCAGGGCGAGACGTTCAAGGCCGAATGGGCGGCGGATTTGCCCGAGGGCGAGGAACTGACTGTCTATCGCCAGGGCGAGTGGTTCGACATGTGCCGCGGCCCGCACCTGGCCTCGACCGGCAAGCTCGATCCGCAGGCGTTCAAGCTGACGCGCGTGTCGGGCGCTTACTGGCGTGGCGATCAGAAGAACGCGATGCTCAGCCGCATCTACGGCACTGGCTGGCTCAACAAGAAGCAGCTCGACGCGCATCTCGTGCGGCTGGAGGAGGCCGCCAAGCGCGATCATCGCAAGATCGGGCAGGAGATGGACCTGTTCCACCTCCAGGCGGAGGCGCATGGCAGCGTCTTCTGGCATCCTAAAGGCTATATCCTGTGGCGCCAGCTGGAGGCCTATATGCGCCGCCGGCTCGACGCGGCGGGCTATCGCGAGGTCAAGACGCCGCAATTGATGGACGCGCGCCAGTGGGAGCAGTCCGGCCATTGGGGCAAATATCGCGAGAATATGTTCGTCGTCCCCGACGAAATCCCCAATGCGGAGGAGGAGGGGCCAGTCCTGTCGGGCGAGTCCGACCTGATGGCGCTCAAGCCGATGAACTGCCCGGCGCACGTCCTGATCTTCCGCCAGGGCATCAAATCCTATCGCGATCTGCCGCTGCGGCTGGCCGAGTTCGGCTGTTGCCACCGCAACGAGGCGCATGGCGCGCTCCACGGCATCATGCGCGTGCGCCAGTTCACGCAGGACGACGCGCATCTGTTCGTGCGCGAGGATCAGCTGATCGAGGAAGTTCGCCAGTTCTGCGACCTGCTCGATATCGTCTATCGCGATCTCGGCTTCGAGAAATATGCGATCAAGCTCGCGCTGCGTCCGGAGAAGCGCTTCGGCACCGATGCAATGTGGGATTGGGCCGAGCAGTCGCTGCGCGACGCGGTCAAGGCCACGGGGCGTGACACCGAGGATTATGGCTGGGAAGAGCTGCCGGGCGAGGGGGCTTTCTACGCGCCCAAGCTCGAATTCCACCTGACCGACGCGATCGGGCGGACCTGGCAGTGCGGCACGATGCAGACCGACACGGTCCTGCCGGAGCGGCTCGACGCCTCTTATGTGGGCGAGGATGGCGAGAAGCATCGTCCCGTGATGTTGCATCGCGCGATCCTCGGCACGTTCGAACGCTTCATCGGCATCCTGATCGAACATCATGCCGGCCGCTTCCCGCTCTGGCTCGCGCCGGTGCAGGCAGTGGCGGCGACGATCGTGTCCGACGCGGACGGCTATGCCGAAGAGGTGGTCGCGAAATTGCGCGCCGCCGGCCTCCGCGCCGAGAGCGACACGCGCAACGAGAAGATCAATTACAAGGTGCGCGAGCACAGCCTGGCCAAGGTTCCGGCCTTGCTGGTGGTCGGCAAGCGCGAGGCCGAAGAGGGCAGTGTCGCTATCCGCCGACTCGGCAGCGAAGGCCAGCAGGTGATGCAGCTCGACGAGGCGATCGCTATGCTCAAGGCCGAAGCAACCCCGCCCGACCTGCGGTGATCGATCGCCGGACCATGATGGCAGCGGGCGTCGTTCTGGCGATGAGCGGCCCCGCCGCTGCAAGAGGAGGAACCCTGATGTACGGCATGATCGCACGGATCAAGGCGCAGCCCGGCAAGCGTTCGGAGCTGGCTGCGATCCTGCTGGAAGGCACCGGCATCATGCCGGGCTGCCTCAATTATGTCGTGGCGGAGGATATGGCCGATCCTGATACCTTGGTTATTACCGAGGCGTGGGACAGCAAGCAGAGCCATGACAATTCACTCAAGCTGCCCGCCGTCCAGGCGGCGATGACCAAGGGGCGCCCGTTGATCGCGGGGTTTGAGAAGATCGCCGAGACGATGCCGCTGGGCGGCGTAGGGCTGCCGCGCGGCTGATCAGGCTTTCCCCGGCGGAAGCCGAGGCCCAGCCCTGCCGCTGAAGCTGGGCCCCGGCTTTCGCCGGGGAACGGGTATGAGGGGGCTACCCTCTAAAAATCAGGAGCGATCACGCCACGGGAACAGCGGCTGCACGAGAGCGGGCTCGGTTCGGCCGCCGCGTCTGATCGACGCCAGGCCACGCCTGACGAGATGGCGGATGGCATCCTGGACCGCCCGTTTGGAAAGGCCGGTCTGTTCCGCCAGCTGCGCATGACTCAGGGGTGGGCCTCCCGACGCAGCGAGAGCGAGCAAGGCGAGATAGACGAGGAAAGCGGACGGGCGGTGATCATGCCCGACCAGGTCGCGCATCAGGGTATCGACCAGGTAGCGATCGATCTGCAGAATGTTGCTCATTGCTATAGCATTGGTTGCTATTCTTCTCTCGCACAAGACCGCATTCTAGCCGTTGCAGCGAAGGAGGCAGCGCATGATCAAACAGCTCAAGTTCGTCAGCATCCCGACCCGCGATCAGGACCAGGCCCTGACGTTCTGGACCGAGAAGATGGGATTCAACGTCGCGACCGATCAGCCGATGGGCACGCAACGCTGGATCGAACTCAGCATCCCAGGCGCGCAGACCGGCATCGTGCTGTTCACGCCCGAGGGGCAGGAGGACCGGATCGGCACCTTCTTCAACGGTTCGTTCCAGTGCGATGACGTCGATTACACTTATCGCCAGTTGAGCGAGCGCGGGGTCGATATTGCTCCGCCCGAAAAGCAGCCGTGGGGGACGTTCTGCCGCTTCCGCGATCCGGACGGAAACAGCTTTATCCTGTCGAGCCGCTGATTCTCAATCCCGGAAGGGATCGCGGACCAGGATCGTATCCTCGCGCTCGGGGCTGGTCGAGACGATCGCCGCCGGACAGCCGATCAATTCCTCGATCCGGCGGATATATTTGATCGCCTGCGCGGGCAGGTCGGCCCACGACCGCGCGCCTGCGGTCGATCCGCTCCAGCCGTCGATCGTCTCGTAGACCGGCTCGACCGACGCCTGGTCGCTCGGATGCGGCGGCAGATAGTCGTAATCCTTGCCGTTGAGCGTGTAGCCCACGCAGATCTTGAGCTCCTCGAAGCCGTCGAGCACGTCGAGCTTGGTCAGCGCGATGCCCGTGATGCCCGAGACCGCGACCGCCTGGCGCACCAGCACCGCGTCGAACCAGCCGCAGCGGCGCTTGCGGCCGGTGACGGTGCCGAATTCATGGCCGCGCGTGCCGAGCCGCGTGCCCGTCTCATTGTCCTGCTCGGTCGGGAAGGGGCCCGCGCCGACGCGCGTCGTATAGGCCTTGGTGATTCCCAGCACATAGCCCGCCGCATCCGGCCCCAGCCCCGATCCGCCCGCGGCCGTGCCCGCGATCGTGTTGGACGAGGTGACGAACGGATAGGTGCCATGATCGACGTCGAGCAGCACGCCCTGCGCGCCCTCGAACAGCATGCGCCGTCCGCGTGCCTTCGCCTCGTCGAGCGTGCGCCACACCGGCTTGGCATAAGGGAGCAGGAATTCGGCGACGTCGCGCAGCTCGGCCATCAAGGCGGCGCGGTCGACCGGCGGCTGGTTGAAGCCTGCGCGCAAGGCGTCGTGATGCGCGAACAGGCGGTCGAGCTCGGGCTCGAGATTGTCGAGATGGGCCAGGTCGCACACGCGGATCGCGCGGCGGCCGACCTTGTCCTCATAAGCCGGGCCAATACCGCGGCGGGTGGTGCCGATCTTGTTGCCGCTCGCATCCTCGCGCAGCGCGTCGAGGTCGCGATGGAAGGGCAGGATCAGGGGGCAGGTCTCGGCAACCTGGAGATTGTCGGGATTCACGTCGACGCCCTGCTCGCGCAGCTTCGCCACCTCCATACGGAAATGCCAGGGGTCGAGCACCACGCCGTTGCCGATCACCGACAAGGTGCCGCGCACGATGCCCGACGGCAGCAGGCTCAGCTTATAGACGTTGTTGCCGACCACCAGCGTATGGCCGGCATTATGCCCGCCCTGGAAGCGGACGACGACGTCGGCGCGGCTTGCCAGCCAGTCGACGATCTTGCCCTTGCCCTCATCGCCCCACTGGGCGCCGATGACGGTGACGTTGGCCATATTCTGCCTTTGCTAATTCGCCGTCATGCCGAACTTGTTTCAGCATCCATCGCGAGGCCAGTGCCTAGCCGCCGAATGGACCCTGAAACAAGTTCAGGGTGACGATCAGGAAAGTTCAACCGGCATCGATCCTTCGAGCCGGTGGGTGCAATCGTTCGGTTGATCGTGATCGGAGAGCGCCGCGACCGTGGTCCAGCCTTCAGCGCGAAGCTTTGCCGCAGCCGCCTGGTCATGGCCCAGCGGCAGGAATATCCGTCGCGCCGGTTCGATCCCCAGCCCGATATCCACCAGCGGATCGATATAGAGCGATACGCCGACCGCGGGTTCCTCGCGGCCATCGGGGTGCAGGATCGTATAGCTGCCGCCGCGCCCGATCTCGCCGGCCAGCCCGCCGCCGAACAGCGAGAAGCCGATCCAGCTTTGATATTCGAAGCCATGCCGCTCGGTCGGGTCGAGCGTGAGCGCAACATCGTCGCCGATCGCGGCGGCGATCTGCTCGATACCGGCAAGGCGGCTGTCGAGCGCCTGCGTCCGGTCGAGCGCGCGCAATTTCCGGAGCGCGCCGTCGATCGGGCCGGCGGCCGACAGCAAGGGCAGATAGGCGTCGGCGCCGACCGCGGCGAGGCCGCCCGCATCCTTCGCGTCGAGCAACGAACGCACGTCACCAATCCATGCCGGATCGATCGGCATCGCACCGGTAGCGAGCGTGTCGACCAAATCGGGGAGCGTCAGGTCGAAGCTGATATCCTGGACGCCCGCCGCCTTGAGCGCGTCGAGCGCGACCCGCAATATTTCGATCACCGCTGCCACGCTGTGGCTGCCGACCAATTCGGCGCCGGCCTGCATCAACTCGCGTTCGGGGCGGAGTTGCGTGGCGCGCAGCTTGATCACCGTTCCGCCATAAGCAAGCCGCAACGGGCGCGATGCGTGGCCCATGCGGGTCGCGGCGATGCGGCCGATCTGCGCGGTCATGTCCGGGCGCAGCGCGAGCATGCGTTGCGACACGGGATCGACCATGCGGAAGAGGTCCTGCGCGCGGCTCGACTTCAACCGCCCGACCAGGCTTTCCTCGAATTCGGCGAGCGGCGGCATCACGCGCGCATAGCCATGCCGCCCGATCGCGACGATCACACGGTGCATCAGGCGCGATGCGGCTTCCGCTTGCGGCGGAAGGCGGTCGCGTAGCCCTTCGGGCAGGAGGCCAGGTGCGATGCTCATTTCGCGGCCGTCTTTAGCGTCTTTACGGAGCGGCGAAAGGGGACGTCGAGCGAAAGCTTGGTCGCGGCGCGCCACAGCCACTCCAGCGGGCCATAGTGGAAGTGGCGAAACCAATAGGTTGCGAAGATCAGCTGCGCGGCAAAGGCGGCCAGGCCGAGGATCAGCGCCTCCGGCTGGGTGATTCGATCCCACAGATGCAGGCCGAAGCCGTAATAGACCGGCACGAACACGAGGCTCTGCCCGATATAGAGCGTCAGCGTCATCCGACCCGGCGCCACGAGATAACGCAGCAGCCGATCCGCGCCCCACAACCAGAGCTGGACGAACAGCAGCATCGAAATCGCCATGCCCGCCAGGTCGA
>JAEKMC010000104.1 GCA_019508115.1 Sphingomonas sp.
TCAGATTTGGCAAACATGATGGCGCCAAGTTGGCGCGGCGATGAACCGGTAACGCCGCGTCCTGATCGTTCTTGCCTCAGCCTCGAAGCTGTGGCCCGACCCAAGCCGCAAGCTCCGGATCATCAAGTTCGTTTCCGGTATTTTTTTGTTTTTCCCTTCGGCGGATCATGTCCGCGACCGGGCCAGCGATGGTCCCGCGGCTTGGGCGGCGTGATGATAGGAAGGCACCGGGAAAGAAAATTTCGTGCCCCGCGGAATCGGGCCCTAGTTGACGCTCAGGATTCGTCGCCATATTCGCCGCGCGTCCCAAGGAGCATGACATGACTTACGTCGTCACCGACGCCTGCATCCGCTGCAAATATATGGACTGCGTGGAGGTGTGCCCGGTCGATTGCTTCTATGAAGGCGACAATATGCTCGTCATCAACCCGAGCGAGTGCATCGATTGCGGCGTGTGCGAGCCCGAATGCCCCGCCGAGGCGATCCTGCCCGATACCGAAGGCGGGCTCGAAAAGTGGCTCGAGCTCAACAACAGCTTCTCCGCGCAATGGCCCAATATCACGCGCAAGCGCGAAGCCCCCGCCGATGCCGACGAATGGAAGGGCGTCGCCGACAAATTTGAGAATCACTTCTCACCGGAGCCGGGCCAGGGCGACTGAGATTTTTGGAGCTTCTGGAGTTCCGCCGAAACATGGGTTAGTCTTTGTATCGGCTCCGTATCAGGCCTGGCGAAGCCGCCCCAAGCGTTAACCAAATCCCGCTTTTTACGCAAAGCTGGCATATCGGTTGTAATTCTGTTACAAGCGACGACAAGAAGTGGGCGCCGTGCGGGCGTTTCACATAGGAAACATTTTCCGACCGCCCTTGCTGCCACCAGGCCGTTCGCCGAACGGACTTGATGGAGCCCTGCGGTCCGCTCGAGCAGAAAGGTCTCGCTAAATGGCTGCAAAGGCGCTGAGCTTCGTCGTCGGCGATTATGTCGTTTATCCCAAGCATGGTGTCGGCCGCGTGGTCGAACTCCAAAGCCAGGAAATCGCGGGTGCGAAACTCGAGCTGTACGTGCTCCGTTTCGAGAAAGAGCGCATGACGCTCCGCGTTCCGACCAACAAGGCGGAAAGCGTCGGCATGCGCAAGCTGTCGTCCAACGCGCAGATGTCGGACGCGCTTGCCACGCTCAAGGGCAAGCCCAAGGTCAAGCGCACCATGTGGTCGCGCCGCGCGCAGGAATATGAAGCCAAGATCAATTCGGGCGACCTCGTGTCGATCGCCGAAGTGGTCCGCGACCTGTTCCGCGCCGAGGATCAGCCCGAGCAGTCTTATTCGGAGCGTCAGATTTTCGAAGCCGCCTGCAGCCGACTCGCACGCGAGCTGGCCGCGATGGAGCAGGTCGACGAGCCCACCGCGCAGGTGAAGATCCTCGACATCCTCCGCGCCGCGGCGGCGATCCACAACAAGGTGGCCGTGCCCGCCTAGGCAACAGGGTTTCGCCTCCAAGCGAACCAAGGGCGGTATCCGGCAAAGGATGCCGCCCTTTTTTTGCGGGCCGCGGGCGCTTGACTACATCTGTAATATAAGTGTATCGCTCCACTAACACAGTGGAGAGACGCTGATGCGCCGATTCGTCCTTGCAGTCCTCCTGCTCAGCGCGGCCGCACCCGCTTTCGCGGCGGAGCGGGATTTCCCCCATGCCGGCTTCGACAAGGTCGACCTCGCCGCCGCCGCCAAGGTGGACGTGCATAGCGGAACGCGATTCGCGGTCCATGCGAGCGGCGATCCCAAATGGCTCGATCTGCTCGATATCAAAGTGGTGCAAGGCACGCTCGTGATCGGCTGGACCCGCGAGCATATCAATATGCACGGGCACGATCCGATCCACATCATGGTCTCGATGCCGCGCATCGCGGGCGCGATGCTATCCGGGGCGGGCACGATCATGGTCGACCGGGCCGATGGCCCGGAGTTCGCGGCCACGATTCGCGGGGCGGGTACGATCGACGTTCCGGCGCTGCATGCCGATCGGGCGCGTTTCGACATGGGCGGCGCGGGCAAGATCACCGCCGCGGGCTCGGCGGGATCGGTCGATGCGCGGGTCCACGGCTTCGGCGCGATCGAGCTGGCCAGCCTCGCCGCGCGCGCCGGACGGTTCGACATGTCGGGCACGGGATCGATCAAGGCACGCGTCGACGGCCCCGCCGATGTCACGATGAACGGCGTGGGCAGCGTCGACGTCGTCGGCGGCCCGCGCTGCACGGTTCACAAGAGCGGGCTCGGGTCCGTCCATTGCGGCGGCTGAGGCCGCCAGAGCGGTTCCCGATCCGATTGCATCGGATCGGCCGCTCTAGATCTTTGTTTTACCGCGATTTCCGAGTCGCCGGATGATTCCACCCGGCTAGAAATCGCTCTAGAGAAGGAGAGCGAAATGTCCCGTCTGATTCCCCTTGCCGCCGCCGCGATCGTCCTGATGGGCGCGGGCACGGCGCAAGCCGCCGAGCGTGCATTCCCGACCGGTGGCGATTTCCATGCCGTGTCCAACAGCACGCCGTTCGACGTCTATGTCCAGACCGGCAAGGCGCCGAGCGCGCATGCCAGCGGCAGCGATGAAGCGCTCAATCGCCTCGAGATCGAGAATCGCGGCGGCGAGCTCCACATCGGCACCAAGTCCGGCAGCTGGTTCTCGGGCTGGCATTGGGGTCGGGGCGAGCATCTGCGCATCGACGTGACCGTGCCGATGATCGGGCAGGTCTCGCTCTCGGGGCCGGGCAATCTCAACGTGGATACCGTCCGCACGCGCGATTTCGGCGCGCATCTGTCGGGGCCGGGCAACATCAATGTCGGATCGGTCGAAGCAAGCGGGGTCACGCTCAGCCTGAGCGGCCCGGGCGACATCCGCATCGCCGGCCGCGCCGAGCGTGCGGAGATGCATCTGAGCGGACCCGGCAACATCCGCGCGGGCTCCCTCAACCTGGCCGAGGCGAACATGTCCCTGAGCGGACCGGGCGATATCGACGCGACGGTGACACGCACCGCCGACCTGCGCCTGTCGGGCCCGGGCGACATCCGCATCCATGGCGGCGCGCGCTGTTCGATCCACAAGAGCGGCCCCGGCGACGTTCACTGCGATTGAGCGTCCAGGCCCTTTCCTCCGGGAGAGGGCCTGGAAAATTCAGATCAGGTAGAGCGAGGCCAATTCGCGCACGAGGCCGGTCGGCAGGGCGGCGAGATCGTCGGTCTCGCCGCCGCCAAGATCGGCGGGGGCGTCCGCTTCCGCGAGATAGCGCCAGCCCTGATGCGCGCGTTTGGGGCGCACGCGCACCGCCACGATCGGGTCCGCCAGCCGGATCAGGCAATGGCCGCGCTCATCCTCCTCGAAGCGCAGGATCAGGCTGCGCGCTATCAGCTGATGCTTGACGATCCAGAAGAGCGATCCGCCGATCAGCTCGGCATGGCGGGTCGGGCGATAGCGCGTGGTGATGTAGGTCTCGCCCCCGATCGCGCGCCCGGACAGGCGCTGGGCGAGCGCGTCGATGTCGGATTTCTCGAGCCCGAGCGGAATCAGTACGCCCGACAAGCCGGCATTGATGCTGTTGAGGATCATCGCCCCGAACAGGACCAGGCTGAGCGCGAGATCATGGTAATAAAGCTGGCAGCCGAGCGCCATCAGCCCGCCCAGCGCGAGTCCATTGGCGCTGGCGATCCACCATTCGCGCAGGATCATGCGCCACGTGTTGGACCCGGTCAGCTGGTTGGTGGCGAGCGCGCGCACCGTCACCGCCATCGTCTGGGTCGCGGCATTGCCGCCCATGCCGTTGACGATGCCCATCAGCACCGCGAGCGTCACCAGCCGCGCGATCGTATCCTGGAAGATCGCGACCACCGCCGCCGCCAGGATCGCGGTCCACAGGTTGATGAACAGCCACCACATGCGCGTCTTGATCGTGGACAGGAGCGGCTCGTTGATGTCGCCGTCGCCCGCGCCCGAAAGGAGCAGCGCATCCTCGCCGGCTTCTTCCTGAATGATGTGGACTACGTCGTCGACGGTGATCATGCCGACCAGCCGCCCGCTCATATCCACCACCGCGGCCGAGATGAGCGCGTATTTCTGGAATCGCAGCGCGACCTCTTCCTGGTCCATGTCGACCGGGATCAAGGTCTGCTCGTCCTGCATCACCTCCGCGACGGGCACCTCTCGCTGCGAACGCAGGATCCACGACAATTTGCACGTGCCCACCGGGTGATGCTTGTGGTCGACCACGAACACTTCCCAGAAGTCCGTGGTCAGATCGCCATTGCCGCGCAGATAATCGAGCACGTCGCCGACGTGCCAATGCTCGGGCACCGCGATCAGCTCGCGCTGCATCAGGCGGCCGGCGGATTCCTCGGGGTAGGAGAGCGCTTCCTCGATCGCGGCGCGGTCGTCGGGCTCCATCGCGCGAAGCACTTCGCGCTGGTCCTCGACGTCCATGTCCTCGATGATCGCGACCGCATCGTCGGTATCGAGTTCGGAGGCGAGATCGGCGACCTGCTGCGCGCTCAGCGCCTCCAGCACCTCGTCGCGCACCCAGTCGTTCATCTCGGCGAGCACATCGCCGTCGAGCAGTTCGGCGAGCGCGGTCGCGAGCGGCTGGCGCTGATCCTTCGGTGCCAGCTCGAACAGATCGGCGATGTCGGCCGGGTGAAGCGGTTCGACCAGCGAGCGTGCTGCCTCGACGTCGCCCGCCTCGACCTGCTCGATCACGGCGTCGACGAAATCGGGGGTCAGCCGATCGTCCTCGTCATGGGTCGCCTCGGCCACGTCCTGGGCTTCGGCCGGCAGCCCCGTCTCCTCGAGGGTCGTGGGCTCAGCGATGTCGTTTTCGCGCTCGCTCATGGCCACCCTCCCTTACGCGGCTGGGGCCTTAGGCCGCTCCGTGCGGCTTGTCAGCCCTTCATTGGCGCGAAAAGCGCCCCATATCGCGCGCATGACCTACCGTCTTTCCGTGCTCGACCAGTCGCCGATCGCGCAAGGGTCCGACGCCGCGCAGGCGCTGCGCAACACGCTCGACCTTGCCTCGACCGCCGACGCGCTTGGTTATCATCGCTACTGGCTGGCCGAGCATCATGCGTCGCGCTCGCTCGCCGGCGTCGCGCCGGAGGCGCTGATCGGCCCGGTCGCGCTCGCCACGCGGCGGATTCGGGTCGGATCGGGCGGCGTGATGTTGCCGCATTATTCGCCGTTCAAGGTCGCCGAGACCTTCTCGATGCTGTCCGCGCTGGCGCCGGGACGGATCGATCTTGGCCTCGGCCGCGCGCCGGGCAGCGACCAGCGCACCGCGTTCGCGCTCCAGCGCGACCGGTCGAAGCGGATGCCGAGCGACTTTCCCGAGCAATTGGACGAGCTCACCGCCTATCTCGATGGCACGATGGCGCCGGACCATCCCTTCGCCGCGCTCCAGCATCTGATGCCCACCGGCGGCGGTACGCCCGAATTGTGGATGCTGGGCTCGTCGCCGGACAGCGCGATCTGGGCGGCCGAGCGCGGCCTGCCTTACTGCTTCGCCGACTTCATCAATTCGGACGGCGCGCATCTCGCGCAGCATTATCGCCGCAGCTTCCGACCCTCGGCGCGGTTGGCCGATCCCTATGTGATGGTGGCGACCTGGACGATCGCCGCGCCGACCGCGCAGGAAGCCGAGCGGCTCGCGGCGCCGGCGCGGATGATGTTCGCGCATCTGATCGCGGGCACCCCGATCCCGGTGCCGCCGGTCGAGGAGGCGCTCGCCTGGCTGGAGGCCAATCCCGACGCCAATCGCCGCAGCCGCCGTACATCGCTCGGCACGCCCGCCGAGGTCCGGCGCGGCCTGGACGAGGTCGCCGCCGATTATGGCGCGGACGAGCTGATGCTGGTCAATATCCTGCCCGATCATGCGGCGCGGCGGCGTTCCTACGAATTGATGGCCGCCGAATATGGACTGGCGCCTAGCGCAGAGGCTGCCTAGAGCCGCGAACCTGATTCCCGCCCGTTCGTCCTGAGCGCGGTCGAAGGACGTGTTTCGACTTCGCTCAACACGAACGGGGCAGATGAAAGCTGGAGAAAGACCAATGGCCGACGAAACGCTGACGCTCACCCTCGATACCGGCAATGGCGAAGGCGGCGACGTCGTCATCAAGCTGCGCCCCGATCTGGCGCCGGGCCATGTCGAGCGCATCGTCGAGCTCGCCAAGGAGGGCTTCTATGACGGCGTGGTCTTCCACCGCGTGATTCCCGGCTTCATGGCGCAGGGCGGCGATCCCACCGGCACCGGCATGGGCGGATCCAAGAAGTCCGATCTCAAGGCCGAATTCTCGGCCGAGCCGCATGTGCGCGGCGTCTGCTCGATGGCGCGCGCCTCGAATCCCGACAGCGCGAACAGCCAGTTCTTCATCTGTTTCGACGACGCGACCTTCCTCGACCGCCAATATACGGTGTGGGGCGAGGTCGTCGAAGGCATGGAGCATGTCGACGCGCTCCCAAAGGGCGAACCGCCGCGCAGCCCCGGCAAGATCGCCAAGGCGACGGTTGGTTAAGATCCTCGCCATTCTGCACTAAACGCCGTCACCCCAGCGAAAGCTGGGGTCTCAGGAGGCCGACCGGGCGCTATCTCACGAGATGCCAGCTTGCGCTGGCATGACGGGTATGGGGCGAACCTAATCCGCGATCGTTTCGAACAGCCAGTCGTGGAAGATGCGCACCGCGCGATTGGACAGGCCGGTGCGGCGCGAGGCGAACCAATAGCTGTAAGACGCGTCCGCGACATGATCGAAGATGCGCACCAGGCGCGGGTCGTGCGAGCCCTCGACATGCTCGTCGAGCATGAAGGCCACGCCGAGCCCTTGCGCCGCCGCATCGAGGATCAGCTGGCCCGAATCGAAATGATCGATCGCGAACGGCTCGAGATCGGGCCGCCCGATCGATTCGCGCCAGATGTTGAAAAGCTCCTGCATGTCGCGGTGGACCAGGATGGTGGCGCGGCTGAGATCGTCGGGCACGCCGATCGCATTGGGCCCTTCCTTGAGCTTGGGCGAGCCGATCGCGGCGACGCGGCTCTGCGCGATCTTGCGCGAATAAAGCGCCGGGTCGATTTCGCGGGCGATCACGATCGCGGCATCGAGTCCCTCGCCCAGCCGCGCCAGCGCATGCGGCTGGGTATCGATATCGATATGGAAGTCCTCATGCTTGGCGCGAAGCTCGGGCAGCTTCCCGATCAGACGCTGCGACGCAAAAAGTGGCGGAACGTTGAGGCGCAAGCGTAGCAGGTCGGCCTCGCCCGTGGTTGCGTCGATTGCAATGGCGAGCGCGTCGAGCGCCGGGGCCACGCGGGCCAGCAACTGCTCGCCATCGCTGTTCAGGATCATCGACTGGTGGCGGCGTTCGAACAGGGGCCGGCCGACGAAACGCTCAAGGCTCTGGATGCGCCGGCTGAGCGCCGGAGAGGAGAGAGCAAGCTCCTCCGCGGCCGCCTTGACCGAACCCAGCCGGGCGACCTGAACGAAGGCCTCGACGGCGGTAAGCGGCGGAAGCCTACGCATACCCATCTCCTCATTCGCCGGAAACGCGGATCAGCGCCGACGTCGACATCGTAACAAGGGGAATTGTGAATGCGAATTGCGCAATTCGCAACCGCAAAATAATCCTTCGCAATTGCACAATGTTAGCGATAACAGCATGTTTAACGTGCCTTTCAGGCATCCTCTCCTAAAACTTTCAGGGTCGGCGCCTTCGGGCACCGGCCCTTTTTTTTAGCTCGGCCCGCTTTGCGACCATCCCCTGGGGAGCCCGTCGCGCCGAGGCCACGGTTCGTCTCAGGAGGCGCGCCTTGGCTTGCCCCTTTTGGACCCGCCGGGGAGTCTCATCGCTTGCCAAGGGAGGTCAGTTTTGCGACGGATCAATGACGTATAGGGTTGAAGGGGTCGTTTTGGCATGAATTCTCCGGTCGCCGAGCAGGCGCTCAAGCGTATCGAGCGCCGCCGTGCGAGCAAAGGCCCTGGCCCGCTTGCAATGTTCTTCAAGGGATTCCTGCGTCATCCCGTGATGGTCGGGTCGATCATCCCGTCGTCCAAGAAGCTGATCCGCCATATGCTGTCGCGGACCGATTGGGACAATACCAAGCTGTTCGTCGAATATGGCCCAGGCGTCGGCACCTTTTGCCAGGAGATACTGGACCGGATGGCGCCGGACGCGACCTATATCGCGATCGATCTCAATCCGGATTTCATCGACTATCTGGCGCGCACGATCGTCGATCCGCGCTTCGTTCCTGTGCTGGGCTCGGCAGCGGACGTGCGCCGCATCATCGCCGACCACGGCCATGACAAGGCCGATTATATCCTTTCAGGCCTGCCTTTCTCGACGCTGCCGGCGGGCCTCGGCCCCAAGATCGCGGCTGAAACGCATGCGGCGCTGCGTAAGGACGGCGCCTTCCTCGTCTATCAATTCTCGCCCAAGGTGCGCGACTTCCTGGCGATGAGCTTCGACCGGATCGATCATGCGTTCGAGCCGATCAACATCCCGCCGGCCCAGCTTTACTGGGCCTGGAAGGACTGAGCCTTCCGCGTCACCCCAGCGTAAGCTGGGGTCTCAGGCGGCAAGCGCGCGCCTCCTGAGATGCCAGCTTACGCTGGCATGACGATCTCCTACGGATCCACCACGAAGCTCAGCCGCCGCGTTACCGAAGCATCGACCACCGCCATCAGATAATAGGCCATCGCCCAACGCAATCGCGTCAACCAGCCAGCCTGTTTGTGGGTTTCGAGGCGAATCCTCCGCGAATCCGCCATTTCGCCCTCGAAATAAAGCCGCATATGAGCGGCGAATGCCTGATCCTCGATCCGCAGCATGATCTCCAGATTGAGGAACAGGCTGCGCACGTCGAAATTGGCCGAGCCGATATGGACGACGTCGTCGATCACGAACAATTTGGTGTGCAATTTCTGCGGCTGATATTCGAACACCTCCACCCCGCGCGCGAGCAGGCGGTGATAGGTGTGGCGCGCGGCCGCGATCGCGACCGTATGATCGGTTTTCGATGGCGTGATCACGCGGGCCTCGCCGCCACGTTTGGGGACGCTTTCGATCGCGCGCATCATGCGCGGCGTCGGCGCGAAATAAGCGGCGATGGTGTCGAGCCGGCGCGCCTTGCGCATGTCCAGCCGCAGTGAACGCGCCCAGGGACTCGGCCGCCGTGTCGGCCCGCCCAGCAGCCAGCAGGCCTTGCCGCCCTTAGGATTGCTCCACCGCGACAAGGCGCGCCTGAGGTCGCGCAGCCGCGCCTTGGGTTGGCGCGTCCAGCGCGCGAGCGCATCGAAATAGCCGGCAAGGCGCTTCGCGGCGGGGCCTTCCACGCGGATGCCCAGATCGCGCCAGCCCTTATGGTCGTCGAAATAGCCATGCTCGACATTGAAACCGCCCACGATCGCGGTCGTCTCGTCCGCCAGCGCCAGTTTCTGATGGTTGCGCAGCAGGTATCGCCGCCCGAAGCGCGGCAGGAAATGACAGACATCCGCGCCCTTGGTTTCCAGCGGCACGAAGAATTCGGGCTTGGCCGAACTGCCGAAGCCATCGACGATCAAGGATACCGCGACGCCGCGGTCGAGCGCACGCTCCATCGCCGCGCGCACGATTCGCCCGGTATCGTCGTCGGTGTAGATATAATAAAGCAGGCGCAGACTATGCTCGGCGCCATCGATCAACCCGATCAGCGCCTCCAGTCTTTCGGTCCCCGCGATCAGCGGCGTCAGGCGGTTGCCCTCGACCATGAAATGCGTCTTTCGGCCGAGGTTCGGCTTTTTCGGTGTTTTAATTGACTCTGGCACCTGCTCGCCCTATCTCGCCCGCCTTCCAACACACCAAATGCTTGGTCAAGCGGAGCGTTCAGAATGGCGCGCGTTACCGTCGAAGATTGCGTCGACAAGATTCCCAACCGGTTCGACCTGGTGCTGCTCGCAGCCCAGCGCGCCCGCCAGATTTCGGGCGGCGCGGAGCTCACCCTCGATCGCGATCGGGATAAAAACCCGGTCGTGGCGCTGCGCGAGATCGCGGAAGAGACGGTCGTCCCCGACGATCTGAGCGAGGCAGTCGTCCAGACGCTGCAGCGCGTGCAGGTCGACGAAGAGGATACGCCGGACGATATCGGCTCGCTGGCCGCCTCGGCCGAGGCACTGCGCCTCACCGCCGCCGCGCCGCCGCGTACCCAGAATCTGGGTGCCGACTACGAATAAGCCCGTCCGGGCCAGCCGGATTTGAAAAGACGGGCTCGGCTCCGGCAATGGAGCCGAGCCCGTCTTTTTGCGCGCCCCACGGCGGAGCATCTGGAAACGACTGACCCCGCCTCGACTTGCTGCTAGATCGACGCGATGGCGCCCCCTCTCCCGCAACATGCATTTACAGGGCATTGGCTGACCGCCGGCGCGCGGCCTGCGGCATGAGACTCGCGCCCGAGGACCAGCAGGCGACGTTGCTGATCGCAAGCGGCACCTTCATGATCGCGGCCGGTCTCACCTGTTGGTGGTTCGGGCTGGACTGGCGGCTCCATTATAGCCTGCACTTGTCGCAGCCGCTCGCGCCGCTGATCAGGCGCTTCTCGGCGCTCGGCGGGTCGGCGGCGATGATTCCGATCGGGCTCATCGGCTTCGCCTTCCTGATCGCGCAGAAACGGCGCGCGGATGCGGCCTGGCTGTTCCTGACGATCGCGATCGGCCGGCTCGGGATCGAAGGTCTGAAGCTGGTGCTGGGCCGTCCGCGTCCGCCGGTCGATGACTGGCTCGACCATGTCTCGTCGTGGAGTTTCCCAAGCTCGCACAGCGCCGGCACGATGATGACCTGCGTCGCTTTGGCGTTGCTGTTCGGACGCGGCGACGGCGCGATCCTGCTCGCGCTGTTCGCCGCGTTATTCATCGGCTGGACGCGCGTCGCGCTCGGCGTGCATTGGCCAAGCGACGTGATGGCAGGCTGGGGAATTGGGCTGGTCTGGGTCGGGCTGGCAATGAGCGTCCGGAACGCGATCGCGCCCGCGGAGCCGAACGACCGGCGTAGCGACGCCGGGTGACGGACTAAATAGCTGCCTTGGCGAAGAGTTGCTCCCCGCGAGCGTCGACCATTCTTCACCGGAATCGCACACTTCCCGAGCAAATCGGATTCTATTTCAATGGTTAACGCACTTTAACCTGTGCGCTCGCTGCGCTAGGCATCGAACTTCAACCCTATGCGTGGGGCATGGGGTTGTTTCGCATGGGGGCGAAAACATGAAAAATGCCGTTCTTCTGAGCGCGCTTGGTTTGGGCATCGCATTCGCGGCGCCGGCCGGTGCCACCGACATCAGCTTCACCACCACCTTGACTTCGAGCAGTACGCCGATTTGTTTTGGATCCTGCCACCTGCATTCTGCCGGCGTCAGCGCAGACCAGAGCTTTCAGCTCGATGCGGCCGGTCCGGGGCAGGCGGTTAGTCTTGGCAGCGCGTGGGTGGATGCCGGTTTCGGCTGGGACACCGATGCCGCATTGGACCTGACGCTGAACTTCACCGCACCGACCACCGGAACATCCGGCGAGACGTCGGCGCTGGTGCAGTATCTGCGCTTGGGCGGCTTCATTCGGAAGGGCATTACCGGCGGATCGATTACCTGGGATGCGCCTGCGTTCGACTTCGGCTTCAGCGGCTACGAGTTTGAGCTCGACCTGCAGAATGTCGCAGGGTGGAGCCTAGCTGGATCCACGCCCATCAACGGCACCTTGAAGTTGCTGAGCGCTCCGCAGTCGGGCGCCGTTCCCGAACCGGCTTCGTGGGCTCTCATGCTCGGTGGCTTCGGGCTGGTGGGCGCCGCATTGCGCAGCCAGCGCAAGGCCGCTGTCGTCTTCGGATAAATTTTCGTTAGGAAGGAGAGCGCCGTCTGGCCTTAGGGCTCGGCGGCGCTTTTCAATTCCGGGCTGGTGGATTTACGACGGACGGGTTTCGAGCGGCCGCATGGCGATAGCCGCCGTTGCCCAGTGCGCCCCCAGCTCTCAACGGGCAGGCCGACGGCCATTTTACCGCGGTCTTCTGCGGATTTTTTTTGGGATTTGCTCACTTCATTTATGGTGCGACCGTCGGACTCGAATTGCCAGCTAACATACTGGAATAGTTCGGGTATCGCTGTTCCATTTTACTCGTGGTCCACGCGCGGTCCACCCCCTAAAATGGTCTCCTTCCGGACTCGCGCCTGCGCGAAAACGGGATTTTCAGCAGCTGAAATGCCGCGATTCGCAGGGCGATCTCGCAACATCGATCGTCCAGTACCCGTCAGCACGGATCTGATGGCCAGCCTGACAAGCGCCCTTATGGCGGTTGGCCGCGACCACATTCGATCTGCAAAAAAAAGCCGCCTGCTTTCGCGGGCGGCCACTAACTCAGTTTTGGATGCTCAGGCCATTGCAACCTTGGTCGCAGTCCGGCGACGGCGGTAACCGGCACCGATTGCGCCGAAGCCGACAAACATCATTGCCCACGTCGAGGCTTCCGGAACAGCAGCGAACGTCAGGTTTCCGCTGTAGCCGTTGATGCCCTTGACGCTCCCCATGATCTCGAGGGTGTTCAGCATATTCGCCGTGATCGGCAGAGGATCGTCGATCGACAAGGACCAACCGTGCGTGCCCACCGTCACTTGGCCGAAATAGGATTGGCCATTGAACAAGATGTCCGTGAGCTTGAACTCGTTCGAGGTGACCGTGAAGCTGGTCGAGAAGTTGCCGCTTCCCAAGCCATTCTGCGGAATCGTGAAGACGAACGAATCGTCGACCGCCTGGGTGCCGACATGAGCGCCATAATCGGCACTATACCGAGCCGTAATGATGGGCGAGAACGGCGTGGACCCATTCGTCAGATCGAAAACATAAGCGGCATCAGCCGGTGCGCCAGTCGTGGCTCCCCCGACATGGATCACCGTTGCACCTGCCGCCGAACCCATGGCGAGCGCCGCAACAGCTGCAATGCCGGTAGACAAAATCCCCTTAAGCATACTCATGACAACTCTCCCACATTTGATACCCCAAGATCTCGATTTAACACCCCCAAGATCTCGGGGAGGACATCGCACGAATCGCCTGCTAGTCCGACCTTAGAAGATATCCTTCTGGCAGGTTAACAGCAATCCTTTTTTCCTAGCAACGATCATACCGGCCGCCGCATAAGGGGAAGCCCTGGATTATCGCGTTATCGGCAATGAAATCACCATATAGACGATCGAATTTCCGGGCGCGCCTATATAGTTAACGTGTACACGCAAGGAGGATATGCTGCGTCGCAGCATCGGCGAAGGTCGATATTTGCGGCTCATGCTAGCGCCAATCCGTCGTTACTCTTGCGGCCGAATTCTGCCGTGTCGCCCGCACGTTGCAGCAGGATACTGCGGAACTCATAATCGGCATCTGCCGAAGCTGGAAAGGGCGCGCCGGCTTTGAACAGGATGGGCGCGCCTTCCGTCTCAAAACCCATCCATATTCGAGAATGGATCGCGTGGATTGCCGCAGTCGCAAGAAGGGCGGGGGCGCAGCAAGAGCGACATTGTTTCCGTCGGGCCGATCGCGTTGGATGCGGGTCGGATGTCCCTTGAGGAGGGCGGCAAACCAATTCGTCTAACGCCAACCGAGTTCGCAATTCTAGAGCAACTACATCGCCGTGAGGACCGGTTGCCTCGATGGTCCAGCCCGCGCTTCTCGTCCATGGCTGCGCCGAGGAGCGACATCTCCGTCTGCTCACGGTCTTTATCAGCCAGCTCAAGCACGAGCTTGGCCCGAAGCTTTGCATCGAACCTTGATGCGCTCGCCGCGTTAACCCATTCGGCTAAGCTTTGGCCCGATGATCCTTGAGAACCTCTTCATACTCCACTGCGGCGGGGTTCTATCCATTTAAGACTTGCCGACCTCCTTTCCCGCGTGGCGAGCAGGACCACCGGAGGCGGCGCCCTGTGACCCACCGTGCGGCGGACACGGGGCGTCTATTCCATCCCCCCGATGAGATCGCGCGGCGCGCAATACGAGCATCCGACAGCGACACCGGGATGGATCGTCGACGCTCGGTCCGCACGTCGACCCCCTGCTTGGTTCAGGACCCAACTAACCTTGGACGTGGCGTAACCTTGGACGTGGTGCGCGTCCCCGAACCCTATCGATCAAAGCCGCTGCCGCCAGCGACAATTGTGCCGGCACGGCTGCCGCGGACCGGCCCGCAGCAAGCCCGGCCAATTCGTGCTCGTTGCTGAACAGCTCGATCAATTCGGTTTCGGCCACGGCCAGGCGCCGGTAGATCCCGTCTTCGTCAAGGGGGGAAAAAAAGAAAGGATAGAGGGAGCGGAGACGGTTCTGCTGAGTGCCCCCACATCGAAGGATCTGATCTCGAATGTCAGAGACCTTCAACCACATGAGCTGCGCCGGTGCGGCGACGCTCTCATTCTGCTTAAGGCAGCCTACCGGTTGAAAGCCGAGCATGGACTCGTAAAAGCGCACGTGCCTGGGGTTGACTTCGATGAAGAGGTCGGTGCCGCCATGAGCTCGCGAGCCATAGACGAATACGATGTGAAACAGCGCCGCCATCAATTCCTTCGACTGGACGTTCGGGCTGAAGGCAAACTTCGTCAGTTCGCAGACTTTGGTATCCGGCATGCACCGAAATGCGCCGACCTCCGTAGAAAAGTCTTTGTCGATCGCAAGACCTGAGGGTGAGTCGATCGCTAACGTGATCGTTCCAACGACCACTTCGTCGACTTCAGCTGTGAAAGTCATGTGATGTGCATCGGCGGGGATCTGATGCCTGTCCCCATAGCCCCGCCAAGCATAGCGATCATTCACCAGTTCGCAGGCGGCCTCGATCTTCTTCGGGGTTTCGACGAGCCTGATAATTACGTTGCACGTTTCGCCGCCGATCGTCATGCTTCGAAGGCGAATACATCTGCTCGCTCTGACCGATGACCCGGCTCTCTTACGTCCGAAATGCGCACGCAATTTGTGCTGTAAATTCCACTGATACGCCATGCTACCCCCGACCAAAAACACCTTCGGCTAAGCAACTTTAGCCCAATGAGTCTTTCAGCGAAGTTATCGTGATGAAATCGCCCCCACGCCAAAGTCTCAAACGCTATTCGTACTGCTAGGACAACATTTGCCTTAAAATCCTGAAGGAGGGGGGAACTTCTCGTGCCTAACGGCGTTACATGGTTAACGGCGTTAGTCGATACGGCGCTGGCTTTGTTCGCGACTAACCGTTGCGTGTGTAAGATGAAGCTGTCGGGTCGGGCGGTTCTCGTCCTTCCCTCAGCAATGATCGAGTGCAGACTTGCTGTCGAACTCGATGCCCATAAGCCTCGTAGGCACCGCCACCTCCGTTCGGACCGTCGGCACGGATTTCCCGGTTTTTCTCGGGTTCATTGACGTTCACGCTTCTCGCGCCGCAGCTCGGCATGACTGGGATGAGCACGAATCCCCTGACCGTCACGTTCGTGAACGCCGGTCCTACCGGCTTCGCCGACGGCTCCGCACCCACGCTGCAGGCGGACGTGGCCTCAGGTTTGATCAACCTATTTTGGATTGTCAGACCTTCACGGTCTGCCACCGGCTTCGACGCATGGTGGGCCACGCCTCCTGAGCTGTTCGTGGTCCACTTTTTTGGTGGGCCACCACGGAACAAAGTGGGAGAATCTGGGACCAGCCGACAGCCAGTTTACCGGAGTTTTCTGTGAATTTCCACGGCGTGTTCATGGTTTGTATGGTGCCGACCGTCGGACTCGAACCGACGACCTACCGCTTACAAGGCGGTTGCTCTACCAGCTGAGCTAGGCCGGCCCTTTCTTCGCCCATGCGTCAGATGAGCAAGAAATGCCAGCGGTCAGACGGTGAAGCTCTCGCCGCAGCCGCAACTCCCTTTGGCATTGGGGTTGTTGAAGACGAAGCCCGCGGTGAAATCGTCCTCGACCCAATCCATCCGGCTGCCGATCAGGTAAAGCAGGCTTGGCCCGTCGATATAGAGATCGCCGCCGGGGGTCGCGACTTTCTCGTCCATCGGATTGGCGCTGCTGATATAATCGACCGAATAGGCCAGGCCCGAGCAGCCGCGGCGCGGGGTCGAGAGCTTGACCCCGATCGCGTCGGCGGGCGCATCCTTCATCAACGACGCGATGCGCGCCTCGGCGGAGGGCGTCAGCGTGAGCGCGGCGGGACGGGCGCGAAGCGTGGTGGTCATCAGAGCATCCCCAGTTCGAGCTTGGCCTCGTCCGACATCTTCTGCGGGTCCCATGGCGGATCCCAGACGAGACTGACGTCGGCCAGGCCCACGCCAGGCACCGAGCCGACGCGCAATTCGACCTCGCCCGGCATCGATTCGGCGACCGGGCAATGCGGCGTGGTCAGCGTCATCGTCACCGCGACATGACCGTCATTCGTGATGTCGACACCGTAGATCAGCCCGAGATCATAGATGTTGACCGGGATTTCGGGATCGTAAATCTCCTTGAGCGCGTCGATCACGCGCTCGTAGAGATCGCCCCCCACCTCGCCCGGCGGCGATGCGGGCTGGGGCTTGAGGAAGCCCGTCAGATAATCCTTCGCGCGCTCGGGCGAGGTGTCGGCTGGATGCACGTCCGCATCCTCGACGCGCGCCTTGGGCGGCGCGGGCGGAGCCTCGCTCACCTCTTCGATCTCGATCTTCCGTTCCTCATTCATCCGAAGATACGCCTTACCCGCTCGATACCTTTGACCAGCGCGTCCACATCGGCCGGGCCGTTATAGACGCCGAAGCTCGCCCGCGCGGTCGCCGGGACGCCCAGCGCCTCCATCAGCGGCTGCGCGCAATGGTGGCCCGCGCGGATCGCCACCTGGCTCTCGTCCAATATGGTGCCGACATCGTGGGGATGAACCCCCTCGACCGCGAAACTGACGATCCCGGCCGAATCCTCGGGCCCGAACAGGGTGACGCTGTTGAGATTGCGCAACGCATCGCGCGTCTGGCGGACCAAGGCGGTTTCGTGCGCGTGGATCGCATCCAGCCCGATGCTCTCCACATAATCGATCGCGGCATGCAGGCCGAGCGCGCCGACGATATGCGGCGTCCCCGCCTCGAACCGCGTCGGCGGCGGAGCGTAGGTGGTGCGTTCGAACGTCACCTTGTCGATCATCGATCCGCCGCCCTGATAAGGCGGCATCGCCTCGAGCAATTCGGGCCGCGCCCACAGGCAGCCGATACCGGTCGGGCCATAGAGCTTGTGGCCCGAGAAGACGTAGAAATCGCAGCCGAGCGCGGCGACGTCGACCGGCAGGCGCGGCACCGCCTGGCAGCCGTCGACCAGCAATTTCGCGCCGACCTTGTGCGCGAGATCGGCGGCGCGGCGGACGTCGAGCACCGAGCCGAGCACGTTCGAAACATGCGCGAGCGCGACCAGTTTGTGCCGCTCGGTCAGCATCGCCTCGGCCGCGTCGAGATCGATCCGGCCGTCATGCGTGAGCGGTGCGACATCGATCTCGATGCCGGTACGGTCGCGCAAAAGCTGCCACGGCACGATGTTCGAATGATGCTCGAGCCGGCTCAGCAGAATACGGTCGCCGGCCCTGAGGACGGTTCCGCCCCAGCTCGACGCGACCAGATTGATCGCCTCGGTCGCGCCGCGCACGAAGACGATCTCGTTTTCCGATCCCGCGCCAATGAACTTCGCCACCCGCCGCCGGGCGGCTTCATAGGCCAGCGTCATGTCCGCCGAACGCTGATAGACCCCGCGATGCACCGTCGCGTAGGTCTCGCCATAAGCCCGCGCGATCGCGTCGAGCACCGGCTTGGGCTTCTGCGCGGTCGCAGCAGTGTCGAGATACGCCCAGCCCGCCGGGATTGCGGGGAAGTCGGAAACGAGATCGAGAGGTTGCGATTCCCCCTGCCCTTCTGGGGAGGGGGTTAGGGGGCGGGGCCCCTCCGCAAAACCGTCCGCTGGGGTGAGAGGCCCCACCCCAACCCCTCCCCTGAAGGGGAGGGGCTCAGCGCTTGCCCGGTCCGTCACAGCAATCTCTCCAGTGCCACGTCGATCGCGGCCGCGAATGTCGCTTCCTCGTCCGATCCGTCGAACAACCCGCTCACGAACGCGCGCAGCAGCAGGCCCTTGGCCTCCGCCGGCGGCAGCCCGCGGCTGGCGAGATAAAACAGCGCCTGCGCATCGAGTTCGCCCACGGTCGCGCCATGCGTACATTTCACGTCGTCGGCGAAGATTTCGAGCTCCGGCTTCGCGTTCACGGTTCCGCTACGATCGAGCAACATGCCCTTCACCGACTGGACCGAATCCGTCTTCTGCGCGTCGCGCGAGACCGCGACCTTGCCGAGATAGGAGATTGTCCCCTTGCTCCCGGCAATGCCGCGCACCGTCTGGCGGCTGGTGGCGTTCGCCTCGAAATGGCGAAGATTGGTAACCAATTCGACCGTTTGCCCCTCGCCGCCGATCAGGGCCGCGTCGAGATCGAACGACGCGCCGTCATACAGCGTCACATCGAGCGCGACCCGGCCGAGCTTTCCGCCGGTGTTGACGAGCTGCATCGCGAAGGATGCGCCGACGCCGACCTCGATCGTGAAGTCGCGCACGATCACCTGATCGGCGGCGGCGTCCTGGATCAGGTTCACGCGCCGGCTGTCCCCGGCCGCGACGATGATCTTTTCGGGCACAGGCACCGGCCACACGCGCTCGAGTGC
>JAEKMC010000161.1 GCA_019508115.1 Sphingomonas sp.
GCTCGAGGGTCAGCGGGGTCAGATACCGCATCTGGTCGAGCGATTGCGCGGCATACAGCACGCGCACGAAAGGCCGGCCCTGCGCACCCCGGCGCCACAGTTCGAACAGGATCGCGCCGCCCGGCGCCGCCTCTCCCGCACCATAGACGGGCAGGTGCCAGTTCAGCCCCAGCAGCCCGGCCAGCATCGTCAGCGTGCCGTCATGGCCGGCGAGCACGACGATCTTTTGGCCATCACCAATGGGATCGGCGAGCGCCGGAACGCCGGCCCCTCGCTGCAAGGTCGCGAGCAGACGCATCGCGAGGTAGCTGCTCGATTGACGCCCGACCTCCGGGGTTCGGGTTCGAAGGTCGATCGCGGCGCCATGGACTGCCAGCGCCGGGCCGATCGTCCGGCTGTCGATCCCGCGCCAGCCGGCGAAGTCGAGACCGTCGGCGTAGGCCATGATCAGGCTCTCGGCGAGACCGCCCACCGCGAGCGCCGGCGAGGAGAGTTGCAGCGCGCCCTGATCGTCCAGCCGCAGGACGATGGGCGTATCGTCGAGCCGGTGCCGGACGCGACCGCGCTCCTCCGCCGAGCAAGGCGAGTGGGCGCATTGCAGCAGGAGTGCTTCAAACCGGTCGAGCTGCGGGCGCTGTCGTGCGTCCCAGGCGGCCAGATTGCCGCCGACGCGGGCCGAAATAGCCGCAAGCAGGCGCGCGTTGTCCGGTGGCGCGAATGGCGTCAGGGGTGCGTCGAACAGCGGGTCGGGATCCTGTGGAGACTGGTTGACCGCCAGCGCGCAGCCGGGCGCAAGTCCCTGCGCCAGCGCCTTCGCGGTCGCCACGGTGCGTTGCGTATGATTGGCCCAGAGATAGACCGCGCAATCGCCTGCCCCGAGAAGGCCCGCCGCCTGATACCGGGCCCGATACCAGCCGCCCATCATGGTCAGGAGCGTCGCGCCGTGCGCGGTGAGAATGCCCGGTGGCGCCGAGAAGGACGGCCAGCCAAGCCGCGTATAGCCGCCGAGTTCCTCGGGCGTGGACATGGGCCCGCGCACGCCATGGCGGGTGAGGATCACGACGCGCTCGAGGCGGTCGGCAGCGGGCTGCTCCGCATGGGCCGCGCCGATAACGAGCAGCGAGAGCAAAGCCGCCAGCGGGAATGATCGGCCCCGCCACCATGCCGCCAGCCACCACTTTCCCTGTTCCGCGCGCATCATCATCGTTTCCGGCCTGCCATATCGAGCCGTGCTTGACGAGCCGGGTGCTGGGCAAGGTGTTCCGGGTATTGGGGCGGCGTCATGCTTTCCGCGTCCGACGCAATAGCCGCCAGTCAGCAACGTACCCAAAAAGCAGACGTCAGGGATGGCTATCTTTGCGGCGGATCGACGGAATTTTGTGCAGCGATCTTCGACGCGCATTCGCGCAGCTTTGCCACTGCGTCGGAAGCATCGAGCCGATGGCTCATCATCACCATCGGGCCCAGGAATAGCGCGACGGTGTCGTGAGAGGCGATATCCCGAAGGATGCGTTGCGTGTCGGTGCTCCCCGCGAAGATATGGGTAGCGACGTAGCCGTCGACGTCGCCCTTTTGGATTTGAAAAGGCTGGTTTCCCCACGACTCGTTCATCGATGAGCCTTTCAGGAACGCCAGATCCAGGTGGATCGGCCCGCCGAGCGGAGGGAAGGGGGGCTTGCGCATTGCCCAGCCGAGCAAGGCGACTTGTCGTTGCGCATCGTAGAGAACGAACAGCGCCTGCTCCTTCTCGGCGACACTGCTCCCATACAAGCGCCTCATCCCGCACTCTTTGTGATTTTCGGCGATGATTTCCCAATCACCGACCTTGGCATAGGGTTCGCTCACACGTTCACCCTGTGCTGCACCCGCAGCCAGCAGCGCACACACGCCAAATAGCTTAGCCCTCAATCTCAACACCCTCGAATGCCGGTTTCGGAGCGGGCCTCGTAGAGCCGTAAGCGTTAAGGGATTCTCCCCGAATGTTCGCTCACCACCTGTGGCGGACGTACAGGGTGCATTCGCGCCGCCAACCTTGGAGCCGTGCCCAAAAACGGAAAGCAGGCTGACCGGCACCAGCCCTCTACCGATGCTCCTCGTGCGGAGATCGATCGCGTGCTCAGGCGGCGATTGAGGGCCGTCGATCCAGCGTGAAGCGGTCGACGATCGCATCCAGTTCAGCCGCGCGGGCCTTGGCTTGCATGGAGGAGTTGCGGAACTCCTGTGCCAGTTGGGAGCTTTCGGCCGACGCCGCATCCATCTGCCGAACCGCGTCATTGATGGTCTCGAGCGATACGGCCTGGCGGCGGCTCGCGCCGGCAATTTCCTCCAGCACTTCGCTGTTATAGCCGACAGCCTGCATCATGGCCGCAAGCGCGTGCGCCGCCTCGGACAGGCGCACTGAGCTGCCTTCGACTTCCGCCAAGGATCGGCCGACAAGCTGCTTCACCTCGGTCGAGGCCTCCGTCGCATGATCCGCGAGCCGCTTCACTTCCGTCGCGACGACGGAAAAGCCGCGGCCGACTTCGCCTGCGCGGGCGGCCTCGATCGCCGCATTCAGTGCGACCAGCGACGTCTGCGCGGCGATATCGTCGATCACGCTGACGATCGTCAGCACGCGCTCGGAAGCTTCATTCGTCCGTTCCATCGCGGCGGTGGCCGCGTCCATCATCTCGCCGCCTTGCTTGGCCGACTGGCTCGCCGCCAGGGCCCGGCGCCGCGCCGTCTCCGCGCAGTCGGCATTGTCCTTCACGGTGGACGTAAGCTCGTTCACTTCTCCGGCGGTATCCTGCACGGCAGCCGATTGATCGGCCGCCTGTTGCGCAAGCGAACCCGCGCTCGCCAACAAAGTGGCGGTGACCTGTTTCAGCTGCCCCGACGTATCGCGCAACTGCCGCACGACGCTGCCGAACCGGTCGGCGACGGCGTTGGTGTCGTCCTTCAGCTTGGCGAAGGCGCCGCGATACTCGCCCTTGATCCGCCGCGTGAGATCGGAATTGGCCAGCGCCGACAGCACGTCGCCCGTTTCAGCAAGGCCACGGTCGATAGTGGCGACAAGACCATTCACCGAGGCGGCCAGGCGGTTGAGTTCCATGTCCTCGAAATCGGAACGGACGCGCTTGCCGAATTCGCCATGAATGGCCGCCTCGACCACCACGCCGAACGCTTCGGCCAATTCGTGCATCATCGCCGCACGGGCTTGCGCGGCGGCGGCGCTTTGCCGTTCCTCCGCCAAGGCGAGCTCAGCGACCTGGCGGGAATTTTCCCGGAACACCTCCACCGCCGATGCCATGGCCCCGATCTCATCCGGCCTGACCGAGAGTCGGATCGGCGCGTCGAGGCGCCCGTTTGCAATTTCACGCATTCCGGCGGTGATCTGCGCAAGCGGCGCAAGGACGAGCCGCGACAGTCCCACCCAGAGGGCAAGGAGCGTGAACAGACAACAGAGCGCCGCGGCCAAAGCGTAGCTGGTACGAGATTCCCGCAGTTCGCGGTAAATGGCATTATCCTCGGAGGTGATGACGACATACCAACGAACCCCCGGCAAGCCGGAGATGGGCGTGAAGCTCGCCAGCTGCCCTTTTCCGCCGGTCTTCAGGGTCTGGAGCGACCGGTTCACGGGCACGGTCCGCCCATCGGATAGGCGCGAGACGTTCTGACCGAGGAGCTTTGCGTCCGAATGAACCAGAATGGTCCCGTGCTCATCGATCAGGAAGGCGGAGGTGATCCGCCCACCGCGCGCGCCGGCGAGCAGGTCTGCGATCGTATCGATCTTGAAGTCGGTCCCGGTCACACCCAAAAGCGCGCCGTGGCGATAAACCGGTTGGGCCAGTGTGACGACCAACCCCTGCGTTCCGGCGCTTGCATAAGGTGCGGTGAGGATGGGCCCGTGGCTTCGGGCAGCGGCAATGTACCAGGGCCGCCGGCGCGGATCGTAATCGGGGGGGAGGTGATTGTCCGTGCTGGAGGCGGTGAACGCGCCATTGCTCTGAGCGCCGAAATAGGCCTCCTCGAAGCTTTCCCTGATCGTCTTTTCGCGCAGGGGAACCGCACGGGCCTGATCGCTTTGCGTCTGAACGATCAGTTCGCTCATGAGCCGTACCAGAAGCTCGCGCCCGTGCACCCAGTTCTGGATATGGTGCGCCATGTTGGCGCCGCTCGAGCGAAGTTCTTGCTCTGCGGCCTGACGCGCGGAACGCGCGGCCATCTCGTACGTGACGTAGGCGGTCAGGCCGATCATGGTGATCCCCACCGCCACGAGCGCCAACAATACCTTGGCGGCCACTCTGCTGCGCAGGTAAGCAATAGATGGCCGGACTATCCCCACGAACATTACCCCCTTAGCATGAGGGCATAATGAAGAATGGTTAACCAATCCTCATTTGTGGTGCTGGCTCCCGGAAGCCGCCGTTCGTTCAGCCCGGTGAGGCGCAGCAGCGTGCGATGAATTGTTCGTGCGCGGGCATTAGCGACACGTTCGACGCGACGACCTTTTCGACGTGATCGATCAGTGCGTGCAGATCGGGATCCGACACCCAATCGACAGCGGGATGATAGGTCCGGGGATCTAGTCCCTGGCCGAGCATCACCTGGACCCAGCTCGTCAGTCCGAACATTTCGGTGCCGTTGCGGAAGAATTGGCCGTTGGCGACGAACAGGTCGATATAATGCTGCAGCGAGTCCGGGATGCTCATCGTCCGGACGTGGTTCCAAAAGGCCGAATCCGTCCGCTGCGTCACGTGATAGTGCAGGATCAGGAAATCGCGGATCCGCTTATATTCGAAGTCGGTCTGCTGGTTATAGACGTTCTGCAGGGCGACGTCGCAGTCGGCATTCGGAAACAGGCTCATCAGACGGTTGATGCCCGCCTGGACGAGATAGATGGCGGTCGATTCCAGCGGCTCGAGAAAGCCGCCGGCGAGGCCGAGGGCGATGACGTTGCGAT
>JAEKMC010000070.1 GCA_019508115.1 Sphingomonas sp.
ACCGGGAACAGCTGCGGCCGGCCTTCGGCGTCGCGGTTGCCGTCACAAATGCCCGCCATTGCCTGGACCACAAAGTCCATCCCGCCCTTGCCGCGCAGCGGCCCAGTCGATCCGAACCCGGACCCTTCGATGTAGATCAGGTCCTCATTCTCGGCCTTCAGGTCGTCGTAACCCAGACCCATGCGCTCGACGACGCCGGGACGGAAGTTGTGAACGAAGACATCCGATTCACGTGCGATCTTCTTTACGATTTCAAGACCCTCGCTCGCCTTCAGGTCGATCGCCAGACTGCGCTTGTTACGGTTCATCGCCATGAAGTTGGCGCTCTCCGTGCCCGGAGCCGCAAAGCGATCGATCATCCGGCTGATGTCGCCCGATTTGGGGTTTTCGATCTTGATGATGTCTGCACCGTAATCGCCCAAGACCTGGGTTCCGCACGGGCCGAACATGATCTGCGACAGATCGCAGATTTTGATTCCTTCAAGAGGCAGAGACATTTCAATTCCCATCGTGAGCCGGTTTACGGTCAATTGCAGAGCGGCTTAGGAGATGCCTGGGATGATGAAGCCGTACTGCTCGACCAGCATGCGTTCGGTATCCGGGTTCCTTGGAATGCCGACCGGCCGTTCCATGCCCGGCAGCTTGCGCACGCCGGTCTTACGCAGCGCATCTTCAACGCTGCGCGGCGTGAAAATCCCGGTGTACGTCCACGGTTCACCGCTATCGTTGATGAAGTGATGCGTGACCGTCGGCGGGAAGATCAACAAATCGCCCAGACCATATTCCAGTTCGGTATCGAAGATCACGGCACGGCCGCGTCCGCGCGTGCAAATGGCGACCTCGGTGGACTTGACATGCCCGTGGTGTCGAACCTGCGATCCGGGGTCCAGCGTCTGCGAGGAGATGCTGAAATAATAATCATGCGGCATCTCTTCTTCGAACTTCATCGTAATATAGCCCAAGCTCGGAGCGGCCTGCCAATAATGGTAGCCCTCTTCCTCCTGCTCGAGCAGAACCTGGGCACCCGGCGCATCGGCACCGTCACCAATGACCAAGCCTTTGAGGCTGAGTGGGAACAGGTCATCTGCGTCCGCAGCATCGGGCACGAGCGAGATCGTCGTGAAACGCAGCGGCTCGGTGCCCTGCTGAATGATTTCGACATAAGCGCCCCGGCTGACGAACAAGCTGCCGCCCTGCTTGAAGGGTGTTTCCTTGCCGCCGCTCTTGACCACGCCTTCGCCGCCATAGCAGATCAAGGTCCGCTCATTCAGCGTGTTGGTGTGGCGCGGGACGGAGTCGCCCTGGCCGAGTTCCATTTCGACGACCGAGAAGGAAGCGTCGACATCCTGATACCGTGCGACGCGCAAGCGGATTTCACCAAAGCCGTCGATGGTCTGGAGCGGGCCCGTAGTGGCGGGCAAAACAACGCCCTCGCGCCGACCTTCGTTGAGGTAGCCTTTCAGTAGGTTTGCCTGTTCCATGATATTTCTCCATTTCAGCTCGCGCGTGCGCGCATTTCGTGCCCGGAGGCGATTTTAGGTGACGTTCGGGCAGGCTGCGTCAGTCAGCCTCAATGTAGGTAAAATCGCTTGCCATCACCGGATCGAGGATGCCGCTTGATAGTTCATCGCTCGCGTCGAAGAAGTCAGGCGGATTTCGGTGAGGCAACGGATAATTGAGTTGCTCTCGAATCTCTTCGGAATACAGATACGCGCCGGTGATAACCATCGACAGCGTGTTGAATCCGGAATTGTCATTCGCCGACATACTTTCGAGCACGTCCCACAACTGGTCCTGCGGTACTGTAGAAAGCAAGGAGAGCGCTGCGATCAGCTCCGGGAACTGCTTGTCGAGGATCGCCGCCGCGCGTGTGACCAGCGCCTCGAAATTGCTCACCTCGCTGCCCGACAGCATGCCATCGCCCGGGGGGATCAAGGTGTCGGCGACTCTGCGGATCGTCGCCATTTCCTCGGCCGAGATCGCGCGCGGCGGTGCTTTGCTGATGCGCGAGACCGAAAGGCGGTCGGGTGCCGCGTCATTCATGCGGTTGGGCATGGCTTAATCTCCCCCCTGCAGGGTCTCGACGAGTTTACGGGCGTTGCGCAGAGCGAGCGCAGTAATGGTGCTGGTTGGATTGGCGGATCCGCCGGTGACGAAGATGCTGCCATCCGAGATCACCAGATTGGAGCAATCATGGGCCCGGCCATATTCGTCGACCACGGAAGTCGCCGGATCCCTGCCCATGCGCGCCGTACCCAGCAGGTGGCCGGGTTCACCCTGCAGATCGGTTATCGGAATGACCTTGCGGGCACCGCCGGCAGCATGGATTTCCGTCATCCGCGCGACCGTAAAATCGCGGATCTTGAGTGTGTTTTCACTGAACCGGTAGCTGATCTTGGGCGCGCTGATGCCGTCGCTGTCGCACAGCACCGGGTCCAGGGTGACTCGATTGGTCTCCTCCGGCAGATCGTCGATGTTTGCCGCCCAGAAGATCGCACTGCGCGCGGTGCGGATCACCTGATGGAAGCTCGCGCCCCACAACTGATCGAACGGCAGGAGACGGTGCGGGTCCACGCCGTTCAACATCAAGCCGGGCGTGGGACACGCATGCAGCTTGGAGCCGCGAACGAAGCCGCGTGACCGGTCAGTCTCGGCAAATTGCATCGAACTGATCGCAGATCCGGCCGGACCGCGCCAGGATTCGAGATCCTCATCATAATAGCCGATCACCGCGCAATTGGGGTGAAGCATCAGGTTCTTGCCGACGAGACCGGAGGAATTGGCCAACCCGTCGGGGTGCTGTGCCGAGGCGGACAGCAATAGCAGGCGGGGTGTGCCGATGCCGTTCGCACAGACCACGACCTGCTTGGCCCTGGTCTGGAAACGCTCGCCGTTGCGTATCCACTCGGCGCCGGTGGCCGTGCCTCTTTCATCGACAGTGATGCGCGCGACGCGGGCGCCCGTAACGAGCTGGGCGCCCGCCTTGATCGCAGTGGGCCAATAAGCGAGATCGAACGACGCCTTCGCGCCTTCCGGGCAACCCTGTGTGCAGGTGCCCCAGCGAGCGCATGCCGCGAGATTGCCGATCTTCTGGCTGGGAATCGCGTTCGCATGGGGCCACCAATGCCAGCCCAGCGCATTCATCGACTCTGCGGCTTTCATGCCATATTTGCCCAGCGGCATTGGCGGCAGGGGAGGGACGTAGCCCGGCGGGAATGCGGGATCGCCTTCCATGCCGGAAACGCCGATGAAATTGTCGATCTCGGCGTAATAGGGCGCCAGCTGAGCGTAGTTGATCGGCCAGTCCTCAGCCACACCATCCAGCGTCCGCACGCGAAAGTCCGAGGGGGAAAGCCGCGCCCACAATGCGCTGTAATGGATGCTCGACCCGCCGACGCCGCTGTACATCGAGGGCGACAGATCGGTGTCCGTCACTTCCAGGGGGTAATCTGCAGGATTGCGGCGGTGGTTCGGCTCCGCGGCCCAATGTCCCCGCACAACCAATTCCCACATATCGTGATTGGCGGCATAATCGGAGGGCAACACATAGTCCCCCTGCTCAAGGCAGATGACCTTAAATCCCGCCATTGCTAGGGTATGCGCCGTCACCGCGCCCGAAGGACCGGCGCCAATAATGAGCGCATCGTAGATTTCATCTGACGTGGCAGTCATGATTTGCCTCAACCTCGTTAGCAGTGGCGGCACCGATGCCTTAACTATCCTGGCGATCCCCCTGCACGCAGAGCTACCACCGCTTCCGTGTTACATTTCGACAAGCTCAAAATGACGCATGATCGCCTGCTCTATGCTCAGCGCGGCCAATCTGGACGTCTTTGGGTTTTGCCCAAGAGGTTCATTATTCAAGCAGATGTTGAAGTCGCCGAAGGCGCCGCAAGCTGTGACCTTATGGCTGTTGAGATGAGTCTGAGCGTCGGCGACGAGAGTCACCTTCGTTTTCTCGAAGCCGATGCCGGCAAGCGCAACGGCTGCCGTGACATTCGCGTTCTTCGGGAAAAGACGCGATGCTTCGCCTGCGTTTCCTTCGAAAAATACGGTGCGGCCTGAAACAGACGAAAGGTCGCAAAGCATTTCAGCTGCCGTGTCTCGCCACGCTGCTGGTGGCTTGGTCCCGACATATTGGACAGAAGACAGCTCGGCGAGCCTCGCAGCACGTAGAACGTCGAGCCCTCCGATGGCGCCCGATGCGACCGTAAGCCGGCTGTTGCCAACCGCAGCAGCGGCTTCCAGTTCGCTCCGCAACAGCGGGTCGGACAGGCTTCCGATTGAGACGATTACCGTGCTGATGCCTGCGCGGAGCAGGACCGGAACCGAGGTGCGAACGGCGCTGTGGCTAGCGCACTCCACGACGAGCGAAGGCTTCCATGCGACAAGGGCAAGTGGATCATGGAAGACCCGCAGATTCTCCCCTTCTGAGGCGTCGAGCGCACTCGTTTCGGTAACAAGCGCGGCAGTGATCTCAAACACCCCACCGGAGCGCCTGAAAGAGGCACGAAGGTTCCGAGCCATGGCGCCGAAGCCGATCACAGCCAGCCTCTTCCTTCCGTCCACCATTTCGCTCCCTCACGGTCGCCGTGTGCGCGCCGACAGACTGACGCGGCACCCTGGCGCCGCCTTCTGGTACGCGCTTTAGACCTTACTTGCAAGTCAGGTAATCGGCTTTACGTTTCACCAGGGCAAAGCTGTGGCGACACGGGAAAACCGGGCAATCTTTGCAAGGTGTATTGACTGACATGGCAGTTAGTATCAAGCAGTGCTGCTACACATCCCGCGTGGGCGGGCGGGAGGAAGCCCGCGGCATCTTACCCGCTTGCCCGCCCTCTCGCGCCGGGCGGCTTTCACGGCGACGCAAGCAGCTTCGCCGAAATTTTCGTAAGGCAACCCGCCCTTCGGCCGGTCTGCAAACAAAGCGAGGTCACTTCAGATGTCAGTCGTTCGCAGCTACGATCATTATATTGATGGCTCACCGAAAAAAAGTTTGGGTGAGGGCGTCATCGCGCGGCATTCTCCCGCGCATGGGGCGCATCTGGCGGATTACTCCGCTGGCGACCAACGCGATGTCGACGTCGCGGTGGCAGCTGCCCGTTCAGCATTCTTCGGAAAATGGTGTGACTCGACCGGCGAGGAGCGGGCCGCGATTCTAAATCGCTTTGCCGATATGATCGAAGCCAACGTCGAGAAGCTGGCTGCGATCGAAGCGGAGGAAGTCGGAAAGCCGGTTCGGTTTGCGCGGTTCGAGATGATGGCATGCGTGAACTTGACCCGTTATGCTGCGGCTTTGGCGTGGCAGATTACCGGTCAGGCGTTCACTCATCTGGGGCCCGACAAGATTGGCCTGGTGACACGAGAGCCTTACGGCGTCGTTGGCCTTATCACGCCCTGGAATTTTCCGCTTCTTACGCTTTTCCAGAAATTGCCTTACGCGCTCGCGGCCGGCTGTACGGTAGTCTTGAAACCGTCCGAGCTGACATCTGGCACCGCGCTGGAGGTGGCTGCGCTTGCCACAGAGGCAGGGCTTCCCCCCGGGGTCTTCAATGTGGTGACAGGAACCGGAGATGCTGTCGGTCGCGCGATCGTCACGCATCCCGATGTCGACATGATCTCATTCACCGGCTCGACCCGCGTCGGCAAGGAAATCATTCGCGATGCTGCAGGTACGGTCAAGCGAGTGGCGTTGGAGCTGGGTGGAAAAGCAGCGAACATAGTCTTTGCCGACGCTGATATCGATGCCGCGCTGGACGGCGTTCTCCTCGGATTTACGTTCAACCAAGGGCAAACATGTGTAGCTGGAGCGCGCCTGCTGATTGAAGCGGCAATCGCGCCTGCCTTTCTTGAACAGCTAGCTGCCCGCAGCGCGCGTCTTCGGATCGGTCTGCCGCTCGACGATCAGACGGATTTCGCCAGCCTCATCCACCAAGCGCATCTCGAGGGCTTGCTGCAGCACGTCAAGATTGCGCAGGATGATGGCGCAACGCTCGTGGCGGGTGGTGCGCGGCTCGACGGCGAGTTCGGGAATGGCTTCTATATGACGCCGACTATCCTGGCCGACGTACGACCCGAGATGCGACTTTTTCGTGAGGAGGTGTTCGGGCCGGTGCTCAGCGTCACCACGTTCAACACTACTGACGAGGCCGTGAGCCTGGCCAACGATACCGACTACGGCCTGGCTAACGGGGTTTGGACAAAGGACATCGACAAGGCGCTGACCGTCTCGCGGCGGCTCCGCAGCGGCACTGTGTTCGTCAACACCTATTTGGAGGGCGCCCCGCAGATGCCGCTCGGTGGCTTCAAACAAAGCGGCCTTGGGCGAGAGAATGGCATCGAGGGTCTGTACGAGTATACGGAAGTGAAATCGACCGTCATCAAGACAGGGGCTCGGGTGCCGGCGCTTGGACATACCATCTGAGCGTAGTTGGCAAGGGCTCAAAAGTCAGGCGTCTCAAGCAGAGGCCTTGTGCGGGAGACGGACTGACTTCGATCTCATGCCAACAGTGATGACGCTCCGTCATTTCTCAATGGATGTAGCGTTTCGCGCCTGCGCCGCGATCGTGCTCTATTCCGCTCACGCTCCACCGAGCCCCTGGCGGGTCTCGGCCGCTTGCGGTGACGATCAGCTAACGCACGCCTGAGCTGGCGCTCAGGCTCTAGATGCGGACATCGCTGGCGCGATGGCGTTGACCTGACCGGCCGCGGCCAAGGGGGTGGGCGTCGCTGCCCTCTAGTCCCGCCGCGGCGTGCCGCAAGCCGGGCTGCGCCCGGCTCCTCCACTGTGTTACGGCCCTGCGGGTGCGGCCCGCCTCGTTCGGCGGGACTGCCGGTCCGCTCCTTGCCGCCCACCCCCTTTTCCGGGGCCGGTTGCGGTTTTGAAGGAGTAGGGAAATGGAACTCAAGCATATCGATATCGCCAATCTCAGCGTCTCGCCCGTGAATATGCGGGGGACCAAGAAGGTGCCCGACCTCACCAACATCCTCCCGTCGGTGCGGGCACGCGGTGTGCTGGTCCCGCTGATCGTGCGGGCCAAACCCCGTCCTGAGCCTGTCGAAGGAGAAAGCCCCGACATCTACGAGATCGTCGCGGGCAAAAGGCGCTATCATGCGGCGCTGGCGGCGGCCGAGGAGGGCATCGCGATCGACGAGCTGCCCTGCGCGGTGATGGAGGCAGGCGACGATGCCGCAGCACTCGAAGCCTCATTGATCGAGAATATCGCCCGGCTCGATCCGGATGAAGTCACGCGGTGGGAGACGTTCACGCGGCTCGTGCGTGAGGGGCGCAGTCCCGAGGATATAGCGCTCACCTTCGGGCTTACCGAAGTGCAGGTGAAGCGCACCCTCGCGCTCGGCAATCTGCTGCCGCGCATCCGCGGCCTCTACCGCAACGCGCAAATTGATGCCGTGACGGTGCGGCATCTGACGCTCGCGTCCAAACAGCGGCAGCGCGACTGGCTGGCGCTGTACGACGGTGCGGAGACCTATGCCCCGGTTGGATCGCAGCTCAAGGCGTGGCTGTTCGGCGGGGCGTCGATTTCAACCAAGGTGGCGCTGTTCGACCTTGCCGCGTTCGAAGGCGCGATCGTCACCGACCTGTTCGGTGAGGACAGCTATTTCGCCGATGCCGATCACTTCTGGACCGCGCAGCGGGCAGCCGTCGAGGTCCGGGCGCAAGCGTACCGTGAGGCAGGCTGGAGTGAGGTCGTGATCCTCGAACCGGATCAGCCTTTCCAGTCCTGGGAACATCAGCACCGCACCAAGAAGCAGGGTGGCAAGGTCTATATCGCCATCGGTTCTCGTGGCGATGTCACCTTCCACGAAGGCTTCATCAGTCACCGTGAAGCGCGCAAGCTCGACCGGTGCGAAGCCGCCGAACGGCCCGCTCGGCCCGAGGTCACTAGCGCGGTCAATGACTATGTCGACCTGCATCGCCACGCGGCGGTGCGCGCCAAGTTGGCCGAGGCTCCCGGCATCGCGCTACGCGTCGCGGTCGCGCACATGATCGTGGGCTCGCTGCTCTGGTCGATCAGGATCGAGCATCAGACCTCCCCCAACGATGCCGTGGTCGAGAGCGTCGAAAGCTCCGAGGCCGAGGCGGCATTCGATGCCAAGCGGCGCGCGGTACTGGCGTTGCTCGGCTTCGATGCGGAGACGCCGACCGTAACGCACGGGGCGGATGGTGGGCTGGTCGCTCTGTTCGCCAAGCTGATCACGTTCGACGATGCGGCAGTGCTCGACATCCTCGCCGTCGTGATGGGTGAGACGCTCCACGCGCGCAGCACCATCGTCGATGCGCTCGGGCTGCATTTGGGCGTGGACATGAGCGCGGTCTGGCAGCCGGATGATGCCCTGCTCGACCTGATCCGCGATCGCGAGGTGCTGGTCGCCTGTGTCGCGGAAGTAGCAGGCGAAAGCGTGGCGCAGGCCAATGCGAGCGAGAAGGGCAAGGCGCTCAAGACGATTCTGCGCGACTGCTTCGACGGCACCAATGGCAGAACCAAGGTCGATGGCTGGGTGCCGCGCTGGATGCGCTTCCCGGCCAGCGCCTACACCTTGCGCGGCGGGGTCGGCGCGGTGGATCGCACCGCCGCAGTCGTCAGTGTAATCGCGCCCGCCGATGAGCCGGTGGAGCCCGAGAGCGAACCGCTGCGCCAAGCGGCGTGAACCTGACTGACCGGCGGCTTCTATGCCGCCGGTCTTCTCTCATCCGGGAGAAATCCCATGACCCGGAGTTCGAAAATCGGCGTTCTGCGAGGCGTGTGGCGCGCGCGGGGGCGGCGCCTAAGTCCCATTCCACCGGCAATCGCCGCACCTGACACCGAGACCCTCAACTGCATGCGGGCGGCGCTCGAGACGATGGACGAGATGCAGCGCGCGGTGTTCGAACGCGCCCGCTTCGACGGGCTCGATTACCAGCAGATTGGCGCCCAACTCGGCCTCACCATCCGCGAGGTCGAACGCCATCTCGCATCCGCTTTGCTCCACATTTGGCGCCACACCGATGGGGAGGCGGGGCGATGACCCTCCTCCTTGGCGCATATTCCGCTTGGCATTCGTGCGGCGACGGGCGAGTCTTCGCTCGCGATCGCGACATCGGACTGGAAGAAGCGCGGGCGCATCGACAAGATCATCCTGTACGGCAGCTATGCGCGCGGTGGTTGGGTCGATGAACCCCACACTGCCAAGGGCTTCCAGTCGGACTTCGACCTCCTGATCATCGTCAGCGACAAGCGCCTGACCGACCGCGCGGCTTATTGGTCGAAGCTCGACGAGCGGCTGATCCGCGAATTCGCGATCACCAAGACTATCCACGTTCCGGTCAATTATATCCTGCACACGCTGCAGGAGGTGAATGACGGCCTCGCGCATGGCCGCTACTTCTTCATGGATGTGAAGCGCGACGGGGTGGTGGTCTATCAGGCCGACCAGACCGAACTGCACGAGCCCAAGCCCAAGACGCCGAAGCAGGCGCTAGGCATGGCCAAGGGCTACTTCGATGAGTGGTATCCGGCCGCCATGCGAAAGCACAAACTGGCACGGGACGCGGTTGCCCAAGAGTTCAATAAGGAAGCGGCATTCCTGTTACACCAGACGACAGAGACGCTGTATCACTGCGTGCTGCTGGTTTGCACATTTTACACACCGCACGTCCACAATCTGGCGTTTCTGCGAAGCCAAGCCGAGCTAATTGACCGCCGCCTGATCGATATCTGGCCGCGCGACAACCGGCGCGAACGTGCCATGTTTGACAAGCTCAAAGAGGCCTATGTGAAGGCGCGATACTCAGCGCATTACAAGATCAGCGCCGAGGAATTGGCGTGGCTTGGCGAGCGTGTCGATGAGCTTGGTCAGGTCGTCATGACCATCTGTAACGAGCGGATCGCGGAACTCGAAAAGGCTGCTGAAGCGGCTTAGCCTTCCACCAAAGCCTTGAGCGCGCGCAGGTCGCGCATGATCCATTTGGCGTCGGCGGAGAACTTCTCGTCGGTCATGTCCGGCTGACGAAACAGCGTGAGCATCACCTCCGCGCCGTCCCCGTTCTGCACGACACGCAGTGGAATCTGGATCACATTGCCGTCGCCCCCATCGACGAAATGGTCCATCACCCCGTGCTCATTTCGGTCGGTGAATTGCGCGCGGATCGGGCCTTCGGGGCCGTTGGCAACCCAGTTGTTGCCGTCCTGAAAAAGCTCCGAATCCGACAGTCCTGACGCCCATTTCGGGAAGAATTCCGGGCGCCAGATCCGCTCATAAAGTGAGCGCCATTCGCAGCGGATTGACACGCTGTAGGTGCGGGCGGGCAGCATTATGATCTCCGGTTTTCGCCAGAATCGGGCGTTGAATGCGCTATTTCCAGCCAGCAATGGCGGGCCGACGCACTGTTTCGTTAGCTGGCAACGGTCATGTTGCGAGCGACGCCCTCTGTCCATAGGCGTCCGGGAGGTCATAGGGAGAGGAGAAGGGGCGGATGGCAAGATTGAAAGCACTGCCTCTCCGGGCAGTGCAAGTAATTGTCTGCACATCGTTTTTTGTGGAGGCATGGGGTGTCCTGTGCCTCCAGCGCTTTCGAGAATGGCGGATTTTCGGCTGTTCTGATGGAGGCCCTTGAAGCCATCCGCTGAACTGCCCTCATTGCTCGAGAACATGAGCTTTGTGAGGGCCGCTGCATGGCCGAGGATGACTTTGAACTCTGGCTTGGCCGTGTCGGCCACGATCGGCCGCTTCAGCATCGGATGCGCGCCGCGATCAATCGCGCGGGCGGCCGCCAGATGCCGGGCCGCAGCCGCTTCACCGGCGCGCGCATCGGGCGCGGGTCAGGCAAAGGCGCGCTGCTCGGCTCGCGCGCTTTCGGGCCAGCCGCGCACCGCCGCGTCATCGTCAAAGCGCGGATCGTGCGGCTGGGTCCGAAGGGTCTCGCCTCGGCAGTCGCGCACCTCAGATATTTGCAACGCGACGGCACCACGCGTGAGGGCGAGCGCGGCACGCTCTACGGGCGCGACGAAGACTTGGGTGTTGACGGCAAGGCCTTCCTCGAACGCGGCGCATCAGACCGTCACCAGTTCCGCTTCATCGTCGCGCCCGAGGATGGCGCCGAATATGACGACCTGAAGCCGCTGATCCGCCGCTGGATGAAGCAGGTCGAACAAGATCTTGGCACGCAGCTCGATTGGGTTGCGGTGGACCATTTCAACACCGGCCACTAGATGATCAGCATCGTCGCACCGGAAGCATTGACCAGGAAGCTGAACACCAACTCCGGCGACAGCACCGACGCTGCCAAGGCGAGATAGCCGAACAGGCTTGCGATCAGGATGGCGCGCGCGGGCACGCGGCGGCGGTTGAGCGCGACCAGCGCGCGCGGCGCATCCCCGTTGTCCGACAGGGTGAAGAGCACCCGCGAGGTGACGTACAGGCCCGAATTGAGGCAGGACAGCACAGCCACGAGCACCACCGCGCTCATCAGGTTGGCGACGCCGGGAATGCCGATATGCATCAGGACGGCGGCGAAAGGCGACTTGCCGGGCACGATCTCCGTCCACGGCATCACGCTCACGATCAGCGCGATCGAGCAGAAATAGAACAGCAGGATGCGCAACGCGACGCTGCCGGTGATGCGCGCGATCGTGCGCGCCGGCTCGCGCGATTCCGCCGCGGCGATGGTGGCGATCTCCGCACCGCATAAGGCGAAGATCACGCTCGTCACGCCCCCCAGAACGGCCCCCCAGCCCCTGGGCGCGAAGCCGCCGTGCGCGGTCAGATTGGCGAAGGTGGGACCTGACGGCGCGGTAATGCCGAACGCCCATGTTCCGGCGATCAGGATGAAGGCGAGGATCGCCACGACCTTCATCAACGACAGCCAGAATTCGAATTCGCCATAGGAGCGGGTCGAGAGCAGATTGACGCCCGTCATTGCCGCGAGCAGGCCGCCGCCGATCAGCCATATCGGCAAGGGAAGCCAGCCGGCGATGATCACCGCACCGGCAATCGCCTCGATCGCGACCACCACCACCCAAAAATACCAATAGAGCCAGCCGCATATGAAGCCAGCGCGGTCGCCCAAGCCAATCCGCACCAGTTCGGTAAACGAGCCGGCACCGGGATGGAGGCTGGCAAGCTCGCTCAGCATCCGCATGATCATGAGGATGACGAGACCGGCTAGCGTGTAGCTCACGATCACCGCGGGACCGACGGCATGGATGGCGGTACTCGATCCGACGAACAAACCCGCGCCGATGATCCCGCCGATTGCGATCATCGAGACGTGGCGACCGCGCAATGAATGGCTGAGCGTTGGCGATTGTCGAGCCTGATCTTCGGCGCGGGCGTCGTCCAGCGGCATCATGTCGAGGCCAGTGCCATGCGAAACAGCGTCATCGACCAACATTCGTCCGTCCTCGTGTTCGCTGGTGCTGCTCTTCCACGTTCCGCGCGATCCCGCACTCTGCCTAAGGGAAGGGTCGCAGACAGGGCAAGGGGCCTTCGCGCACGGCAGCGGTGTCGCGGAAGCACCATGTCTGCGCGGGTGTAACGGCTCGGTCGAAGTGCACTACAGCGTCCGCTCCGACCTGGATGCAGCCGCGCCCGACAATCCGCTAATGGCGGATTCGGGGATCATCTTCCATGGGCAAGGGTCGACATGACCTTCCTCGCCGGCAAACTCGTCTATTCGCGCTGAGCGATTTCGGGGACGGGCAGGGCCGCGTTGCTGGCTTCGGCGGCGCGCCCCTCCAGCCAGAAATGGAATTTTCGTAGCGCCGGATCGCGCCACCGGTCCTCACGTGCGGTGAAGCAATAGCCGCCGAGCGTCACACTCCGCAGCGGCTGTTCGCTTGCAGTGAGAGGGACGAGTTGCCCCGCCGCGAGCGACGTCCCCACCAGCAGCGGATTGGCTAGCGCGATGCCCTCGCCATTGCGCGCCGCTTCGAGCGCGACGTGCGCATGCCACATCCGCGGGCCCGGCAAGGTGGCGGCGTCCAGTGTCAGCCCCTGTTCCTCCAGCCAGGCGCGCCATTCCGCGTCGCTCTCTTCGTGCAGCAGACGCAGGTTGAGCAGATCCGCCGCGCTCTTCAGCCGGCCCGCGATCGACATCTGATAGGCGACGCTTGCCACCGGGAAGACGGGGGGGCGGACTAGGTCGATCCGCCGCGTGCCGAGCGCCGGCAGGTCGCTGCCGCCATGGCGGACATAACGTATGTCGCCGTCCGCCTCGTTGGTCGCGAAATTGGGGCCATAGTCGATCGGGCGCAACTCGATTTCGATCCCCGGATTGGCGAGCATGAATGCCGACAGGCGCGGCGACAGCCAGTGATAGGCGATGCCCGGACTGCACCAGATGAGCAGACGCTGGTCGTCGCGTCTGCGCAGCATCTGTGTCGCGCTGGAAATCTCCTGGAAGGCGGCCGAGATGCGATGGTGATATTCCACGCCATCGCTGGTCAGCAGTCGGGTGCCGTTCTCCCGATCGATCAGCGCGGTGCCGACGAATTGTTCGAGCGCCCGCAAGTGGCGACTAACTACGGCATGGTCGATGCCGAGCGCCTGCGCGGCCTTGCGGACGCCGCCCGTGCGGCCGAACGCCTCGAACGCCCGGAGCATGGCGAAAGGAGGCATGCGGCCTTGTCTCACGATGGCGCGATCCTTTCGGTTCTCTTCCATTCGATAGGAGAGGAGTCACCGCTTGAAAAGGCACTCCGCCGGAAGAGGCGTGATCCCACACCTGTCGACGACATTTTGGTTCAGAAGGTGGTGCGTTACGGGCACCACCGCGTGGGCAAAAGGCCCCTCCCGATCATCAGGACCGCTCGTTATCCGGAGCTGGGATCGAAGAGAATGGATTGCCGGTGTCGAATCAAGACTTGTTGAAGCGTCGAAGTGCGGCAGTTCCTCGTGGCATTGCGACTGCCACGCCGGTTTTCGCGGATCGCGCCGAAAATGCTGAAATTTGGGATATCGAGGGGCGGCGCTACATCGATTTCGCGGGCGGGATCGCGGTGCTCAATGTCGGGCATCGTCATCCGCGCGTGATCGCGGCGGTGCGCGAGCAGCTCGACCGCTTTTCGCATACCGCGTTCCAGGTGATGGCCTATGAGAGCTATGTCGCGCTGGCCGAGCGATTGAACGCGCTGGCGCCTTTCTCCGCCCCGGCGCAGACCATCCTCTTCACGACCGGCGCGGAGGCGACCGAAAACGCGATCAAGGTCGCGCGCGCCGCGACCGGACGGACGGGTATCATCGCCTTCGTCGGCGGGTTCCACGGACGCACCGCGCTCGCCTCGGCGATGACGGGGAAGGTCAGCCCCTACAAGCGGCAATTCGGCCCGGCGCTGCCCGACGTCTTCCATGTGCCGCTGCCGACCGCCACCAACGGCATCACCGTCGAGGCGAGCCTGCAGGCGCTGGACTTCCTCTTCTCGGCGGACGTGCATCCCGACCATGTCGCGGCGATCATGATCGAGCCCGTGCAGGGCGAGGGCGGCTTCCACGTCGCGCCGCCCGAGTTGCTGCGCGCGCTCCGTAGCCTGTGCGACCGGCATGGGATCGTGCTGATCGTGGACGAAGTCCAGTCGGGTTTCGCGCGCACGGGCCGCATGTTCGCGATCGAGCATTCAGGCGTGGAGCCCGATCTGGTCTGCATCGCCAAATCGCTGGCGGGCGGCTTTCCGCTTTCCGGCCTGATCGGCCGGCGCGACCTGCTCGACCGGGTCGATCCGGGTGGCCTGGGCGGCACCTATGGGGGTTCACCGATTGGCTGTGTCGCGGCGCTGGCGGTGCTCGACGTAATCGCCGAGGAAAAACTGGTGCCGCGCGCCGAAGCGATCGGCGTGCGGCTGAGCGAGCGCATCGCGGCATGGGGGCAGCGCAACGACCTCCTCCCGATTTCGCCCCCGCGCGGACTCGGCGCTATGATCGCCTTCGACGTCTGCGCACGGCGAGGCGATGCCGAGGGAGACGGCGCAGCGGCCAAGGCGGTATGTGCGCGTGCGTTCGATCAGGGGCTGATTGTCCTCTCCTGCGGCACGCAGGGGGAAAGCATCCGCATCCTTGTTCCGCTGACCGCCAACGATGCCCTGATCGACGAAGGCATGGCGGTACTGGAAGAGGCGCTGTCGGTCGTCGCATCAACGGAATGATGGACATGCGCGCAGGCCAGGAAATCGCCCATATGGTGCTGCGGCGCCCGAATCTGCTGCGTTCTGAGGCGTTCGTGGGCGGCGCCTGGGTCGGCGGCGGGACGACCGTGACTGTCGTCAATCCCGCGACCGGGTGCGCGCTGGGTACGGTTCCGGACCTCGGCCGCGCAGGGGCGGAGCAGGCGGTCGCGGCGGCGGCGGCGGCTTTGCCGGCATGGCGCGCACGCAGCGCCGGCGAACGGGGAGCGATCCTGCGCCGCTGGAACGACCTGATGCTGGAACATGCCGGGGATCTCGCCTGGCTGATGACCGCCGAACAAGGCAAGCCGCTAGCCGAGGCGCGCGGCGAGGTGGCCTATGCGGCCTCCTTCCTCGCCTGGTTCGCGGAAGAGGCGCGGCGCGCTTACGGCGACGTCATTCCCGGCCATGCGGCGGATCGCAGGCTAGTGGTGACGCGCGCGCCGGTGGGGGTCGTCGCGGCGATCACGCCGTGGAATTTTCCGCTGGCGATGATCACGCGCAAGGCCGGTCCGGCGCTGGCGGCGGGCTGCACGATGGTGCTGAAGCCATCCGAGCTCACCCCATTTTCGGCGCTGGCGCTGGCGGTGCTGGCGGAAGAAGCGGGCGTGCCGCCGGGCGTGTTCAATGTCGTCACCGGACGGCCGCAGGCGATCGGCGACGTAATGGTCGAGGATCCGCGCGTCCGCAAGCTGAGCTTCACAGGTTCGACCGCCGTCGGCAAAGCGCTCGCCGCCCGGGCAATGGCGACGGTGAAACGCGTCTCGCTCGAACTCGGCGGAAACGCTCCGCTGATCGTGTTCGACGACGCCAATCTGGATGCGGCGGTCGACGGCGCGATCGTCTCCAAATTCCGCAATGCTGGCCAGACCTGCGTTTGCGCCAATCGGCTGCTGGTCCAGGCGGGAATCCATGATGCTTTCGTCGCGCGGCTGACAAAGCGTGTCGCCGCGATGACGTGGGGCGACCCCTTGGCCAGCGACGTGCAGATCGGCGCGCTGATCGATGATCGCGCGATCGCCAAGGCCGAGGCGCATGTCGCGGATGCGCTCGCACGAGGGGCGCGGTTGCTGCATGGGGGAAGGGCGGCATCAGGCGCCGGGACCTTCTTCGAGCCGACGATCCTCGATGGCGTTCCGCGTGACGCTTTGTTGTGTCGAGAGGAGACGTTCGCTCCGATCGCCGGAATCGTCCGCTTCGAAACCGAAGCCGAGGCAATAGCGATCGCGAACGACACCGCCGCCGGTCTTGCCGCTTATGTCTTCACGCGCGACCTGTCGCGCAGCCATCGCGTGACGGAGGCGCTTGCCTACGGAATGATCGGCATGAACACCGGTCTCATCTCGACCGAGGTCGCGCCGTTCGGCGGGGTCAAGGAATCGGGCTTCGGGCGGGAGGGGTCGCGCTACGGCATGGACGAATATCTCGACATGAAGCTCGTCTGCACCGCGGTGGCTGCCGCGTGAGATTGCGATCGCTGCTGGTGCTCATGATCGGATCGCCGGCGGTCATGGCGGCCGACCTGATCCTGTTCCGCGTCAACGAAAACGAGGCGGCGTAGGAATCCGCAGGCCATCTGGCCCGCCGAACCGTTCGCGGACGATGGCGGGGCAGCTTAGCCATGTCGGGTCTGATCCAGTGCGAACACCACATCGCCGCGGCGTCGAATCGGATGGCGTCGGACGGGAAGGTAATTGCGGGTACCTACGAAGCTGCCCCGTTCGGCAACGGGATCGTCCTCCCGCCCTTACCCCTCGTGTACGGCCTTGGTCACCAGGCAGGCTTCGATCCCTTCCGGACCGTCTTCAGCCCCATGACCCGACCATTTGACCCCGCCGAACGGCGTGTCCGCACCGCCGATCATCGTCGTATTGAGCCCGAGCATGCCGGCCTCGATCTCGCGTGCAATGCGGCGCTGGCGCTTGGCGTCGCGCGTCCACGCATAAGCGGCGAGCCCGTAGGGCAGGCGATTGGCCTCTTCAATCATCGCCTCCTCGTCGCGGAATGGATTGATCAGGGCGACCGGACCGAATGGCTCGACATTCATGATCTGTGCGTCGAACGGCACTTCCGACAGGACTGTCGGCTCGTAGAAGAATCCGCGATTGCCGATCCGCGCACCGCCGGCGTGAAGGCGTGCGCCCTTGGCCTTGGCGTCGGCGATCAAGCGGTCCATCGCCTCGGGTCGCCGCGGATTGGCCATCGGCCCCATCTGGCTCGCCGGATCGAGACCGTCCCCGACGACGATCTTCTGCGCGCGCGCCGCGAAGCCGTCGCGGAAGCGTTCGAATATTTCCTCCTGCACGATGAAGCGCGTCGGGGAGACGCAAACTTGGCCGGCATTGCGATATTTGGATGTCGCCATCACCTCGATCGCCTGATCGACATCGGCGTCGTCGAACAGGAGTACCGGTCCGTGGCCGCCCAGCTCCATCGTCGTGCGCTTCAGATCTTCGGCGCAGAGCTTGAGCAGATGCGTGCCGACGATGGTCGATCCGGTGAAGCTGAGCTTGCGGATGATCGGCGAGCCAAGCAGGTGGCGCGACACTTCATCGGGCACGCCGAACACGATCTGCGCCACTTCGGGCGGGAGACCCGCGTCGAGCAAACATTGCAGCACCGCGAGAGCGGAGCAAGGGGCCTCCTCGGCCGGCTTCATCACGACAGAGCAGCCGGCGGCGATCGGAGCGCCCAACTTTCGGCCTGGATTGCCGATCGGGAAATTCCACGGCGCGAAGGCGGCAACCGGGCCGACCGGCTCCTTGGTCACGGTGGAGCGCTGGCCTGCCGGGCGCACTAGCGTACGTCCATAGAGGCGAAAGACCTCGCCCGCATAAAAGTTGAACAGACCGACGGTCATATGGACTTCGATTTTTGCCTCGGCGACGGTCTTGCCTTCCTCCATCGTCGCGATCCGCGCGATCTCGTCCTGGCGCTCGAGCAGAAGCCGCGCCGCGCCCTGGAGCACAGCGGCACGCTCATGCGGTGTGGAATCGCGCCAGCGGCGGAAGCCGCGTTTGGCCGTATCGAGCGCGCGATCGAGATCGGCGGCATTGGCCAGGGGCAATTCGGCGAGGGTCTCGCCGGTCGCGGGATTGACCACGGCGTGGGTGCGGCGGCCGTCGCCCGCGACGCGCTCGCCGTCGATCATCATGTAAGGGTTGGGATAGGTCATTCGCTACTCGCTCGCGAGGGTGTCGAGGCGCGCCGGTCCACTATAGCAGCTTGAAATAATGGATGCGGTTGGCGTTCGGAATCTTCTCGGCCACGCCGACAAAGACATGCTTGGCGAGCCAGTCGTGCGGCCCGGCGGGCACATCGAACTTGGGACTGACACGCATATAATATTCGTCGGGATCGGCGGGCTCGTTGCGGCCCATTCGCTCGGCCACCTCGGGCGTCCTAGCCCAGCGATAGCCACGGCTCTGCAGATAGACGATGGTGCCGTCCTCCAGTTCGAGCAGATAGCGTGCATCGAAATCGATCACGCCGTCGGGGCGGACGAGCGGCCAGTCGCCGCCGCTCATCGGGACCACGCGGCCCTTTATTTGCGGTCCGTCGATCGACCCGTCGGCCGCATAGACCGCGAGGCGGGTCGCCCCCATTGTCGTCGGCTCCAGATAACGTGCGCCCGTCAGCGAGAGCGAAATCGTGAATGCATATTCGAACATGGGCGCGAACGGATGCGGCGCGGACTCCATTCACCTCTCCTCCGAATATCCGGGATCACCACGCGGTCCACGCGGAAGCGCAGCGATCCGGTGGTGCGGCAGTTCATTGATTGATCATCAATAATACATCTGACTAGTTTGTGAAGGGGCTTTCTGCGGCATCCGGCATGCGCCTTAGGTTCCTGGGAAGAAGCGGCGACGATGGCCGAAGGAAGCGGCAGGTCTTCGGTTCGAACATGCCTCCCATTTCCGGCTTGCCGGTCGCGCCGGAAATCGCCATCACAAGCTTGTGATCACAGATGGAATGAACGTGGAACAGCTCTCCGACAAGACGCAGATAGCAAGCGCTATCGCCAAACTGGGATTTCCGACCGAGGCCGTGATCGACGGCTCCCTGACTGCTGCGGCAGATGGGAAGCGTTTCACCAATATCGCGCCGGGCAATGGTCAGCCGATCGGCGAGGTAGCCGCCGGAAACGCGTCTGACATCGATCGGGCGGTCGTTGCCGCGCGCTCCGCCTTCAAGGACGGCCGATGGCGCGATCTCGCCCCTTACCGGCGGAAAGCGGTGCTGCACCGGATGGCCGATCTGATGGAAGAGCATGGCGCAGAGCTCGCGCTGTTGGAATCAATCGACACGGGCAAGCCGATCACCGACGCCGCGCGGGTCGACGTGCCACTCGCTATCGGGACAACCCGTTATTATGCCGAGGCTCTGGACAAGATTTATGGCGAAGTGGCGCCCTCCGCGCCGGGCAAGCTGAGTTATGCGACGCACGAACCACTGGGCGTGGTCGGTGCGATCGTGCCGTGGAACTTCCCGCTGCATATGGCCATGTGGAAGGTCGCGCCGGCACTGGCGATGGGCAATTCGGTGGTGCTGAAGCCGGCCGAGCAGTCGCCCATGACGGCACTTCGTCTGGGGCAGCTCGCGCTCGAGGCTGGGCTTCCGTCAGGCGTGCTCAACGTCGTTCCTGGTTTCGGCGATACAGCCGGGCGCGCATTGGCCCTGCATGCCGACGTCGACATGATCGGGTTCACCGGATCCGGTTCGGTAGGCCGCAAGCTGATGATCTATTCAGCCGAAAGCAACCTCAAGCGTGTGAGCCTCGAGCTTGGGGGCAAGTCGCCACAGATCGTTTTTGCTGATTGCGCCGATCTCGATCGCGCGGCGGAGGCGGCGGCGTGGGGGCTGTTCTACAATCAGGGCCAGGTTTGCACAGCCGCCTCGCGATTGCTGGTGGAGCACAGCATCAAAGATGACTTCATGGAGCGCGTGATCGCTGTGGCGCGGACGATCCAGCCCGGCGACCCGCTCGACCCCACCACGCGGTTCGGAGCGCTGGTGAGCGAGCGGCAGATGGAAACGGTGCTCGACCACATCGCCTCCGCCAGGCAGGAGCTCGGCAGCCCTGTCCTGGGTGGCCGCCGAGTGCGCGAGGAGAGCGGCGGTTTCTTCGTCGAGCCGACAATATTCGAGGTGGGCCCCGATTGTCGCCTGGCGCGGGAGGAAGTGTTCGGCCCCGTGCTGGGCATTCTCACCTTCGCCGACGAAGCGGAGGCGCTGCGGCTCGCCAACGATACAATATTTGGTCTCGCGGCCGGTGTCTGGACGAGTAATATCGATCGCGCACAACGTATGGCACGCGGACTCCACGCCGGCCTGGTCTGGGTGAATGGCTGGGATGCGTGCGACATCACGATGCCGTTCGGCGGCTTCAAGCAATCGGGCTTTGGCCGCGACCGCAGCCTTCATGCACTTGAGAAATATGCTGATCTGAAAGCCGTCACCTTCTCCTGGCAGGCTGCTTAAAGGCTTGCCAGAAAGACGCGGTATCTCTATTCTGTGATCACAGTAAGAGATGGCGCGAAAACTGGAATATTGACGATGCAGGCTGCTCCCGGGACCCGATTTGCGAAATCCGTGGCCGTGCCGGATGCCCGCTTCCCAGCGCAGGCGCCGCCGCCGACCTGCGGATACCGCCTGTGACAATGACCGATCGTCCCCTTCTCGGTATCACGGCCTGCACGCGCGTCCTAGGTGCGGAACAGGGACAGACCGTGAGCAACCGCTATGTCGAAGCGGCTGCGAGATTTGCCGATTGCGTACCGCTACTGATTCCCGCTCGCCCCGATCTTGTCGATGCCGAGCGGGTCGCATCGCGGCTGGATGGGCTGTTGCTGACAGGAAGTCCCTCGAATGTAGCGCCCGCTCGCTACGGCTCCGCGGATCCAGGCAGCGGGCCATTCGATCATGGCAGAGATCGCATGAGCTTGGCATTGATCCAGGCGATGCGCGCGCGTGGCCGTCCCGTCTTCGGCATCTGTCGCGGTTTTCAGGAGCTCAACGTTGCCTGTGGCGGTACATTGGCGCGTGATCTGGGTGATTTGTCGCGTTCGCTTCCCCATCACGCGCCGGAGGACGTCGCGTTCGAGGCCATGTTCGATCACGGCCATGCGGTAGACCTCAATCCACACGGCGTGCTGGCGCGCGCTCTCTCCAGTACACGCCTGCGCGTCAACTCGGTCCATTATCAAGGCGTGGAACGCCTTGGCGAGGGATTGGTCGTGGAGGCTACGGCGCCGGATGGGGTGATCGAGGCTTTCTCCTCGCCTGCTGGCGACCCGCCCCTGCTGGCGGTGCAATGGCACCCCGAATGGGGGGCCGAAGCCGACCCCGTATCCCAAACATTCTTCGCTTTGCTCGGCCGGGCGCTGCGCGGTGAGCCGCTGATGCTTCCGAAGGGAGAGACTCTTGACCCTGCGTAATTACAATATCGATCAACTCCGCCAGATGGACGTGGCGCATCATCTGCCCGCCCAGTCCAATTATGCGCTGCAGCGCGACATGGGCGGCAGCCGCATCATCGTGCGCGCCGAGGGGTCGACCATCTGGGACGGGGAAGGGCGTGCGATGCTCGATGGCATGGCCGGCCTGTGGTGCGTCAATGTCGGTTACGGCCGCACGGAACTGGCCGACGTCGCGCACGAACAGATGGTGCAGCTGCCCTTCTACAACACGTTCTTTCGCACCGCGACGCCGCCGCCGATCGAGCTTGCCACGAAGCTTGCAGGGCTGCTGGGTGGCGAATTGCAGCACATCTTCTTCAATAGTAGCGGATCGGAATCGAACGACACCGTATTCCGGCTCGTGCATTATTATTGGAACCTGAAGGGCCAGAAGCAACGCAAGATCTTCATCAGCCGCCATAATGCCTATCACGGTTCGACCGTCGCGGCGGCGAGCTTAGGCGGCATGGAGTTCATGCATGTCCAGGGCGACTTGCCGATCCCCGGTATCGAGCACGTCATACAGCCTTACCAATTCGGGGAAGGCTTCGGCGAGGATCCGGAGGCATTTGGCATTCGCGCCGCAAATGCGATTGAGGAGCGGATATTGGCCTTGGGCCCGGAGCGGGTGGCGGCCTTCATCGGCGAACCCATCCAGGGTGCGGGCGGCGTCATCGTGCCGCCGGCCAGCTACTGGCCTCGCGTCGAGGCAATCTGCCGCAAATATGGCATATTGCTTGTGTCGGATGAGGTGATTTGCGGCTTCGGCCGGCTGGGCGAGTGGTTCGGCTTTCAGCATTTCGGCTATACGCCCGACATTGTCTCGATGGCGAAGGGCCTTTCATCGGGTTATCTGCCCATTTCGGCCACGGGGGTCAGCCGCGAAATCGTGGAGACCCTACGCGCGGCGGATGAGGATTTCGTCCACGGTTTCACCTATTCGGGACACCCGACGGCCGCCGCCGTGGCTCTGCGCAATATCGAGATCATCGAACGCGAAGGGCTGGTGGAGCGCGTCCGCGACCATGCGGGCCCCTTGCTGGCCCGGGGCCTCGCAACGCTCGCCGACAAGCCGCTGATGGGCGAGGCCCGCTCCGTCGGCCTGCTGGGCGCGGTTGAGATCGTCGCCGAAAAGGGCACCAATCGTCGCGTGGTCGGCGGAAAGGCGGCGCAGATGGTGCGTGACGCGTGCATCAGTCGCGGCCTTATGGTCCGCGCCGTACGCGAAACCATCGTCATGTCGCCGCCCCTCGTCATCACCGACGAGGAGGTTGCACGGCTGATTTCGATTGTGGGCGCGGCGCTGGACGAGGTGGCAGACCAGCTCGGCGACGGAACCGTTCCGGCAAGGCTGGCTGAAGACGCCCTGCCGCCGGCCTGATCGCCGGTTGTCAGGCTCGCCCGGGCCTGGACCCTGGGCCGAAGCCTTCGGTTCACCGTCGACAAAACGCTGTCGGGGGAAGGGTGCGCCCTTCCCCCGATAGCGGCATTCAGATCGTGAGGCCGGGCCGCTCAGGGGCGGCGATAGACGACCTTTCCACCTACGATCGTCATCTGCACCTTGGTCTTGCCGATATCCTCGGCCGGGATCGTGAAGATGTTGCGATCGAGTATGATAAGATCGGCGAGCTTACCGGTTTCGATCGATCCGGTGAGATGCTCCTGGCGCAGCTCGTAGGAGCTGTTGAGCGTGATCGCCTTCACGGCTTCTGAAAGTGACAGGCCGGGATCGTCGCCAAGCCGTCCGCGATATTGCGGTGGTGCATCGTCGCCGGCCGTCCGGGTCACGGCGACCTTCAGCGCGTACATTTCGTCGAGCGGATCGACGGGCCAGTCGCTGCCATAAGCGATCCTGGCGCCCGCGCGCTGGAGATAGCCCTCCGGTTCCATCATGCGGAACCGGTCGGGTCCGAGAAAGGTCTCGGCACCGTCGACCGTATCCACCGCGCGCTTCGCCCATTGGAAAGACAGGACGGGAATAGCCCCGAGCTGTGCGAACCGACCAAAATCGGCCGGACTCGCAACCTCGTCATGCGCGATGGCGGGGCGGATATCCTTGCCGGGACGACGCTGCCGCAGGATCTGGATTGCGTCGAGCGCGGTGCGGACCGCCCTATCGCCATCGGCGTGGAGATGCGCGTCTATCCCCTGATCCGCCAGGTCGACGAGCAGGTCAGCCAGTCTCGGCAGCGGGAAATAGGTATCCGGACCGCGGCTGGGACCTGGTTCCCAATTCGGTTTCTCTGACGTCCCGTGATTAACCAAATAGGGTGCCAGCATAGCACCGGTGAAGGCCGGCGCGGTGATCACTCCATCCAGGAACAGCTTGGCGTTGCGCACGGTGATCGTCGGAGCCGGCCCGATCGCACCCTGGTCATAAGTGCGCGACACGGTTTTCAGCGCGGCGACGATCTTTGCCGGTGCGTCGGACTGATCGGGCCTGATCAGGACCGCGAAATGCGCCCGCGCCGTCAGACCGCCTTGCTTCTGCACGGTGGCAAATGCCGATATCGTTTCAGCGGATGCTGCGGCGTCGAGGAAAGTGGTGACGCCTTGCTCACGCAGCGCGGCCAGTGCCGCCTTGGCTGCCGTGACATTTTCGGCCGGGCTAAGCTTACGCTGCAAGGGGTCGATCAGCGACTGGGCAGTATCTTCGAGCAGGCCGGTCGGATTACCCGCCGCATCCCGATTGATGCGGCCGCCAGCCGGGTTCGGCGTAGCTTTGCCGATGCCGGCAAGCTCTAGGGCACGCGCATTGACCAGCGTCGAATGGCCGAAGGAGGACCCCACCGCGATCGGGCGGCGCGTCTTAAGCCCATCGAGCAATTCGTGGGTGGACGCTGTCGCGCCACCCTCCATGTTCTGCTGGAACCAGTTGACCACCTCAAGCAGGCGATCGGGCTCCTTGTCCCCATCCTTGTCGAGGCAAGCCTGAATGCGCGTCTGGAATTCGGCAATGGTAAGTGCCGCGTAATTGAGATTGCAGGTGAGCAATTGGGTGCCGCCGCCGAGCGGATGCATATGGCCATCGACCAAGCCGGGCATCAGCGTTTGGCCGTGCAGGTCGATCGATGTCGTGGCGCGCCCGGTGAGGGCCCGCGCGCCCGCATCATTACCGACATAGATGATGCGACCTGCACGGATGGCGACGGCACCACGGAAATTACCGCGGGCGCTAACCGTCACCACATTGGCATTGCGCAGGATCGTGTCGGCCGGTGCCGGCCGCGGCGGGGCCGCCATCGCGTTCGTGGTGAGTAGCGCTGTACCGCAGAGAAGGGCGATCTGGCTCATTTTCGATTGCAGCTGGAGCATATTAGTAGCGCACCTTTGCGGTTATCCCTGCTGTGAACGGACGATAGGTGACGCCGCGGAAAAGCCCGTCCGGATTGGTGGAGCTTGCGACCTCGCCTGAGAAATCGTGCAGCCGTTGCAATGGCGTGCGCGTATTCAGTATGTTGTTGACATAAGTGGAAAATTCCCATTTTCCGTGTGTCACGCCGGCCCGGGCGGACAATATTCCGGATCCAGGCTGGTTGCGTACGCCGGCATCATAGCCGTTCACGCCAGGAGCGGGCGAGCCGAAGTAGGGCCCGGTATATTGATAATCCAAGCGCACGTACGCGTTTGCACGATCGCTCACCGCGAAATCATATTGACCTGAAACGGAGCCGGTCCAGCGTGGCGTATTTTGCAGCGCCTCCCCCTTGCGCGCGACCTGTGCGCCGCCCGGCTGGAAGGAATCCTCGACATAATGCGCATTGGTATATCCCAGCGTGCCAGACAGGGTCAGTGCGCGTGTCAGGCGCGCTTGCGCTTCGAGGTCGAAGCCGCGGCTGACTGCGGAGCCGAAATTGGTCAGATATTGCAGGCCGCAGCTCGCGACGAAGACCGAGCCCTGAATCTTGCGCCAATCGATCCAGAAAGCGCTGGCCGAAAGCGACACGCGGCGATCGAACAGTTTCTGCTTGTCGCCGATCTCGTAGCTCCAGACCTGGTCGGAGTCATAGGTGCGCGGCGCGTCGGTGACCCCAAGCGCACCCAGGCTGGGCAGGCAGCTCGGATTGGTCGCCATGGCCGAATTGGCGCCGCCGATCCGATATCCCTTGGCGGCCGTGCCATAGATCAGCCAGTCGGGATTGGCCTGATAGCTGACGTTGAATTTCGGCGTGACAGGGCTCTCCTTGGTCGAACCGCTATAAACATGCGATCCGCCCGCTTCCGGTCCTTCCTGCGCGTCGACGAAGCTGAAGCGTGCATGCGACGCACGCAGGCCCGCCGTCAGCTTCAGCTGGGGGGTGATATTGTAAGCGAGTTCGCCAAAGGCGGCGATCTCGCGCGTCCTGAGCGTGATCTGCTCGCGCCATTGCGGCGTGCTGTTGGGCACGCCAAAGAATTGCTCGACCGAAAGGCCATAGGCGTTGCCGATCAGTACATCGATCGGCTCGAGAACGATCTGGTCATTCCCCTGCCGCTCGCGGCTGACGAATATGCCTGCGATCCAGGAGAAGCGGTCGTCTGGTCCGGTATTGGAGGATACACGAAATTCCTCGGTGAAATTCTTCTGCGACGATTTCAGGGTTTGCCGAGCGATATAATCGTAGAGCGATCCGTCGGGCAGGGTGACCTGATATGGTCCACCCTGATATGCGGAAGCTTCAAAGTATGAATAATCGTTTGTCCGATTCTGGTGCCTATCATAGTAGGACGTGATTGATTTCACCGTGAACGAATCAAATCTATAATCAATCGATGTGGAATATATCCCGAACTTGTCTGTCAGAGGCTGATCTATCTTATACAGAGATTTGAAGCGCCCTGCGCTTTCAAAAAACTGGTCGGGATTGGCTTTGTGAAAGCTCTGCAGAAAGACCGAGGGGGTGATCGTAAGTTGATCGGTCGGCTTGAATGTAAGGGCGAGCCGGCCAACCACCGAGTGGCTGGAATTGGCATTGCGCTCGCGCGTCGCGCCCGTGGTGGGATCGACCCGATCGATATAACCGCCTTGGTGCTGTCCCCACAGGCTGGCGCGCAGCCCGAGCACGTCGCTGACGATGGGCGTCCCGATCGCCGCGCCGCCTTCATAGCTGGGGCTGCCATACTGCGTGAAAGACAGGTCAGCGGTCGCATATCCCGACGTGCTCGTCATGCTGGGGGCCGGCGTGATGAAGCGAATTGTGCCGCCTTCGGAGCCGGCGCCGAACAGGGTTCCCTGCGGTCCGCGCAATATCTCGACGCGATCGAGGTCGAACAGGCGGGGGAAGGCGGCTCCGATACCGGCGATGACGGCGCGGTTCTGGATGGGCGTGTCATCGATATAGATGCCGGTGGTGGATGCGCCGACCGGAGATGAAAGGCCGCGGATCGAAATGTCCGGCTGGCCGGTGAAGCCCGTCGAGAAGTGGAGGCCGGGGCTGAGACGGCCGAGCGCTTCGGGGTCCTTGATGCCCTGTTGATCGATCTGCGTCTGACCGATGGCGGTAATGCTCATCGGCACCTTGCTGATGGACTGCTCCTTTTTCTGCGCAGTGACGACGATTTCCGAGATTGCGGCCGAGGCCTTGTCCTCGGCTCCCGCCGCGGCATGCGCCGGCTCGAGCAGCAGCATTGGCATCGCCGCCGTCGCCAGCAAGGCGAGGCGCCGCGCGCCCCAAGGTCCGTATCCGCCACCCAGTCGAGCAATGCGCATTTCAACCCCCGCTTTCCGCTACAATCTGTGATAGCAGTATCTACTGAAAACGAGGCGCGTCAAGGGCTGCACCCATTGTTTTGCTAGTGCTTTGGGTTATTCGTCACACTTTTCAGTGATCACAGCATATTTGCCTTTAATCTCAGGCATCCGCATGGGCGAGGGCGGAGACGTTCCCGTTTCGATAACCCCGGCGCCTGAAGAATGGCAGGCCGAGGAGCAGTCCGCCCACACCGACGATACGGGTCAGGGAATCGAAGGTGGAGAAGGAATAGACCGCGATCACGAAGAGACTGACCGCGCTGAAGAGAGGGTAGACGACATAGGCCAGGAACAGGCCTGGCTGGGCGCGCCGGCTGTCGCGGTAAAGCCAGGCGCAGGCGAGCCCCGCAAGGCCGTAATAGAAGCATACCTGCAGGGCGATCGCCTTGGCGGAATTGGCAAGGATCAGGCCTACGCTCGGCATGAAGCTCGCCAGGAACGTCAGCACGGCGCCAAGGGCGAGGACGAGATACATCGTGTTGATCGGGGTTCGCGTCCGTTCATTCACGATCCCGAACACGCGCGGCATGGATCCATCACGGCCCATCGCGAAAAGCGTGCGCGAAAATTGCAGCAGCTGCGTTTCCAGGGTCGCGACGCTCGAAAGGATCACCGCGAAGCTTGCCGCGAGCGCGCCGCCGCGGCCGAGCCCGGCTTCGCTCGCCATATGATAGATGAGATTGTCGGAGAAATTCTGCGCGTCCTTAACGCTGAACAGCAACAAAGCGGCGACCGCGAAAGCGACGAAATAGGCGGCCGTCACGAACACGCTGAAGAAGCCGCCGGTGCCGGCGCCCTCGTGTTTGCTGGTCGTCTCCTCGCCCAGATTGGCGGTGACGTCCCAGCCCCAATAAAAGAACACGACCAGCAGCGCGGTAGAGGCAAAGGTGCCGGGAGGATAATGGATGCCGAACCATTGCCAGGAGGGCGGATTGACCGCGCCATGGCGGATCGCATGAACGACCGCGGCAATCGGGACGACCGTCAGGATCGCGATCTCAAGTCCGCTCATGATCATCTGCACCTTGCTGGTGAGGCCGATGCCGACCATCAACACGACGCCAATGATCAGCAACCAGGCGGCGCCGACCGCGGTGTTCAGGATCACGTTCTGGGCGAGATTTGGATCGAAGAAGCTCAGCGTGGCCGTGCCGAGGGGAGCCGATCCGGTCACGGTGAAGACCGCCGATGCCACCAGCAAGGCCCATCCGGATGCGAATCCGAAAGGCTTGCCGAAGAGGCGGCTCGCCCATTCGTAGCCGGCACCGGCATTGGGCATGCGGGCGCCCAAGCCCTTGTACGCGACGGCGATGCCGATCATCGGAACGGCGAAAATGATCAGCGCACCCGGCGCCACCAGGCCGGCGGTGCCGATCAGGCTGGCGAGTGCCACCGCGATCGAAAAGCCTGGCGCGCTGCCCGCCACGCCCATTACGACCGATTCTGTCAGCGAAAGTGCGCCCTGACGCAGGCTGGCCGTCATGCGCGGGCTCCAGGCCGGATTCGCGCAGGCCGCTGCCGCACGGTGTTTCGTCCTTTGCCGTCCCCTTGCGCATCTGGCATTCGTCGTTTCCCCTTCTGGCAGGGCCAAGGTGAGCTGAATCGATAATCTTGTAAAGCTGCTATAGCAGATTGGCGGACGCAAGCGGCATTTCCAGAGAGCCGGACAAAGACGGGCGCGACGGCCTGTGATCACGTCGTGCCCGGGGTCCGGCGACCCGATACTTGACTTGACCGGCGCCAAGCATGATCCCTCCCACCGATGAAAGCACCCCGACATGGGCCCGGCCCCGCAACGGACCAGGACAAGGCCGCGCCCGAACCCGATATCCTGCTGCATGCCAGCGTCTATGGCGAGTTGCGGCGTCGGTTCATCACCGGCCAGATCGTGCCGGGCGTGAGCCTGTCGACACGCCGCCTCGCCACGGAATTGGGGGTCAGCCAGACTCCCGTGCGCGAGGCGCTCAGCCGGCTGGCGGCAGAACGCGCGGTCGACATCCGATCCAAGCGCAAAGTCGGCATCCCGCCGATGACTTCCCAACGCTTCGACGATCTGCTCCGATGCCGCCTGCTGCTGGAGCCGGAGTCGGCGGCGCTGGCGCTACCCGCGATGAGCCGCGCCCGCCTCGCCCAACTGAAAACGATCGATAGCGCGATCAACGATGCGCTCGCCGCAGGCGACGTCGATGCCTACATGCGCGGCAATTTCGATTTTCACTTCACGCTATATCGCACCCACAACTTCGAAACGCTGAACCAGTTGATCGAGATACTCTGGCTGCAATTCGGCCCCTATATGCGGGTCGTTTATGGCCGTGTCGGCACCGCCAAGCTTGTGGATCAGCACGCCATCGCACTCGATGCGATCATTCGCGGCGACGAAGCCGGCCTGCGCCAGGCCATCAGCGGCGACATTGCCGACGGCATGGGCCTGATCGGCCGCAGCGGACTGGAGCCGGATCGGCCCGCGACCAACTGACCGGTGAACGCCGGCTGCTACGTGTCTTGATCCCCGGTCCTATTGTCGGCCCTGTTCCGACCCGGTGCGCCCGAGGAGGTCCATCAGGCGTCCGCCAATGCGGCCGAGCAGGTCGTCGAGGGTCGCCCGATCCTGCGGCGACAGCTCGCTGAGCAGGGATTCATGGAACGCACTGCGCCAGCGGACCATGGCGTGATAGCGCGTCCGGCCTTCCTCCGTCAGGAACAGGATCGGCATGCGGCCGTCCTGCGGATTGTCGCGCCGGGTCGTCAGGCCCTTGCGCTCCAGCGCGCCGGCAGCCCGGCTGACTTCGGCGCGGTCGACCCACGCCAACTCCGCCACCTGCCGTACCGTGCCACCGTCAGGCATCGCCGCCAGGCGCGCCAGCACACGCCATTCCGCATAGACTAAATCACCCAGTTCGGCGAGTTGACGGATCGTCAGTCGATCCATCACCTTGGCAACCAAGCCAACCCGAAATGTAGGGTAATCGAGCTGTTCGACGGTCCAACCCGGCAGCTGGGATGCATCGCGTATTTCGTCCCCCTGCCGCGCCGGTATGGCGGTGCCGCCTTGTCCCGCGATCTTCCCTCGTTTCGCCATGTTCGCCACCCCTGATCCCGTCCCATTTGTACGGACGACGTCTCCACCATTTCCGCAGCCCGATCCAGATCGACCGTCGACGAGCGGCATGTCCGCCGCCGGCCGCCGCACTTGCCAACAGCCATTTCATTGATTATTCAATGATCATCGCAGGGAGCTTATCACGGGAAATTGCAGTCACCCGGGCGTATCGAATAACGAAAGTGGGCATCGGACGTGAAGTTTCCAGATACACCGAATTTCACCGGCTTCTTCGCCCCTTCCGGCGTCGAAGCCGACGTCCATGATCTACCGGTTATCGACGGAGCGATTCCCAAGGCGCTGGACGGCAGCTTTTACCGGGTCGCGCCCGACCCGCAATTCCCGCCGATGGCGGGCGACGATATCTGGTTCAACGGTGACGGGATGGTCAGCCGTTTCCGTTTTCGCAACGGAGCAGTGTCGCTGCGGCAGCGCTGGGTGCGCACCGAGAAATTCTGCCTGGAACGCGAAGCCGGTCGTGCCTTGTTTGGCGCCTATCGCAATCCGCTGACCGACGACGATAGCGTCAAGGGCCGGATCCGCAGTACCGCGAACACCAACGTGGTCGTCCATGCCGGCAAACTACTCGCGCTCAAGGAGGATAGCCCGCCCGTCTGGATGGACCCGGAGACGCTGGAGACGATCGACCCGCGCTACGACTTCGACGGACGAATGACGTCGGAGACCTTTACCGCCCACCCGAAGATCGATCCACGCACCGGCGAATTGCTGGCCTTCGGCTATGCCGCGAAAGGACTCTGCACGCGTGACATGGTATTCTACGCGATCGGGTCCGAAGGCGCGGTCAAGCAGGAAGTCTGGTTCCAGATTCCCTATTATTGCATGATGCACGACTTCGGCTTCACGGAGGATTATATCGTCTTCCATGTCGTGCCGATCGTGGGATCCTGGGCACGGCTGGAAGCGGGGCTGCCGCATTTCGGCTTCGATCGGAAACGGCCGATTCACCTTGGCATCTTGCCACGCAAGGGCGGCGCGGAGGACATTCGCTGGTTCAGCGCGCCGACTTGTTTCGCCAGTCATGTGATGAACGCGCACAACGTAGGCACTATGGTCCATTTCGACGTGCCGATGGCGAACGGCAATATGTTTCCCTTCTTTCCGGATACGGAGGGGGCACCATTCCAGCCCCAAGAGGCCGCCGCGCGCATGACGCGCTGGACGGTCGACATGACGGCCAACAGCGATGAAATAGCGATGCGCCCGCTCGCCGATCTGGTCGGCGAATTTCCCCGCATCGACGATCGCTTTGCCGGGGTGCGCAATCAGTTCGGCTGGCAGCTGGTGCAGGACATGACCAAGCCGGTCGATCTGCCCGGCGGGCGCAGCGCGACCGGGCTGATGATGAACACGCTCGCCCGAATCGACCTCGACAGCGGCGAGACTGACAGCTGGTGGGCCGGCCCGACGAGTTCACTCCAGGAGCCGGCCTTCGTGCCGCGGCCCGGATCCAGCGAAGAAGGCGAAGGCTATCTCGTGGCAGTGGAAAATCGCCTCGCCGAGTCCGCTTCGCGGCTGTTGCTGTTCGATGCGATGCACCTATCAGACGGTCCCATTGCGACGATCGCCGTGCCGTTCCGCCTGCGTATGGGCTTGCATGGCAATTGGGTGCCGGCGGAGATGGCTTGACGATCGACCGGCAAGGAACGGGCTTCGCGCCTTTGCTCGATAGGCCGACAGCATAAAGGGGGAGCAGCATGCAGTCTTTCGATATTCAGGCGTTCATCGACGAACAAAGGATGCGGCCGGTCCATTATGCTGTGCTTGCCCTGTGCCTCGTCGCCATGTTCATCGACGGCTTCGACATATTCATGGTCGGCAAAATCGCGCCGGCGATCGCGCACGCCTTCGGCGTGTCTCCTGCGGGAATGACGCTCGTCTTTGTGCTGCAGCAGAGCGGACTCGCGCTCGGCGCCTTCCTGATAAGCCCGCTTGCCGACCTTCTCGGGCGGAAGCGCCTGCTCGTCATCCTGTCGCTGCTCTTTGGCCTGCTGAGCATCCTCACCGTCTTCGCAACGTCCATCGCGATGCTGGCGATCGTGCGGGGCATTTCCGGGATCTTCCTTGCGGGCATTTTACCCATCGCCGTCGCACTGCTTTCAGAATTCACGCCCCGCCGGCGGCGCGCCACGTTCGTGGCGATCGGCATGACAGGCTACAGCCTTGGTAACGCGGCGGGTGCCAGCATGGCTTTGCTGGTGCCCGATTTCGGCTGGCAAAGCGCCTTCTGGGTCGGCGGAATCATGCCGCTGCTGCTGGTGCCGATCATGATGCTGAGCCTGCCTGAATCACTGTCATTCCGCGTAGTGCGCAATCCGACCGATCCGGCGATCGCGCGAACCATCCGGCGGATCGCGCCGGATACCGTCCTGAGCGGCGACGAGCGGTTCATCACTGGCCGTAGCGAGCGCGCCGCGGTGAAGACCAATCCGCTGGATCTTTTTCGCGATGGTCGCGCGCGGGCGAGCACCATCCTGTTCGTCGCCTGCACGCTGTCGATGGGAACGATCGCGCTGCTCGCCGCCTGGCTGCCAAGCTTTTTCCAGCAGATGGCGGGCATTTCGATCCAGCGCTTTGCCATAGCCGCGATGATTGGTTTGCTCGGCGGCGTGGCGGGTATGCTCACGATCGGCTTTCTGATGGATCGCATCAGACCCGTCCGTCTGCTGCCCGCCTATTTTGTCGGCTATGGCTGCGCGCTCATCCTCCTGGGGCGCATAAGTTTCGGCACACCCCTATTCATTCCGGCGCTCTTTACGCTCGCTTTCTTCCAGGGTGGGGGCCAGGCCGGCCTCAACATGCTGATGGCGCAAGTCTATCCGACGGCGATCCGCAGCACGGGAATCGGCTGGGCGGGAGGTGCCGGGCGGATCGGCGGCATCATCCTGCCGCTGTTCGGAGGCTATGCGCTCCACGCCTTCTTCAGCCTGCAGCTCACGCTGGCGCTGGTCGCGCTTGCACCATTCCTCGTCGCCATGCTCCTGCTTCTGATGCGACCCGCCACGCCTTCCGGCGGCTGATCCAAGGATCATTGACCAATCAACGAATCTGCTATAGCAGATTTAAATAGTCAGTCGTCTGAGTAATAGGATGGGCAGTCAGGCGATCGAAAGGGAGGGACGGATGAAATCTCATAAAGCGAGCCTCGCATTGTCGGCATCGTTGATCGCGCTGCTCATGACCCCGGCAACCGCGCATGCGCAATCCGCCGCTACGCCCGCTGACGACAAAAGTGGGCAGGAGGGGGACATCGTCATCACCGCCACGCGCCAGGACCTGCGCTTGAGTAAGGTTCCGATCAGCGTTGCCGCCTTCAGTGCCGAGACCATGGACCGTCAGGGCGTTCGCAGTGTCGCCGATATCGCGCGGATCACGCCCGGCCTCACCTTCACCAGCGACACGTTCGGTGGCGACACGAGCAGCAATATCGCCATCCGCGGCGTGTCCTCGAGTTCAGGTGCCGCCACCACGGGCATCTATATCGACGACGTCGCCATCCAGATTCGCTCCAATGCGCAGACCGCGTTCGGTAGCGCCTTTCCGCGCGTGTTCGATCTGGATCGTATCGAGGTTCTGCGTGGACCCCAAGGTACGCTGTTCGGGGCCGGCGCGCAGGGCGGCGTGGTACGGTTCATCACACCCAGCCCAAGCCTGACCAAGACGTCGGTCTATGCGCGCACCGAACTTTCGGCGACCGAGCATGGCGATCCGAGCTATGAAGGTGGGGTCGCGCTCGGCGTGCCCTTGATCGAAGGAAAGGCCGGTCTGCGCGTCAGCGGCTATTATCGGCATGACGGCGGGTTCGTGGACCGCAAGCCGTTCAACGTAGGCACCCCCGACAGCACGGAAATCCACCCTGACGCCAACAGCAGTAATACGCTTGCGCTGCGCGGCGCAGCCGCCTTCCAGCTGTCGGATACGGTGCTGGTCACGCCATCGTTTTATTATCAGAGGGTCACGCTTAACGACACGGGCGCTCTATGGGGCAATTTGACCGACGCGAAGAGCGGACGGTTGGTGAACGGATATTCGCTGCGGCAGAATGCCCGTGACCGCTTCCTTCTTCCCAGCCTTACCATCGCGGCCGACCTGGGCCCTGCGAAGCTGACGTCGGTCACCTCCTATTTCGACCGCAAGGGCGCGGCCACGCAGGATTATACCAATCTGAATGCCGCCTTCATTTTCGATACGCCCTTCCCGTTCGTGCCCGGCTGGCAAGCCCCGGGAACGGCTACGGCGCACCAAAAGGCCTTTTCACAAGAGGTTCGGCTGTCATCGGTCGATCCGGCCGCGCGCATACGCTGGACCGCCGGCGCTTATTACAGCCACGCGCGCCAGATCGAGAGCATCAAGGTCGAGGATCTGACCGTCGCCAAATTGCTCCCGCTCGACAAGATTTTCGGCATCGGCGCGACCGATGGGCGCTACGTCTTCACCTCGGGCAATAACACGCTCGATCGGCAGTGGGCGCTGTTCGCGCAGGCGGATGTCAAGCTCACCGACAAATTGTCGGCCACGCTGGGTCTGCGCTACAGCAAGACGGAATTCGATTATTCGCGTAGTCTGGGCGGTCCGCTCAATTATTCGGGCAGCGGCCCCGAGACCGTCGTCACGACCGGCAAGCAGAACTCCAAGCCGTTCACGCCGAAATTCGGTCTGTCCTATACGGTCGACGACAACAATCTGCTCTATGCTTCGGCGGCCAAGGGTTTCCGCGTGGGCGGCGTCAATCCGCCGCTCTTTGCGAGCTGCCAGATCAAGAATCCGCCCGCGACTTTCGGCCCGGACACGACTTGGAGCTTCGAGGCGGGATCGAAGAACAAGCTGTTCGGCGGCGCGCTGCGCACCGAAGCCAGCGTCTTCTACATCAAGTGGGACAACATCCAGCAATTCGTGCTGGCCGGATGCGCAGGCAATGGCTTCCGCGACAATATCGGTGCCGCCCGCAGCCGTGGCTTCGACCTGCAATTCTTCTTGCGCGCAAGTGACCGGCTGCAGTTCAGCGGGTCGATCGGCTATGTCGACGCGAAATTCACCAAGACGGTGGTCGTCAACCAGGTCCTCTTCGCGCGCAAGGGGGACGCGCTGGCGGGGCCACCCTGGCAGTTGGCCGGCAACGTCGATTACAGGATTCCGGCAGGCAATCACGAATTCTACCTGCACGCCGATGCCCGCCGCGCCAGCCATAACAATGGCCGCCTCGCCACCTATGACGATCCGACCGCGTCGGGTTTCGATCCCACATTGCGCTTCGATCCGGCGGTGACCGAAGTTGATCTACGCGCGGGTCTGCGGATCGGCGGGGTCGATGCGTCGCTGTTCGTCAACAATCTGTTCGACGCGGCCCCGCTGCTGGCCAAGTCGCACGACACGGAGACGTCGCCGCTTTATTATTATCGCACCATTCGGCCCCGCACCTTGGGCCTGACTGTCGGCTATCGCTATTGAGGCCGGGGCAGGGGAGGGCGTTCGCGCCCTCCCACTTCCTTTGTGCCAGCCTGCTTAGGCTTCGTAACGGCAGACTCGCGAGAACAGGACGCCAAATGCCACGCCGATCCGACAAGGCCCAGCCGATGCCGCCGAACAGCATGGACGCCCTCTATGCGCGCCCCGGCTTCATCATCCGGCGCGCGCACCAGATCGTCGCCGCCTTATTCGACGAAGCCGCGGCGGATCTCGGCATCACGACGACGCAGTACAGCGTGCTCCACACGCTGCGCGCCATGCCCGGCATGGACCAGATCAGCCTCTGCGCCCTGACCGGGATCGATCGTTCGACCGCCACCATGGTGCTGCGTCTGCTGGAGGGGAACGGTCTGATAACCCGTACATCCGATCCGGCGGACAGACGGCGCAAGCTGCTCGATCTGACCGAACAGGGCGCCGCCCTGCTGCAAAAGGCCGAGCCGGTGACGCACGTCATCTCGGACCAGATGCGGACCGTTCTCAGTGAACAGGAACTCTCCATGCTGAAAACTCTGCTGGGAAAGTTCGTCTCGGCATTCAACGGCCGGGTCCGCAATCCGCTGATTGCGCGTGATGCTGTGCTTGGGGCGCCTCGGCAATCTGTGCGGCGTCGCAAAACGCAAAACGGCTGACAGCCGGTCGCCCTTTCCTGTCCATTTGGCACAATGGTTTGACATCTGATGAACTCGACCGCTTCGCCCTCCTTCTCCGAACCTACCGCTGGCGAGCCGGCGCGCGGCGCATATGCCGCTTCGGTCCTGATCGCCGGCGCCGGGCCGGTCGGACTCTGCCTCGCGCTTGACCTTGCCGGGCGCGGTATCGACGTGCTGGTGCTCGAGGAGCAGCCGGCTCGCCGGAACGGCACGGCCCGCTGCAACCATGTCTCGTCGCGGACGATGGAGACATTCCACCGGCTGGGCTTCGCCACGGACGTCCGCGCCGTCGGTCTGCCGGACGACTACCCCAACGACGTCGTCGTCCGCACCCGCGCGACCGGGCGCGAGCTGACGCGGATCCCGATCCCCTGCCGCCGCGACCGCTTTTCCGACAATAGTGGGCCGGACGGCTGGTGGCCGACCGCCGAGCCGCCGCATCGGGTGAACCAGATCTTCTTCGAGCCGATCTTGTTCGACCGGGCGGCGGCACATCCGCGGATCCGGATCATCAACGATATGCGCCTCGAAAGCTTTTCACAGGACGCCGGGGGTGTGACCGTGCAAGCGACCGATCTGGCGCGCGGCGAAACCGTCACCCTGACGGGCCGCTATCTGATCGGCTGCGACGGCGGCGGCTCGATAGTCCGGCGGCAGATTTCGGCGCGGCTGGAGGGCGATGCCGAAATCCAGCGGGTCCAGTCCACCTTTTTCCGCGCGCCCGACCTGATCGACCGGCTGACCCCGCCCCATGCGTGGATGAGCTACCTCTATATCGGGTCGCGCGCGGGCAATCTGGTTGCGATCGACGGGCGCGAGAAATGGCTGCTGCACAATTATCTGCTGCCCAGTGAGGCCGGCTTCGCCTCGGTCGATCGCGATGCCTGCCTGCGCGCGCTGCTCGGGGTGGGCGACGATTTCCGCTATGACGTGATCCGCGAGGAGGACTGGACCGGCCGCCGGCTCGTCGCCGACCGGTTTCGCGATCGGCGGGTCTTCATCTGCGGCGACGCGGCCCATCTGTGGGTTCCCTATGCCGGCTATGGAATGAATGCCGGCATAGCCGACGCAATGAATCTGTCCTGGCTGCTCGCTGCTCATCTGAACGGATGGGCGGGTGAAGCCATTCTCGATGCCTACGAGAATGAACGCCAGCCCATCACGGAGCAGGTCTCGCGTTTCGCCATGCGCCACGCCCAGCGGGCGATTTCCGAACGGCTCAACATCCCGCTTTCGATCGACGATGATGGGCCGGAAGCCGACGCCCTGCGCGCCGAGATCGGCGCCGAGGCATATCGCCTGCATGTGCAGCAATTCGCCTGCGCAGGCCTGAACTTCGGCTATTTCTATCCGGCCTCCCCGATCATCGCCTATGATGAGGAGGCTGCGCCCGCTTATACGATGTATGATTATACGCCGTCGACGGTGCCTGGGTGCCGCACACCCCATTTCTTCCTCGCCGACGGCCGTTCGCTCTATGATGCGCTCGGCCCCGAATATAGCCTGATCCGCTTCGATCCCGACGTGCCGGTCGCGTCGCTGCTGAATGAGGCCGATCGTCGCGGGTTGCCGATCCAGCTGCTCGACGTCCCGCGTTCGGAACGACCCGACGTCTATCGCCACGACCTGCTGCTCAGCCGGCCCGACCTGCATGTCGCGTGGCGCGGTGACGCGCTTCCCTCCGACATAGCGGGGCTGGTTGCCAGGATCAGTGGCGCGGCACTCACCGAAAGCGAAGCCGGCGGGGACGCTTCGGCGGCATAAAGCAAGGAGAGACGAGCGGTGGAGATGGAACGTCGGCATTTTCTGGCAGCGCTTTCCGCGTCTGCGGTCGTGACATGCCCGGCGGCCCTGCTCGCCGCCACCGGACCGAGTATGGCGCGGACGCGCCATGGTCCCGTGGTCGGGCGGTTCATAGGTGGCGTGCACGCCTTCAAGGGCGTGCGCTACGGGGCATCGACCGCGGACGGGGGGCGGTTCAGGCCGTCGCGGCCGCCCAGACCGTGGACCAAGCCGGCCCCGGCCTTTGGCGACGGTCCCGCCAGTCCGCAGTCGGAGCCGGGCGCCAAGTCTACCCGGCGGCAGCCGGTCCCGGAAAGCGAGGATTGTCTCACGCTCGACGTGTGGACGCCGGCACTGCGCGACGGTGGCAAGCGGCCCGTCATGGTCTGGCTGCATGGCGGCGGGCTGTGGCGTAGTTCGGCGGCCGGCGCGTTCCAGTCGGGCCAGCGGCTCGCCGCCAACAATGATGTCGTGATGGTCAGCCCCAATCACCGGCTGGGCCTGTTGGGCTTTGCCTACCTGCAGGAATTCGATCCCGCCTTTGCCGGATCGGCCAGCGCGGGCATGCTTGATCTCGTTCTGGCGCTCCAATGGGTGCGCGACAATATCGAGGAGTTTGGCGGCGATCCCGCCAATGTCACGATCTTCGGCCAATCCGGCGGCGGCCAGAAGGTGTCGCTGTTGATGGCGATGCCGGCGGCGCAGGGGCTGTTCCACAAGGCGATCATCCAGAGCGGTCCCGCACCGGTGGCGCTGGAGGCGCCCTATGGCCGCGAGCTGGCATCACGCCTGCTCCACTTGCTCGATGTGCCGGAAAAGCGCGCGCGTGACCTGCAGCATGTCCCGCTCCGTCGCCTCATGACGGCCTATTACCGGCTGTTCCACGAAATCGGCGGCTTCGGTGTGCTCGGCATCATCCAGGATTTCGCGCCGGTCGTGGATGGGATCACGCTGCCGCAGCACCCCTTCTGGAACGGTGCGTCGCCGCTGTCGCGCGACATTCCCCTGATCATCGGCACCACGCGTACCGAGATGACCGAATACACGCTTCAGCTCGATCCCGATGCCCCGAAGCGCGATTTTGCCGGAGTCTCCGATCATCTGCGCCCGCTGTTCGGCGCGGATGCGCAGGGCATAGTCGATCATTATCGTGCGGCCCATCCCGGCGCAGGCCCATGGGAAGTGGACCAGCTCATCCGCTCCGACTGGCCGACCCGGTTCTTCTCGCGGCGCATTGCCGATGCCCAGGCGCGCCTGAAGGGTGCACCCGTCTGGATGTATCGCATGGATTGGTCGACCAGGGCGGATAATGGCCTGCTCATGTCGCCGCACGCCATCGACATACCTTTCGTGCTCGACACGGTGGGGACCGAACTCACCCGCCCCGGCCAGGAAGAGGAACAACGCCAGATGGTGCGACAGATGAGTGGTGCCTGGGTTTCCTTCGCGCGCGACGGCCGCCCCCATGGCGATGCCTTTCCGCACTGGGTTCCCTATGAGCCCGAACGCAGGGCTACCTTGCTGTTCGACACACGCAGCCGGATGGCGGACGATCCCGATGGAGGAGATCTCGACCGCATCGCCGCGGGATTGCCCCATTATCGGGCTGTCGCCGGAGGCGTTACCTCTCCCACGTCCCGAGGGCTCGTCCAATGAACCATTGCCTGATCCGGTTGCTCGTGTGCGCCGGCCTCCTCTCCTCCGCAACCGCGCCGGGGGCCGCCGCGACCGACCAGGCGCCGCCATCGGCGGCGGTGCGCGCCTATCGGATGCATATGTTCGACGAGCCGGTGCGGACGCTCGCCAACCGTTCGATCGCGCTGATGTTCAATACGGCGCCGATCAAGGCCGGCGGGAAGGCGATGCCGCTGCCGAGTAAACCCGCCCCGCTCAACTTCAGCTATGATTACGACGGCAAGACCCACCCGGCTACCGACATCGTGGAGCGGACCTCCACTGACGGGCTGCTGATCATCAAGAAGGGGGTGATTGTCTACGAAGGCTACTTCAACCGCGCCGGGCCGGACACGCATCTCAATTCCTATTCGATGGCGAAGTCGATGAACGCGATTATGATCGGGCTTGCGCTTAAGCAGCGCCTGATCGGATCAGTGGGCGATCCGGTGACGCGCTACATTCCGGAGCTACGCGGCACGGGTTATGACAGCGCGACCATCCGCGATCTCATGGAGATGCGTTCAGGCGCCGCCTGGGATGAGAATTTCTTCAAGCCCGGCACGTCGGCTTATGAGGCGCATGTCGCGTCCTGGGTGGAGGAGCGTGCGCGTTACACCGATGGCGCGCTGAAGACGGTGCGCGAGCATCAGCCTGGTACCTATTTCCGCTACAACAGCATGGACGCCGCGGTCGTGGGTTGGGTCGTCGAACGTGCGGCTGGCATGCCGGTCAGTCGCTTCATGAGCCAGCGCCTCTGGAGCCAGGCCGGCATGGAGGAGGACGCCTTCTACATCATCGACGGTCCTCCTGGTATTGGTCGGGAGTTCACGGCCGGCGGCTTCAATGCAGTCCTGCGCGATTATGGCCGCCTCGGCCTGCTCATGCTCAACAACGGGCGGATGAATGGGCGCGATTTCTTCCCCGCCGATTTCGTTGCCAATCTCAGCCGCGACATTCCCACCAGCGGCGAAGACGGTCTAGGCTATGGCTGGTTCTGGTGGACGGTGCGCGGCACGCGGGCAGTGACCGCGCTGGGAGGGGAGGGGCAATATATCTTCTTCGACCCCGACACCCAGACAGTCATCGTCAAGATGAGCCATGGGCCGGTCGGCCCGCCGGCGGAACCGATCCAGGCCGAGACCGTCGCTTTCCTCAAGGCGGCATCGCAATGGGATGGCCGGCCCTGACGCGCGGCGCGTTTTATTGTCCGAGGTCGCGGATCAGGGAAATGCGGCCGTGCCGGAGGCCGTAGACCAGCGCACCGCTCAGTTCGAGCTGGTCCCCGGCAGCCAGCACCCGTGACGGCAATTTGACCTCACCATAGGCGGTGAGGCGGTTGGTAAGCGCGGCTGCCATCAGGCCACTTTCGGAATCGATGACGAGACGCCGTACGGTGAGGTGCTCGGCCAGTTCCTTCCGCAACCCCCGATAGAGGCCGAGGATGCCCCTACGCCCCCTGATCGGCATGCGAGCCGGCATTGCCGCGAAAATCACGTCGGGGGTGTAATATCTAACGAACCGCTCATCGAAGCGCCCGAAAAGATCGAGATAGTCGCGGAATTTCTCCGCCGTCATGCGGTCGAGGGATACGGTTGCGGGAAGTGGTGCGCCGGTGGGGCGTGGACGCCTGGGTAGTGTCTCCTGTCTGCCGGGAATGAAGCGGGCCGCTTCCGGCGCCCGCACAATCGAGTCTATCCGCCCTTCTTGCATCCGTCCAAACACCATGATGGCGGATCTGACGGGTGCGGGTTCCACGCTTTGCAATTCGGCAGCCCAATGTCGGCCATCGTCATCCAGCAGCTGCGACCGAAGCTGCCAGCGCGTGTCCGCCCATAATTGCTCGGCGGTTTCGTCGACAATGTCGTGCGCATGGTACCGGACGAAGTTGGGATTCCCCTGTATCCGCAGCTTCAAATAGTCCTGCAATTGCCGCCGGGTTCTAGCCTGCAGCGTCGCGTCCGGCGCTATCGGCTGGGCGTGCGCCGCGGCCAATGCGCCGGCGAGGCCCATACCCATCAAGGCAACAAGGCGCCGACGTGTGCGATTCACGCTGATTATGGGATGTTCTCCTGGCCCGCGCGGACCCGATATCTGCCCTCGGCGGCCCCCCGGATCGTCGTGATCAGGCCATCCTTCAGCGTATAGACGATGGTCCCGTCGACGATGAGGGCCTCTCCCTTCGCAAAGGTTGATCCGCGCCAGACGACGCCGTTCCGGCGCGCCTCCAGTCGTACCCGCATTTCGACCATCATGATCCGGCCATTGCCGTCTATGGCTGTCGCAAGCGGCGTTATCGTCTCGGCAAAGTCCCGCCAGATATCGGCATACCATTTGATTATGGCCTGCCGCCCCTTGAGCAGGCCGCCGGTCGTCCCTTTGTCGAACAGCACGTCGGGCTGATAATAGAGGAGGAAATCGGGATCCTGCGTGTTGAACAAGGCGACATAGCGCTGGAACTTTTCGCGGCTCATCGCCGGCGCCTGGGCGGTATGGCCGGCAACGGCCGGCGGCCGGGCGTCAGCCTGCAAGCCTGTGATGAGGAGCATGCCGGCGAGCCATGCCCTCATCCCATATCCCATCTGACCGCACCGGCTAACTGGTGATCCGCCCGGCGCCCCGCAGCGGGTCGCGTGCCGATCCCTTGGGCTTTGTACGGAACGGCGGCCTGGGATCCACGGCTTCCAAAGCCGCGAGGCCGACCGGATCTTGCCATCACACCGTTCCCAGATAGGTTGCATATTCAGTATCAGGCACGCGGGCTAGCAGACCGTCGAAATCCTGCCATTTGCAGGCCGAGATCATCGCGCGCACGTCGCCACCAAGCCGCACGGCCATGAAGGCGGAATGCTCGAAGCGGTCGATTGCGCTCCGCCAGTCAAGCGGAAGCCGCGCTCCCTGCGGCATCGTGCTGGCAGCATCCTGAGGCGTCCCCGGATCGATCGAACCGTCCAGCCCATCCACGATTCCGGCCAATATGGCGGCGAGCACAAGATATGGATTGGCATCGGCGCCCGCCAGGCGATGCTCAAGCCTGACCGCGCTGGATGTGCCCTCAATCACCCGTACGGCCGCCGAGCGGTCGCCCCAGCCCCAGCTTGCCGAGATCGGTGCATGGCTGTTGCGGCGGAAGCGCCGATAAGAATTGGCATGCGGCGCAAACAACAGCATCGCGTCGGGCATGGAGGTGACCAGCCCGCCGACGGCATGCAGCAGCGCCGGCGTCGGCGTACCGTCGGCGCCAGCGAATACCGGCGCGCCGGCCGTGTCGAGCAGGCTGACATGCACATGCATGCCGCTGCCGGCCAGCTCGCCGAAGGGCTTAGCCATGAAGCTGGCGCGCATACCATATTTCCGCGCCACCGCCTTGACCACGCGCTTGAACAGCACCGCCTGATCCGCCGCCAGACAGGCGTCGGCGCCGTGGCCGAGATTGATTTCAAACTGACCGGGGCTGTTCTCGCGCATCACGGCCTCGGCCGGCAGTGCCTGCGCGCGGCAGGTCGCCAGTACCTCATTGAGGAAGGCTTCCTGCTCGGCGAGCATATCGATCGCCAGCACTTGCCCCGCCTCGATCGGCGACAGGCCTTCGCCAGGCAATGTCGCACGTACCGGCCGAGGTACACCGGGCTGATCGACAACCAGATAGAATTCCAGTTCGACCGCAGTCACCGCGTTGAAACCGCGCGCGGCAAGTTCGGCCACCTGCTTTTGCAATATCACCCGCGGGTCGGCGAAATAGCCCTCGCCATCGGGCCCGCGCATCGACAGCAACATTTGTGCGGTCGGCACGCTCGCCCACGGCATTGGCGCGATGCTGCTCGCGATCGGGAAGCAGAGCCCGTCTGGATCGCCCGTACCAAAAGCGAGGCCGGCCGCCCCCACATCGCTGCCCCAGATATCCAGCGCGAACACCGACCGCGGCATCGGCAGGCCCTCGCGCAGGATTGTGGCCGCCTTCGCAGCCGGCACCCATTTTCCGCGCGCCACGCCGTTGACGTCGATCACGAACAGCTCGACGCGTTCGATCGGGCCGCAGGCGGCGAGACGGTCCTCGAAGGAAAGTTGCGGAGAGGCCGGTTTCATATCTGTGATCACATACCAAGGAGAGAGTAGCGCCGCTATCCCAAGATATCGATAAGGCCAGGTGAGGGCAATCGTCAGGCGGGTCGCATCATGGCTTACAAACTTATCTGATCAGCCTCACCAAATCCCAGTCAACCTGATCGGCCCATTTGTGATCACAAATCATTGACAGGCTGTGGCCCCGCCAATATGTGATCACAGATAGAAAATGCCTGCCCAGCGACTTGGCTCCAGGACCTCAATGCGACGCCGATCTGCGAGTTGCACTCCGAGGTTCGCTCGAGCCGGGAGGGGCGCAACGTACCAGACCATCTTGCAGATGACGGCTTGAACCATGTCAAACCCAAATTTCCATCATTTCTCACCCGGCGCACCTTATGCGGGCATCCCAACACATTATGCCGCAGCGGCAAATCCATTCCCACAGCGCGGCGGACCGGCCCGATGAGCGAGCTGTCGCTTGAGGGCAAAGTTGCCATTGTCACCGGTGGAACATCGGGAATCGGGCTGGCCATTGTCGCAGGGCTGGCAGGACGCGGAGCGCAGGTGCTGAGCGTCGGCCGCAATCGCGCCGCTGGCGAGCAAACCGCCGCACGTTCCCCCCAGGTTGCCTTTCTCGCCGCCGACCTGGGCGATCGTGGCGCCCCCCAACGGATCGTCGAAGAGGCGGTGGCCCAGTTCGGACGGGTTGACGTGCTGGTCAATGGCGCGGGCATTCTGGCTCGGGGGGATGCGCTGGAATGCAGCGATGCGGATTGGGACCAGCATCTGGAAATCAACCTGACCGTGCCGCTGCGCCTTTCGCGAGCGGTGCTGCCGGGCATGATTGCGGCAGGCAAGGGCTCGATCATCAACGTTGCGTCGGATTGGGCTATCCGCGCCGCGCGCCGTGTGGTGGCCTATGCCACGACCAAGGCCGCGCTTGCACACCTGACCCGATGTATGGCGCTCGATCATGCCGCACAGGGTATTCGCATCAATGCAGTGGGGCCGGGCGACACCGATACGCCGATGCTGGGCATGGGCCTTTCGCCCGAACAGCGGCGTGCATTCCTGGCGCAGTGCGCGGCTGAACTGCCGATGGGGCGGGTGGGCAAACCCGAAGAGATTGCCGATCTCGTCACGTTTCTCGCCTCTGAGAAATCCAGCTTTATCACGGGGGCGATGATTCCGATCGATGGCGGCGCAAGCTGTTGAGCCCATCTGCCGAGCAGTCCGCTTTGACCGCGAAATGGGATGTGCTCGATCCGGCAGACGCCGCTCGCGCGGTCCATGCGCACTATGGGTTATCGGGCGAATACACCCGACTGGCGAGCGAACGCGACGACACATTCAAGCTCGACGGCCCCGATGGCCGGTTCGTAGTTAAAGTCGCCAATCCTGCCGAAGAGCCGGCGAGCCTTGTTTTTCAAAGCAACGTCCTGCTGTTTCTCGAAAGCCTCGGTCACGGCGTACCGGTTCCGCGACAATTGCGCACGCGCGATGGAGCGCCGATGGCATGCCTCGTCCACCACGGCCGACCGCGCCATTTGCGCGTGCTGACCTGGCTTGACGGAGAGGCGCTGTACCGATTTTCGCCCAATCCGGCGCAGGCAGGGCGTATCGGCTCGACGCTGGGTCAGCTTGACGCGCTGCTGGCGGGATTTTCCGGCGAAACTCCAGCGGCGCCGTTGCAATGGGATGTGACCCACGTGCTCGATCTGGCCGATCTCGCGCCGAATGTCGACGATCGATGGCGACATTTGGTCACCAGAACGCTGGAAGAATTTGCCGACCGAATAACGCCTGTGCTGTCGGACCTCGCTTGGCAGGTCATTCACAATGATTTCAATCCACACAATGTGCTGGTTGAACCGGATCAGGATCGCTTTGTCACAGGCGTGATCGACTTTGGCGACATGGTCCACGCGCCGCGCATCAACGATCTGGCGGTAGCGGCCTCCTACCAGCTTGCAACACCGCACTGGCGAGATGTGGCGAGCGCCATGATCGGGCAATATAATGCGATTGTGCGAATGACCGATCTGGAGCGTCAGGTGCTGCCCTTGCTGATCAAGGCGCGGCTGGCGCTTTCCTTGATGATCACCGAAAGCCGGGCAAAAACCAATCCGGAGAACCGGATTTATATTTTGCGCAACCACGCCGCTACGCTCGAAGGACTGGGAAGACTGTCCGATCTGCCTGCTGCTGAGCTTGGCGATTTCGTATCCTGGGCTTGTGAGGCTCGAACAATGTCGATGGTGAATGCCTTTGACCCGCGATGATTCTGCGCAACCGGACGACAGCGCGCAAAGGCTGATCATGCGCCGTGAAGAGGCGCTGGGTCCCGCCTATCGGCTGTTTTATGAAAAGCCGGTCCATATCGTGCGCGGCGAAGGGGTATTCCTGTACGACGCGGACGGCAGGCGCTATCTTGACGTTTACAATAATGTCGCATCGATGGGGCATTGTCAGCCGCGTGTGGTCGATGCGATCTGTAATCAGATCAAACAGCTGAACACGCACACCCGCTATCTGGGCGAAGGCATCGTCGACTATGCCGAACGCCTGCTGGCAACGTTCCCGGCCCCGCTCGCCCATGCCATGTTTACCTGCACCGGCAGCGAGGCGAACGATCTGGCCTTGCGGATTGCGCGTGCAGTGACCGGTGGGACCGGCGTGATCTGCACCGCGCTCGCCTATCACGGTGTCACCGCGGCGGTGACCGAATTTTCCCCGTCTCTGGGCGCGCACGTCAATCTGGGCAGCCACGTCCGTACCGTGCCCGCGCCAGACGCCTATCGCGCGCCGCCCGGGGAAGTCGCGCGCCGTTTTGGCCAGGATGTGCAGGCGGCCATTGCCGATCTGCAACGACACGGCATCCGCCCGGCCATGCTGATCGCCGACAGCATTTTTTCGAGCGACGGCGTTTTTTCAGGGCCAGCCGGTTTTCTGAAGCCGGCCGTCGATGCCATTCACGAGGCCGGCGGGATTTTCGTGGCGGACGAAGTGCAGTCCGGGTTCGGGCGCACGGGTGAGGCGATGTGGGGCTTCGAACGCCACGAGGTGGAGCCGGATCTGGTGACACTGGGCAAACCCATGGGCAATGGTTTCCCGATGGGAGGGGTGATCATGCGCCCGGACATGATCCGGGAATTCGGCGCGAATGCTCGTTATTTTAACACGTTTGGCGGCAATCCCGTGGCGGCGGCGGCCGGGCTTGCCGTGCTTGACTGCCTGCGCGACGAGGGCTTGCAAGATAAGGCGCTGAAAGTTGGCGAATATCTGCGGCAGGCCCTGCGCGACCTGTCGGTCGAATTTGCCTGCATTGGCGATGTCAGAGGCGTCGGCCTGTTTGTTGGCGTGGAGATCGTGTCAGACCGCGCTGCAAGGACACCCGATGCCACGACGACCGCATGCATCGTCAATGGATTGCGTGAAAAGGGCGTGCTGATCAGCGCGACCGGCCCTTATGTCAACGTGCTCAAGGTGCGGCCGCCGATGATCTTCGCGCCCGAGCATGTCGACATTTTTGTCGAAGCAATGAGCGCGGTGTTGCGTGGCCTTTAGGCTGTTTTGACGGCGCTGCGACGACAGGCTGTGTCAGGATCGGCCCCTTGTGAAAATCGTCGAAATTGTCGCAATGCCGATGCGCATCGTCGCTGTGATTGCGACGTTGGCGCGAGACCCCGGCCACTCAACCTAATTATGTGATCACAGTATCGGAACCACTCCACGTCGGATTCCGCTATTCGACGAACGACCTTTTGGCTCTGTCACGTTAATCGGCTCTAATCATGTCGAGATCGAAATCATTGCTAAGGCCGGCCGCCCGCCGTTCGGTTTTCCCGCCTATAACTGGGCCCACCATTAGCAACGCCAGCGTCATATTGCCCTGCAGATGGAGGCAGGGACTGAGCGTGTGAACACATCAGCTTTGCGAAGCCAGATGCGCAATTCGGCGGGGTCAAATGGTCCGGCTATGGTCACTGGGCGGCTCGAAAGGTGTGCTGGCCCGCATGGTGACCAGGGTCGTATACGGCGGCAGTCCGATTGACAGTATTGATCACCACCCATATTGTGATCACAGAAATGTCCCACTTATGCGGTGTCTTTGTGCCGCTGGTCGGGCCTCAATGAAATGCAGGGACCATGACAAGTACTTCCGCGCTTATCGCTCGCCCCGCAGAAGCGGACGCGTTTCTCGCTGCCAATCCCGAGATCGAATTTATCGAGGTGATTTTTACCGCACTGTCGGGCGTGCCGCGCGGTAAGCGGGTTCGCCGGTCGGAACTCGCAAATATCTATGAGAACGGCAGATTGTTTCCAAGCTCGATGCTGGTGGCCGATGTCACCGGTCTGGATTGCGAGGATACGGGACTGGTCTGGGGCAATGGCGATCCCGATTTCCTTTTGCTGCCCGTGCCCGGCACGCTGGTACGTGCGCCCTGGCTTGGCGACGATGTCGCACAAGTGATCACGTCGATGTACAATCTGGATCGCACCCCTAACGATCTTGATCCGCGCCATGTGCTGCAACGGGTGCTCGACCGTTTTCGGTCGATCGACCTGACGCCGGTGGTGGCCTGCGAGATCGAATATTATTTGGTCGATCCGGTGCGCGGCCCCCGTGGCGAATTGCGGCTGGCACAAACGGGCTCAGGACCAGGAACGGGTGCGGTTCCCCATCTGGGCGACGTGTTCTCCTTGCGCGAAATCCAGGATCTCGCGCCCTTTTTGAAGGAGTTGTGGCGCCTTGCCGACATCCAGAACATCCCGCTCGAAGCCGCCATTTCGGAATACTCGGCCGGGCAGGTCGAACTGACCTTACACCATGGCCCCGATGCGCTGCGCGCCGCGGACGAGGCGCAGATGTACAAGCGGCTCGCGCGTGGCCTGGCCGCCACGCAAGGCATGGAGGCCACGTTCATGGCCAAGCCGTTCACCCATTCGGCCGGCAGCAGCATGCACCTGCATTTCAGCGTGGCCGACGATGCGGGCGACAGCATCTTTGCCAGCGAGGATCCGCAGGGCACCCCGGTCATGCGCCACGCCATTGGGGGCTTGCGCGAAACCCAGGCCGAGGCGTTTGGCATTTTTGCGCCTAACGCCAATTCCTATCGCCGTTTCAAGGCGAATTCCTATGCGCCCACCGCGCCGATCTGGGGGGTCAACAACCGCTCGGTTTCGCTGCGCGTCCCGGCTGGGCCGCCCAGTTCGCGCCATGTCGAACACCGCTTTGCCGGCGCCGATGCCAATCCCTATCTTGCGCTGGCTGCGATGCTGGCGGGCGTCCATTACGGCATTGTCAATCAGATCGATCCGGGTCCGCCGGTCGAAGGCGATGGCTACAAGGCTGCTGCCCTCTCGACGCTTCGGGTTCCGGGTAACTGGTACGCAGCGATTGATGCGTTGGATCGCTCCGAGATCTTGCGCGATTACCTCGGCTCGCGCTTCATCGACATGTATTGCGCGGTCAAGCGCACTGAACAGGACCGGTTTTTCAGCGAAGTCGTGTCGCTGGATTATGACTGGTATCTCAAGACAGTCTGAACTTGAGGCAAAGACGATGACGACCGAGGTCTTGGTGCCGGATGTCTCGGTGCACAATGTCGCAGAACTGATAGCCAGACGCGACCGCGCGTTTGGTAAGGGAGCAAAGCTGTTCTACGACAACCCCTTGCATCTCGTGCGGGGTAAGGGCGCCTATCTCTACGATGCGGATGGGCGCCGCTATGTCGACATGTACAACAATGTTCCCTGTGTCGGCCATGCTCATCCGCGCATTGTCGAGGCGATGGCGCATCAGCAGGCAACGCTCAACACCCACAGCCGCTATCTGAACGAAAGTGCGATCGCGCTTGCCGAGCGATTGACCGGTTTGCAGCGCGTGACCGATTGCGCGATTTTCAGTTGCAGCGGCACAGAGGCGATCGAGGTCGCCATTCGTGTCGCGCAACTCGGCACCGGCGCGCGCGGGATCATCTGCACCAACCACACCTATCACGGCAATAACCTGGTGGTGGGCGCGCTGACGTCACTGTCGGAAGACGACAAGAGCCGCCCCGATTTACGCGCAATCCCGTTTCCTGAAACGTTCAGGCCCATCGTGGCCGGGTTGACCGACGCGGCGTTGGCCGATGCCTATATTGCGCGATTGGTTGCCGCGATCGAGGAATTGAAGGCCGACGGTGCCGGCTTTGCCGCGCTGATTCTGTGCCCGATCCTGGCCAACGAAGGGCTGCCGGATATCCCAGAGGGCTTTATGACCAAGGCCACGCAGGTGGTCAAAGCGGCAGGTGGCCTGATCATCGCCGATGAAGTGCAGGCAGGCTATGGGCGCACCGGCCAATGGTGGGGCTATGACGCGGTCGGACTGGTTCCCGACATTGTCGTGACGGGCAAGCCGATGGGGGCCGGGTTGCCGCTGGCGGCGACCACTGGCCGACGCGATCTGATCGAAGAGTTTCGCGCACAAACCCGCTATTTCAATACCTTTGCCGCCAGCCCCCTGCAAGGCGCGGTCGGGCTGGCCGTGATCGAGACGCTGGAATCGGAAGGGATCATCGACAATGCGGCGATTGTCGGCGCTGCGCTCAAGTCCGGCCTGGCGCAGCGCATCGGGCATTGGCGGGGCCTTGGCGACGTGCGCGGGATTGGTCTGTTTCTGGGCGCCGAGTTCGTCGACGCCGAGGGCGCACCGGACAGCCTCCGCGCCTTCGACATCGTTTGCCGGTTGCGCGACAAGGGTTTCCTGACCTCAACGGATGGTGCCTTCAACAACATCGTCAAGATCAGGCCCCCGTTGCCGCTGAGCCAGGACGACGCGCTGGCATTTCTTGACGCGTTTGATGCGGTGATGGCGGACATTCATGGGTGATCTGCTGACCATCGACACTTATAACGCCGCAGCGCTCGCGGCGATCGACGCGTTTGGCTTGGACGTGCGCGACGTTCGTCCGATCTCCAAGACCGAGAATGTGGTCTTCCGCATCGAGGAGGCGCAAACCGGGCAGCTCTTTGCGCTGCGGTTGCATCGTCCCGACTATAATGCGCTGGACACGCTGGTGTCAGAGCGGGCGTGGACCTCCGCATTGGCCGGCGCAGGCATGATTGTGCCGACCGGACGCCAAGCGAGGAACGGGGATTGGTATGTGCCGATCGCGACGCCAGACGCCGCGCAGTGGCGCTATGCCGGGATCACGGTCTGGCATCAGGGGCGCACGGTTGAAAGCCTGATCGGCACCGAACGCGGTCCGGAGACCTGGCCCTGGTTTCAACGCTTGGGCGAATTGCTGGGCGACCTGCATACCAACACCGAACACTGGACCATTCCCTCCGGGTTTGTCCGCCACAGTCTGGATATTGCCGGCCTGGCTGGTGAAAAGCCTTTCTGGGGTCGATTTTGGGAGAGCGCCTGCCTTGATGCGGATGAACGCAGCCTGCTGGGCGCAGCGCGCGAATGGGTGATCGGCGAGCTAGGCAATTTGCAACGCGAAGGGGCGCCGTTCGGCCTGATTCACGCCGACGGACATCTCGACAACGTGCTGATCAGCGGTGACCGGCTCGGACTGATCGACTTCGATGATTGTGCCTTCGGCTGGCATGTGTTCGATTTCGCCGTTTCCTTGCACAGTTCCTGGCCAAGCGAGCATTTTGGGGCAATTCGCGACCATTTTCTGGCCGGCTACGCATCTCGCCGCCCATTACCGCACAATGTACTGGAACAATTGGATCTTTTCCTGCTGATCCGATCCTTGATGCTGGTAAGCTGGCGCGAGATGCGGCCTGATATCACCGGCAATATGCAAAAAGCTCTGTGGATGCCGAAATTGGTTCGGGATGTGCAGCACGCTTTGAACAATAATCGGATTTGAGCGGAATGATCATGCGCGTCGAGGCTTACCCCTTCGCGACATTCGGCCTGAATATCTGATGATTAGTTGCATCTAGAGATCGGGGGTGGTCCACGCGTGGACCACGAGCAACTCAGAACCTTGGCGTCGGAACGCAATTGCCGCTGGGCGCTCATCGTGGCCAAAGGTCGCTTCACGGTTAACGATGTGTTAAATCGAGTCGTTCGGCAGGTGAGCTAGAGTCCCGCCGGACACTATAATAAATGTCATTAGGGGTAAGGGTATGAAAAGGCTTCACATATTGGCGACTTTAGCTCTTGCTGGTGTTGCTACGTCGGCTGCGAGCGCGCAAAATCTAATACCTGGCCATACGGGGTCCATTACCTTTCCGGGCGGCGATAGTGTTCTGCGTCCGGGTTCCGGCTGGGATGCCGGCTCTACGCCTTCCGAAGTCTTGAGACTAATCGATGGGGTCTTCGCCCCCGAAAGTCAGCAGTGGAATAATGGGTCATATTGGTGGGATGAGACCCA
>JAEKMC010000162.1 GCA_019508115.1 Sphingomonas sp.
CCGTCATAGGCGACGGGATAGTCAGCCAGGCGTCGGCCATTCACCAATACGAGCGAGTGATTGGGCCCCAAGCCACGAAGATTTACGAAATTGGCCGCGGGCGTGAAGGTGCTGCCAAAATCCTCGCCCTGCACATAGGCTGTATTCTGGGTCAGCGTCGTGAGCGCATCGAAGACGCTTCGAAAACCGCTGCGGTCGATTGCGTCCCCCGAAATCACGGTCACGGGAGCGGGCCCTTCCGTTTGCCGTCGGGCGATCCGGGATCCCGTGACGACGATTTCCAACCCCTGCTTTTGCGAGCTGTCGTCGGACGCGGCACTGGTCTCGGCCGGCGCCGAGGTTTGGGCCGACAACGGCGAGGACAGCGCCACGAGGGAGGTGGACAAGCAAAACAGGAGTCGGGGGGAAATCATCTGCGCCATCTCGCGAACAAGGAGGCGGGCTCCTATCAAGGCAATTCCATACCTGTAAAGTAGGAAAATGGGATTAAGCCGCATGTCGCCATGCTTCACGCTCACGTCAGCCTCGCAAGATCGCTATCGTCCGACCCTTGACAAATGTACGCACAAAGCGTACTTAGATGCGTGGCGCGCCGATGCCTCCCCGGCAGATCGCGCGCTTTTGGCTCTTTCTCATTTCTGGCGAAGGCAACGGGCAAATATGGGGTGCGCGTTCGCACCGGATAATGCCGCATCCTCACCGCTCCTCGCATCAGGCCTGAGCGCCGAGGCCTGCCCCGCCACAAACTCCAAATCATCAAGTTCGTTTCCGGTGTTTTTTTATTTTTCCCTTCGACAGCACAGGTCGTCGGCGTTCATCGCCCTGGCTTCACGCACGCCCTCAATCCTTGCGGAAACCGATCTTCCGAAGCGCGGGCGCGATTTCGGGATTGGACATGAATAATTTCCAGATCAGCCCGGTGCGCTCATTCTCGATCATCACCACCGCGGGCGCCTGGTTGAGCCCCATATAGCTCTCGTCGAAATAATTATCGGTCTCGTTATAGCCGTCGGAGAAACCGTACACGCCCCACGTCTTCGCGCCGAGATCGCGGTAGAAATGCTTGAGCGCCGCCATCGACTCCTTCGGCGTGTAGGGGAATGAGCCGAGCGCCCCTTCGGGCGTGATCGTGCCGTTGTCATTGGCCTGCGACGGCCGCCCACCCGCATGCAGCCCGGCGGTGAAGCCCCAGGCATCCGCGCCATAACCCTTAAACTTGCCGGGATTGTCGATCGCATAGGCCTGGTTGATCAGCGAGATCGCGCGGTTGCTCTTGTAATAATTGGTATAATCATCGCGCATCCCGCGCGGATCGAAGCCCATGAACGAGAAATGGGTGAAGAACAGGTCGGATCCATTGCCCTCCCCCACCTCCAGCTTGATCCCGTAATAGCTGTTGCCGTTGGTGAAATGGTCGCCCTGCGTCGTGCGCGTCCACCAGCGGCGATAGGCGATGCCGGTCTCATTCTGCCCCGCCCAGCCGCTGTGCCACAGGCTCGGCGGGATCGCGTGCGTCGGTGAGGCGATCCCGAGCAGATAGGCGATCAGGCTCTCGTTCCAGCCGATCAGCGGATGGTGGATCCTGAACCCGTAATCGGGCGACCAGTGCCAATAGAGGAACTGACTGTCCGCCCCGTCGCGATACCAGTCATAATCGACCCCGCGCCATAGCGCCGTGATCGTGTCGCGTATCTCCTTCTCCTGCGGCGTGGCCCTCGTGAAATATTGGCGCGCGCAGAGCAGGCCCTGCATCAAGAAGCTCGTCTCGATCAGGTCGCCGCCATTGTCGTATTTGCCGAAGAACGCCATGCGCTTGCCGGTGCGGCCGTCGAGATAGTGCGGAAACACGCCGTGAAAGCGCTCGGCCGTATTCAGGAAGCGCAGGATCTTCAGGAAGCGCGCGACGCCCTGCTCGCGCGTGACGAACCCCCGGTCGATCCCGACCAGCATCGCCATGATGCCGAAGCCCGATGCGCCGACCGCCACCTGGTTGGGATCGCCGGGCATGACCTCGACAGCCATGCCGGAATCGGGCTGGGCGCCTTCCCAATAATAGCGAAACTGCGCCTCCTGGACCATCGTGAGCAGGCCGTCGTCGTCGAGCGCGCGGGTGGTCGCCGACACGGTTTGTGACAGCGGGGATTCGCGCCCGTCCCCGTCCAGCGCGCTGATCCGGTAGGCGGCGGACTTGCCGCTGGCGCCGAGGAAATCCTCGTAGCGGCCGATATGCCCCTTCTGGATGCCGATCGGCTCGAACGGCTTTCCGTCGATTGAACGGTAAATACGGTAGGAATCGACGCCGGCATCGGTCTGCCAGGATAGGTCGTCATGGCGGTCATAGCCTTTGGCTGCGAGGCCGGCGGGTACGTGCTGAGGGCCCTGCGGCGCGGCCGAGGGGTCGTCGATCCTGATATCGTCAAGATACAGGATGTGCGGCTTGCCGTCGTCGAGCCCCTGGACGATCGTCACGCTCGCCAGGCGCCGCAGATCGACCAGGCTGTCACTGGTCGCATTGACCAGATCGTGGATGCCATCGAGCGCGATATGCACCGGCACCCACCGATGCGCAGGGAGCGTCTTGATATCGCCGAGCAGGCGGACGGTCGGGGTCGAATGGCCGTCATGGTCGGTGAGGATCAGGCCGGGCGAGGCATCGGGGCCCATCTCGTCCTCGGCATAGACCCACAAGGTCAGCCGGTGCCCCTCGAAATCGTTGGTGCGGAAATAATGCTGCACATCAATCGCGACGCGCCAGTCGCCGCCGTAACGCGAGGTCCATGTGAGCCTGAGGCTGTTGGGCGGCGAATGGAAATGATCGGTATCGACCGGAATGCGCGCGTCGGCATAGTCGAGCTCGCTTTGGCCGGTACGGCTGGCAAGGCTGAAATGATACGGCCCGGCAACACGCGCATTGTCGAACACGACATGCCGGTCATAATTCTGCGCGACCGCGGGAGCGATCAGCGCCAGGCCAGCGCCGGCCAGGCCCAGGCCCAGGCCGAGAATTCGACGCGGCATCCGTCTCCCCTTCGTTTCGCCGACTCACGCGGTCTCTGAAAACGTGTAACCGGTTCCGCAAAAAAGTGGAGGGCCGATCCGTGACCGACCCTCCAGGGGGGGCTTAACGCATTGGAAGTTAAGAGAAATCAGTGCGTGGTTACGGTCGTGCCGCGGATGACCAACTCGGGCTCGTGGACCTCGACGCCGTCATTGGCCCCCTCCCCGCCATTCATGATCTGGGTCAAGCGAATGACCGCGCGGGCGCCGATATCGGCGATGTTCACGCGCGCGGTGGTGAGCGCAAGGTAGCGCGCGATCGGCACGTCGTCGAACCCCGCAATCGCGATGTCCTCGGGCACGCGCTTGCCCGCCGCGCGCAACGCCTGGAGGCAGCCGACCGCCATCATGTCGTTGGCGGCGAAGATCGCATCGACCTTCATATTCTCCTTGAGGATGATGTTGGCCGCATCCTCGCCCGTATCTTCGTTGAAGTCGCCCGACAGCACGGTCACGGTCGCATCGGGCGCCAGCTTGCGGACCGCATCCTCGAAACCCTCGCGCCGCTCGCGCGCGTCGATATTGTGATCGGGGCCGGCGATATGCACGATGTGGCGGCGGCCCAGGTCGATCAGGTGGCGCGCGATCGCCGCGGCGCCCGCCCGATTGTCGATCGCCATCGAGGGATGATCCATCATCGGCTCGGGCGTGTTGAGCAGGACCGCAGGGATGCCGCGCGGCATCGATCCCACCCAGCCTTCGGTGCGCATCTGCGGACACATGATCAGCAGCCCGTCGACCCGGCCATGCATCGCGCGCAACGCCTGTCCCGCCTGGACCGGATCGGCATGCATGTTGGACAGCAGCAGCTGCAGGCCGAGCCGCGTCGCCTCGCGATCCATCCCGCGCACGATCTCGGAAAAGAACTCGCCGTGAAGGTCGGGCAACACCACACCGATCGCATTGGAGCGCGCCATCGAAAGGCTGCGCGCGCCGGCATGGGGAACATAACCCAGCCGGTCGGCCACCGCGACGATCCGCGCCCGCGTCTCCGGCCGGACGCTCTTATGCCCGTTCAGCGCACGCGAAACGGACGCAACCGACAATTGCGCCTCGCGCGCGACATCGCGAATTGTTGCTTCCGCCATGAAACCCACACCCTCTCGCGTGCCTAATGCCCCGAATTCCTCTCGGATACCATCACCGCCGCGCCAAAAGATGTAACCGGTTCCGAACATGGGTCAAGTAATTATGGTAGCGGTACCGGACCGAAATGGACTTTCTTCGTCCACTGGCAGAACGCCGCCGCCCTCCTTAGAGGGGCGACGCATGACCCTGCTCTCTCAATATCTGGCGGACGCGCTCGACCGGCTTGAGAGGCATCATCAGACGCGATCGCTGGTGGCGACCCGCATGTCCGGTCCCGCGCGGCTGGAGCGCCAGGGACACGACCTGATCGATTTCTCGAGCAATGACTATCTCGGTCTCGCAAGGCATCCGCTTCTGGCCGAGCGCAGCGCCGAATGGGCGATCCGGCACGGCAGCGGCAGCGGCGCTTCCCGACTGGTGACCGGGACGAGCCCCGAACATCTCGCCATCGAGGCGCGGATCGCCCGCTTCAAAGGCACCGAGGCGGCCTTGCTCTTCCCAACCGGATGGCAGCTGAATGCGGCCGTGCTGGCGGCTTTGCTCAAGGCGGCGCCCGGAACCTTGCTGTTCACGGACCGGCTGGTTCACGGCCGTGTGCATGCGGGCGCGGCCGGCCATCGCCAGATCCGTTTCCGGGATGGCCCAAGGCTGATCGTCACCGAAAGCGTGTTCAGCATGGACGGCGACCGCGCGGACGTCGAACGGCTGGTTCGGATCGCCCAGGCGCACGATGCCTTCCTCTATCTCGACGAGGCACACGCCACGGGCGTGCTCGGCCCGGACGGCGCGGGTCTGTCGCGCGGCATCACGGGCAAGGTCGATCTCGTGATGGGGACATTCAGCAAGGCGATGGGCTGTTTCGGCGCCTATGTCGCGGGCTCGCGCCTGCTGATCGATTATCTGGTCAACGCATGCGGGGGCTTCATCTTCTCGACCGCTCCTCCCCCTGCCATGCTGGGCGCGATCGATGCGGCGCTCGACCTGGTCCCCGGCATGGAGGCAGAGCGGCAGCGATTGGCGGATCACGCCGTATATCTGCGCGCGCGCCTTGCCGAACATGGGATCGACACGGGCGCCAGCAGCACGCAGATCATACCCGTCATCGTCGGCGAGGCCGAGCGTGCCGTGACCCTGTCCGCCACGCTTGCCGCCGAGGGCCTGCTGGCAAGCGCAATCCGGCCGCCGACGGTGCCGCAAGGCACCAGCCGCCTGCGCATCGTGCTTCGCGCGAGCCACACGCGCGAAGACGTCGACCAATTGCTCCATGCGTTGGTGCGGCAGTTGCGATGAACCGGCCTGCCCTCCTCCTGCTCCACGGCTGGGGCTTCGACGCGAGCATTTGGGACGCGTTGGCAACAGCGCTGCCGGATTTCCCGATCGTGCGCTGGGATCGCGGCTATTTCGGTGAGAAAGCGGAGTCCGCGATCGAGCCGCCGTTCGCCGCGATCGGCCATTCGCTCGGCGCGATGCTGTTGGCCGATCTGCTCCCGCACGACATTCCGCTGGTGGCGATCGACGGCTTCGATCGGTTCAGCGGAGACGGCGCGGTCGCTCCGCGCGTGACCGAACGGATGCGTACCCGCTTTGCCGAGGATCCGGCGGCCGTGCTCACCGAATTCCGCGCGCGTTGCGGCGCACCGCCCGCTCCGGCGGAAATTGACGAAGGCAGGCTTGCGGACGATCTCGCATTGCTTGGATCGCGCCACATCGCATCTCGCCCGAACCGCATCCTGGTCTTGCAGGGGGACGCCGATCCGATCCTACCTGAATCGCTGCGCGCAAGCGTCTTTCCCGGCGCGGAAAGGGCAACCCATCCCGAAGGCGGGCATCTCCTTCCGGTAAGCCATCCCGAATGGTGCGCGGACCAGATCGAGGCTTTCCTGTGCAGGTAGCCAACGCGTTCCATCGCGCGCACGATTATGATCGTCACGCGACGGTCCAGCGCGTCGTTGCCGAGCGATTGGCCGAGCGCATTCTTGCACTCGATCTGCCGCACGGCGCGCGCATCCTCGAGATCGGATGCGGCACCGGCTTTCTCGGCGCCGGCCTGATCGGCCGGCTGTCTTACGATCATTATTGGATGACCGATATCGCCCCGGGCATGCTCGATCTGGCGCGTCAACGCTTCGCGGGATCGGAAGGGGGCCACTTCGCGGAAATGGACGGCGCGGAGCCGACGATAACCGGGCCGTTCGATCTGATTTGCTCGAGTCTGGCCATGCAATGGCTCCCCGATCTCGGCGACGCGGTGGCAAGACTGCGCGGCCTGCTGGCGCCAGGCGGGCGGCTCGCCTTCACGACGCTGGCCGCGGGCAGTTTCGCACAATGGCGCGCGGCCTATGGCGACGCCATGCCGGGCACGCCCGATTATCCGTCGGCCGATCTCCTGCGCGGGCTCGGGCTCGATGTGTCGCTGGAGACGGTCGATCATCGCTATCGCAACGCCCATGATTTCCTGGCGGCGCTCAAGGCGATCGGCGCAGGTACGCCACAGCCCGGCTATCGCCCGCTATCGCCATCTTTGCTCCGCCAGATCATGAAACGGTTCGACGCCGCGGGAACCGACGTGCGTCATATGATCGCAACCTGCATCGCGGGGCCGGCATGACGAGGGCGATCATCGTCATCGGCACGGATACCGGTATCGGCAAAACCGTCTTCGCCGCCGCGCTCGCCGCCGCGCTCGATGGCGCGTATTGGAAGCCGATCCAGTCGGGGCTCGATGGGGAGCTTTCGGACAGCGAGGTCGCGAAGCGGCTGGGGGTCGAGCGCGTGCTGCCCGAAAGCTATCGCCTGACCCAGCCGCTCTCGCCGCATCGTGCCGCCGAGCTCGATGGAATCGAGATCGATCCGGCTCGGCTGGCGCTTCCCCAAACCGATGGCTTCTTGGTGATCGAGGGCGCCGGCGGGCTGCTGGTTCCGATCACGCGCTCGCTGCTGTTTGCCGATCTTTTCGCACGCTGGCAGGCACCGACGGTGCTGGTCGCGCGGACCGCGCTCGGCACGATCAATCACAGCCTGCTGTCGATCGAGGCGATGCGCGCGCGCGTGATCCCGATCCTGGGCATCGCCTTCGTCGGCGAGGCGAATGAAGATAATGAGGCGACGATCTGCGCGCTCGCGGGCGTGCCGAGGCTCGGTCGCCTGCCCTGGACCGACCCGCTTGACCCGGCGACGCTGGCGGCTGCATTCGCGGCCCATTTCCGCATCGAGGATTTCCGATGACCTCGCCCGTCTGGCATCCCTTCACCCAGCACGGACTGGCCGAGCCGATCCCGCTCGTCACGCATGCTGAAGGCGCTGCGCTGTTCACGCAGGATAAGCGGCGCATCATCGACGCCATTTCCTCCTGGTGGGTGAC
>JAEKMC010000105.1:0-28883 GCA_019508115.1 Sphingomonas sp.
CGCCTTCCTTGGCCATCAGGCGCCGCTCGCGCCGGTTGCGGCGGCCGCCTTGCTAGCCGCCAGTGCCGCCGATTTGGTCGCGGATCAGGCGCAGGGCGGTACCGGCCATGACACTAAAGACGGCTCGACGCCGTCCGATCGTGCGCGTCGTCACGGCGGCGGCGATCTCATTGACGAAGTGATCGCTTACGGACCAATCGATGCGGCGGATGTCGTGCGGCAGCTGATCATCGACGACGGCGTCACCGATCGCGGCCATCGCAGCATCCTCTATTCGCCCGAGCTGCGCTTCGCGGGCGTCGCCTGTGGGCCGCATCCCGAATATCGCACGGTGTGCGTGATCGATCTCAGCATGACACGAGATGGCCGCGTGCCGAACGGGCGTCCGGCCAGGATCCGGCGTTAGAGTTTGATTCAGCTTCGCTGAAGCGGCATCGGCCCGCACCCCTACCCGACCTCCCATAGAATAATCTGTTGGGGGCCGGGTGGGGGAGCGGGCCGGTGCCGCCTCGGTTCAGCAAAGCTGAACCCGACCCTAAAACTCCCGCACCAGCCGGCGCACGACACCCAGCCAGGGCGAATCCACGATCACCGTCTGGCGTGCGCCGCTGGCGAGCGGCAGCAGCAGCAGCCGGTCAGCCTCCAAACCGATCATCCGTCCAAAGGCGAAGCGCCCGCCCGCGCGCGGCACCAGCACGTCGCGATTGAGCGCGCGGCCAAACTGATCGGGCGAAAGCCGTTCGCACCAGATCGCGTCGCCCGCGCGATAGTCGCCGATACCCTCCTCGACCAGGACCACCATCGCACCCTCCTCAGGCTGGGGCGGGGTGGCGGTGAGCGCCTTGTGCGGGACATGCGCGCCATCACGCATCAGCAGGGCCGCGACCGGAAGCTCGGCCTTGTCGGGGGTGCGCACCAGGTCGGCCGCCTCCACGCCGAGCGCGCACGCGATCCGGTTGAGCCAGCCGACGCTGACGGTGCGCGTCCCCGTCTCAAGCCGGCCGATCGTCTGCGCGGTGGTGGGCGGATCGCAGCGTTGCGCGACGTCGAGCAGGGTCAGCCCCTTGGCGTTGCGAACCTCGCGGATACACGTGATCATATGCGCGTTCCCTAACCGATCTGGTGATTCCGAATCGCATGGGAAAGCCAAACTGGCAAGAAGATCCGCCCTGCGCGTTCACATGCGAAGGATTGAGGGTGCGTATTCCGGCGGCGGCCATTATGGGCGGCGCATGGCCCGCATCCGCGCCGATCAATTGCTCGTCGATCGCGGCCTAGCCGAGAGCCGTACGCGCGCGCAGGCGTTGATCCTGGCGGGGCTGGTCTATGTCGGCGAACGCAAGCTCGCCAAGGCGGGCGACCAATTGCCGCCGGACGCGGTGCTCGACGTGCGCGGGCGCGACCATCCCTGGGTCTCGCGCGGCGGGATCAAGCTCGATCATGCGCTGACGCATTTCGGCTGGGACGTGGCGGGCGCGGTCGCGATCGACGTCGGCTCTTCGACCGGCGGCTTCACCGACGTCCTGCTCACGCGCGGCGCGGCCAGGGTCTATGCTGTCGACAGCGGCACTAACCAGCTCGCCTGGAAGCTCCGCCAGGACGATCGCGTGATCGTGCTGGAGAAGACCAACGCGCGCAATTTGACCGCGAGCGAAATACCGGAGCCGGTCGACCTGATCGTGTGCGACGCGAGCTTCATCGGTCTCGCCAAGGTGCTCGACCGGCCGCTCACCTTCGCCAAACCCGACGCGCGCCTGGTCGCCCTCATCAAGCCGCAGTTCGAGGCGGGACGCGAGGAAGTCGGCAAGGGCGGCGTGGTGCGCGATCCTGCCGTCCATGAACGCGTATGCGCCGACGCGCGCGCCTGGGCCGAAGGCAAAGGCTGGCACGTAGTCGGGATCGAAAAAAGCCCGATCACAGGGCCCGAAGGCAATGTCGAATTCCTGCTCGCCGCGACGCGCGGCACGCCCGATATTGCCAAAACCGCCCCCGCTACCCATGTAGTCGACTAATACACCTAGGGAGTCCGACGATGCAGAGTGACAACAGGTTCTTCGAGGACCTCGCCAAGATGATGAACGGCCTGGCCGGCACGATGGCGGGCGTCGGGCGCGAGGCCGAATCCAACGCGCGCGAGAAGTTCAAGAGCTGGATCGGCGGCTTCGATTTCGTGAGCCGCGAGGAATTCGAAGCGGTCAAGGCGATGGCGGCGGCGGCGCGCGACGAGGTTGCCGCGCTCAAGGCGGAGCTCGCGGCGCAGAAGGATCCCGGCCACGCGCCGACCAGCTATGATGAACCGACGGCCGCGGCCAAGCCGGCAAGCAAACCGCGCGGGAAGAAGTAAGCTTCGCTTATTCTCCGTCATCCCAGCGAAAGCTGGGATCTCAGGAGAGGGCGGTCCGCCTGCCTCACGAGATCCCAGCTTTCGCTGGGATGACGGGTTAGTTTCACGAGTTTCGTCGGGATCACGCGGGAAGGTTGAGCGCCGCCCTTTGCGCGACGGCGCACCCCTGCTAGGCGCTCCCGCCTATGACTCCTCTCGACAAGATCCGTAACTTCTCGATCATCGCGCATATCGATCATGGCAAGTCGACGCTTGCCGATCGGCTGATCCAGCGCACCGGCGGCCTGACCGAACGCGAAATGTCAGCCCAGGTGCTCGACAATATGGATATCGAGAAGGAGCGCGGCATCACGATCAAGGCGCAGACCGTGCGCCTCGACTGGAAGGGCCATGTCCTCAACCTGATGGACACGCCGGGCCATGTCGATTTCGCCTACGAAGTCTCGCGCAGCCTGGCGGCGTGCGAAGGCGCGTTGCTGGTGGTCGACGCCGCGCAGGGCGTCGAGGCGCAGACGCTCGCCAACGTCTATCAGTCGATCGAGCATGATCATGAGATCGTGCCCGTGATCAACAAGATCGACCTGCCCGCCGCCGAGCCCGAAAAGGTCCGCGCCGAGATCGAGGAGGTGATCGGGCTCGATGCCTCGAATGCGATCCTCGCCTCGGCCAAGTCGGGCATCGGCATCGACGAGATATTGGACGCGATCGTCGAGCGTATCCCCGCGCCCAAGGGCGACGCGACCGCACCGCTCAAGGCGATGCTCGTCGATAGCTGGTACGACCCCTATCTCGGCGTGGTCATCCTCGTGCGCGTGATGGCGGGCGTGCTCAAGAAGGGGCAGCAGATCGCCTTCATGGCGGGCGGCACCCAGCATCTGGTCGATCGCGTCGGCTGCTTCCGCCCCAAGATCGAGCAATTGACCGAATTGGGGCCGGGCGAGATCGGCTTCATCACCGCGCAGATCAAGGAAATCACCGAGACGCGCGTCGGCGACACGATCACCGACGCCAAACGGCCGGCCGCCCAGCCTTTGCCGGGCTTCAAGGAAGTCCAGCCGGTCGTGTTCTGCGGCCTGTTCCCGACCGACGCCAACGACTTCGAGAAGCTGCGCGACAGCATCTCCAAGCTGCGCCTCAACGACGCCAGCTTCTCGTTCGAGATGGAGACATCGGCCGCCCTGGGCTTCGGCTTCCGCTGTGGCTTCCTCGGCCTGCTCCACCTGGAGATCATCCAGGAAAGGCTGATGCGCGAATATGATCTGGACCTGATCACGACCGCGCCGTCGGTGGTCTATCATATCCATTTGTCGCATTCGAAGACCGAGGATGCGCAGACGATCGAGCTGCACAATCCGGCCGACATGCCCGATCCCAACCGGATCGAGATGATCGAGGAACCGTGGATCGAGGCGACGATCTACGTGCCCGACGAATATCTGGGCTCGATCCTCAAGCTCTGCCAGGATCGCCGCGGCATCCAGAAGAATCTGACCTATGTCGGCGGCCGTGCGCAGCTCACCTACGAACTGCCGCTCAATGAGGTCGTGTTCGATTTCTACGATCGGCTGAAGTCGATCAGCCGCGGCTATGCCAGCTTCGATTATCACCAGATCGGCTATCGCGAGGGCGACCTCGTCAAGATGCAGATCCTGGTCAATGACGAGCCGGTCGATGCGCTCAGCATGATCGTCTATCGCGGCGCCGCGGAGACGCGCGGGCGCGGCATGTGCGAGCGGCTCAAGGACCTGATCCCGCGCCACATGTTCAAGATTCCGATCCAGGCCGCGATCGGCGGCAAGGTCATCGCCCGCGAGACGATCGCCGCGCTGCGCAAGGACGTGACCGCCAAATGCTATGGCGGCGACGCCACCCGCAAACGCAAGCTCCTCGACAAGCAGAAAGAGGGCAAGAAACGGATGCGGGAATATGGCTCGGTGAGCATCCCGCAGGAGGCATTTATTGCGGCGTTGCGGATGGGGGAAGAGTAACTCCGGCGACCGGCGCCTCAGGCGTCGGGGACCGTGCTCCCGCGCACCTTGAGCTGGTAATCGAGCGACCTACGGAAGCCGATGCTGTTCTCCGCTTGGCGATAATAAGGGTCGGTCAGCATATCGACCGCCGCCGCCGCCATCGCCGCCTTGGGCTGGTGGATCGTGGTGAGCTGGGGCCAGGCGAGGCGCGAGGTCGGGGCGTCGTCGAAGCCGCCGATCGCGAGCTGGTCGGGCACGTTGAGATGGTGCTTCATCGCCACCATCAGCACGCCCAACGCCATATCGTCGTTGGTGGCGAAGACGGCGGTCGGGCGGTCGGTGGCGGATAGCAATGTCTCGCCCAGCTCGACGCCCGAGCGGACCGAGAAATCGCCTTCCAGCACGATCGCGGGATCGATCGGGAGGTGGGCCGCGATCATCGCCTCGACGAAGCCGGCGAAGCGCTTGCGCGAGGCGCTGTGCGCGGGATCGCCCTTGAGGAAGCCGATCCTTTTGTGTCCGAGCGAAATCAGGTGGCGCGTCATCTCGGCGGCGGCGGCCTGGTCGTCCATGCGGACATAACCCGACCGATCCTCCTCGCCGCTCGGCGAGATGCGGACATAAGGCAAATCAGCCGCCTCGATCACCTCCAGCACCTTGCGGTCGTCGCACAAGGGTGGGGTCAGCATAATGCCGTCGAGGCGCAGCGTGCCGAGCGTTCCCGCCAGCTCGCGTGCCCAATGCGGATCGGCGCGGTCGATCGGCTCGACCAGCAGATGATAGGAGCGTTCGCGGCAGCGCTTGAGCGCGCCCAATTGCACGTCGGCGGCATAGCCCGAGCTCGGATCGTCGGTGAGGAAGCCGAGCAGGTAAGAGCGCGAGCTGGACAGGCTGCGCGCGAAGGCATTGGGGCGGTAATCGAGCTCGCGCACCACGCGCAGCACCTGCTCGCGCTTGTCCGCGCGGACATGCGCCTCGCCATTGATCACGCGCGACACCGTCTTGGGCGAAACCCCGGCGCGTGCCGCCACATCCTTGATCGTCACGACCGTCAAACCGCTGACCCCCGACAAGCCCGCGCGAACGCGGCAATGAACAAATAGCATAAAGCGGGCAGAGCCAAAGAGGTCGCGAGCCCGACGCGATCCGCAAGCGCGCCGGTCAGCATCGGCACCAGCGCGCCGCCGACCACCGCCATGCAGAGCAAGGTGCCGCCGGGTGTCGCCAGCTTGGGATCCTCGGGCAGGGCCAGTACATAGATGGTCGGATACATGATCGAGTTGCACAGCCCGACCGCGAGCAACGCCACGCCGCCAGTCAGGCCTTCCATGGTCGCAGCAACCAGGGTGAGCAAAGCGGCGCCGATCGCGGCCAGCATCAACAGCAGCGCGGGGCGGATGCGCTTCATCGCAAAAGCACCCACGAGCCGGCCGAGCATCGCGCCGCCCCAATAGAGGCTGACCATTCGCGCCGCGCTGACCGGTGCGGCACCGAATACATTCGGCATCACCAGATAATTTACGAGCAGCGCGCCGATCGCGACCTCGGCGCCCGCGTAAACGAAGATGCCGACCGCGCCCGCGACCAACCGGCGGTTGCGCAGGAGCACGGGCCAATCGAGCCGTACGCGCCCCATGTTCGCCTGCACCGTCCGGTCGAGCAATGTACGGTTGAGGAAGAAGATCAGGGCGAGCGCCGCCAGCACCAGGATCGCGAAAATGAAGGGCGGGGCGATCTCGACGATCGCGGACAGCCCGGTGGCGGCGGGATTGCCCAGCACATATTGCGCGGCGACCAGGGGCGCGACCACGGTGCCGAGCGAATTGAAGGCCTGCAGCAGGTTGAGCCGGTACGCCGCGCCCTCCGCGCTGCCGACCACCGCCACCACCGTATTCGCCGCGATCTGGAGGAAAGTGATGCCCGCCGACAGCGCGAGCAAGGCGAGAAGGATCATTGCGTAGCTGTGGAGCCCATGCGCCCACAGGAAGAGCATGCAAGACGCCGCCATCACGGTGAGCCCGGTCGCGGCCGAGCGCATATAACCCATCGCGATGATCGCGAGCGCGATCGGAATCGCGAACAGCAGATAGCTCATATGGAAGGCGAACTGGATCAGCAGCGCGCCCACATAATCGAGCCCGTAGACGAGCGTCATGCGCGGCACGAACAGGCTGATCGTCGAGGACAGGAAGCCGCCGATAAAGAAGACGCCGATCGACAGGCGAAACAATCGCGTCGCGCTGTCCTGATGATCAACCCCCGTCACGGAACGACATTTACCGTGTGGGCAACGACTTGCAACGGCGGCAAGGTCGCGGGCGGAAACAATTTGACATCGATGTCGGATATGCCGAGAACGCCATGCGATGTAACCCTTCCGGGTTCCTCCTCACCCCCCAGGACTGCTTCGGCAGTCGGGCATTGACGGCTGCCGCGCTCGACGCGGCGGCCGTCCCTTTTCCTCGGTATCGTCCGTACGGGGGACATTTCGACCGGCGCATCGCGACCCGCGTCATCGGATAACGCCGCCGCACCAGGCTGATAGCGCTAACGTGTGATTCGTTGACATCGATGTCGATCGTGATACGCCAACGCCCAAGCAGGAAGACACTGCTTGTCCTAAGAAGCGGCGCCTGGGGAAAGTCGCCGCACAAAGGGAGGATATATGAACGGCTTACGGCTTTCGCCGGCGCTTGCGCGCTCGGCTTCCATTTTTGCAATCGCGACATGTCTGATCGTTCCGGGCGTCGCTTTGGCGCAGACCGCATCTCCGAATCCCGGCGCGACCGCGACCGACGCTCAGCCCGCCAACGCCAATGCGGCGGTCTCGCAGGCGGATGCGCAGGCCGGCGACGAAGTGGTCGTGACCGGCATCCGTGCCTCGCTCGAACGTTCGATCGCGATCAAGCGCGATTCGACCGGCGTGGTCGACGCGATCTCGTCCGAGGATATCGGGAAATTCCCGGATACGAACCTGGCGGAATCGCTCCAGCGCATCACCGGCGTGTCGATCAACCGCGTCAACGGCGAAGGCGCCACCGTGACCGTTCGCGGCTTCGGTCCGCAATATAACCTCGTCACGCTTAATGGCCGGCAGCTTGCCGCGGCGAACATCACCGTCGTCGGCGGTGACCAGAATGGCGATGGCGCGGGCGGCTTCGACCGTTCGTTCGATTTCTCGAACCTCGCATCCGAAGGCGTGAAGACGCTCGAGGTCTACAAGACCGGCCGCGCCTCGGTCCCGACCGGCGGTATCGGCGCGACGATCAACGTCGTCAGCCGCAAGCCGCTCGATGCACGCGAGAGCGGCTTCAACGGATCGATCGGTGCCAAGGCGGACTATGACCGCAGCACGCGCGACTGCGTCCACTGCGGTAGCCATGTCACGCCCGAGGTCTCCGGCGTGCTCAGCTGGTCGAACCCGGAACAGACGTTCGGCGTATCGGTCTTCGGCAGTTACCAGCGCCGCAATTTCTCGGTCCCGTCGGTGGCCAACAATGGCTGGAACATCGTCAAGCTGTCGGACTTCCTGAACACGGGCGGACCGTACATCAATGCCCAGACCAAGCTGAACAACACCCCGAGCGATCCCAACACATTGGTCGGCGTGCCCGACGACTTCCGCTATCACTTCTCGGAAGATCGCCGCACGCGCATCAACGCGCAGGGATCGGTCCAGTGGAAGCCGACCGACACGCTCACCATCACCGCGGACACCCTGTTCGCGCAAGACAAGCAGAGCGAGCGCCGTTCGGACGAATCCAATTGGTTCAACCGTCCGTTCGACGTCGTGACCTTCAACAGCAATCCCGGCGTCGTGACGACCACCTACCTCCACGAAGTGGAGAATGGCTCGACCAAGGATAGCGGGTCCGAACAAGCGTATCGTGCGCAGAAGGGCCAGCTCAAGGATTATGGCCTGAATGCGAAGTGGGACGTCACCGACAATTTCCACATCATGGCGGATGGCCATGTCAGCATCGCGTCGAGCACGCCGGACAATCCCAACGGGGTGAGTTCGACCGCGGTGGCGATCAGCTCACCGATCCTGTCGCAATATGGACTGGATCAGTCGACCGGCTTCCCGCGCGAGACAATCTCGACCAACGACGCCGCCAAGGGCAATAATAATGGCCATTGGGACGTGGGCGACCTCGCGACCCAGCAGAACCGCCAATTTTCGTCCTGGCAGCATCAGAATCTGAAGGAAGGCCGCCTCGATGCGGGTTGGGATCTGGGTGGCGGCAGCCGCTTCGATTTCGGCGGCGACTATCGCGCGTCGAAGGTGGATCAGCGTCAGTACAACACGATCCAGACGCTGGGCGATTGGGGCAATGCCAATCCGCGCGACGTGAATGCGATCGCACCGGGCCAGGTCCAGGAATTCTGCCTGGTCTGCACCTTCCATCACCATGATCCGAAAGCAACCGGAGACGCCTTGATCTCCTGGCGCACGCAGGACGCGACCAAGCTCTACAACACGTTGTTCGACGCCTACAAAGCGATGGGCCACGACATGCGCATCGACGCGAACACCAACAATCGCGTGAAGGAGAATATCTGGGCGGTTTATGGTCAGTTCACGTGGAAGGGCCAGGTCGGCGATCACGACGCCACGATGGTCGCGGGCGCGCGCTACGAGCAGACGCGGGTCAATTCGACATCGCTTCAGACCATCCCGACCGCGGTCGTCTGGCAGGCGGATAACGATTTCACCATCTTCCAGTCGGCGGACCAGCAGCCGGTGGCGGCGAAGGGCCGGTACAACAACCTGCTTCCTTCGCTCGATTTCCAGATCGCCATCCGCGAGAATCTGATCGGGCGTTTCTCATTCTCGAAGACAATCTCGCGCCCGAATTACGGCAATCTCTTCGCCTCCACGACCGCGACCGCTCCAGGGCGGCCGACCGTGCTGGGTGGGACGCCGGGCGGCTTCAAGAACGATGCCGACCTGCAGCCGCTGATCTCGGACAATTTCGACCTGTCGCTGGAATGGTATTTCAAGCCGGGCAGCTATCTGTCGGGCGGCTTCTTCGAGAAGAGGGTGCACAATTTCATCGGCAACAGCCTGGTCAACCAGAATTTGTTCGGTTTGCGCGATCCGACGTCGGGTCAGCCCGGCACGCGTTCGGGAACGGCCAAGACCGCGCTGCAGGGCATGGGCTATGACTTGAGCGACGTGAACCTGTTCACGCTCACCGCGCTGATGCAGCAGCATGGCGGCAACCTCGCCGCCGCCCAGACGGAGTTCAACGCCAACTACGACACGACCAACCGCGCGTTGAAGCAGTCCTTCGTCGACTCGGTGCTCGCCGCCGTCGACATCCTGCCCGACGCGAACGATCCGCTGATGCAGTTCCAGGTCAACACGCCGATCAACAACAAGGATGCCAAGATCTGGGGCTTCGAGCTTGCCGGCGAATATTTCTTCGGCAATTCGGGCATCGGCGTTTCCGGCAGCTACACCCTCGTGCGTGGCGACGTCGGGGCCAACGTCACCGCCGACCCCAGCGCCAACCAGTTCGCGCTGGTCGGCCTGAGCGACACGTTCAACGTGACCGCCATCTACGACAAGCACGGCATCTCGGCGCGCCTGGCGTATAATTACCGCAAGAAGTTCCTCTCGGACCTGAACCGCGGTGGCAGCCATAACCCTGTCTTTACCGCACCTTACGGCCAGCTCGACCTGAACGTGAGCTATGACATCACGCCGAAGATCTCGGTCTCGTTCGAAGGTATCAACCTGACCGAAGAGGGCATCCGCACCTACGGTCGCGACAAGGTCGAAACCTTCTTCATGCAGGAAGGCTCGGCGCGCTTCCTGCTGGGTGCGCGTTACAAGTTCTGATCTTCCGATCCGAACGCAAAAAGGAAGGGCCGCTGGGGACAGCGGCCCTTTTCTTTGGCCCGCGCCGGAACGCCAAGTCACCGCCACGGCAGGCGGACTGGACAAAAGGCCGGCTTTGGGCGACGGCTTGCCCGCTGGCGCTAGGAGACCGGCAACGGGGGGCTGTTATGAATATCCGGACATTCCTGGCCGGCGGAGCGGTTGCCGCAGCGCTCATGCTGGGTGCCTGCCACAAGGCTGACGAGGCCGCGACCAACGAGGTCAATGCCTCGGCCGAGGTTTCGAACATGGCCGACACCAACGCCAACGACGAGATGATGAACGAGGATAGCGGCAACCAGGCCGCCATGAACGCGGGCTGACACCCAAGCGGGTTCGTCCCGCCGCTAGCCATGCCCACGGCAATTTGCCCAAGAGCGCGAGGTCAATCGCGCTTTCGTCCAGCCACATGAAATCGACATGCCCCGGGATATTGATTTGGATAGCGCTACCATTGCGATGGGGACAGGACGGTCCTTTCGCGGGGCCGCGCGATTCCGGAACCGGTTCCGGACCGGAACGATCTCGATCCGGCCACCGTTGATCCCCATCGGCTAGCGGCGGCGGATCGAGACAGCGTCAACCAGATGGTTTCCTCCCCGGATATCCCGACCCTGCGCCTATGCAGCCTGTTGGAGAGTGCGGCTTATGCCGCGATCTTCATCACCTTCTGGGCGCGCCGCCGCGATCAGACCTATCTGCTGCACTGGGGCCTGAGCTCGGTCCTCTACGCGATGGCGTTGTTCGGATTCGAATATAAGCCCGGCCCGCCCACGCCTTTGTCGAGCGGGATGGATTATGGCTTGGTGGCGCTGGCGGATTTCCTGCTGGTCTCGGGCATGCGGATCTTCGACGGCAAACCCGCCTTTCGCCAATGGATGGCCGCGCCGATCCTGGCGACCGCGCTCGCGGCCGCGCTGCCGCTTGCGTTCGTGCCTGGTCATGCGGGGCTGGTGGTGAGCCACGTGCTGGGCTCGGTCGGGCTCGGCGCCTGTATGGTGATTTCAGCGATCGCCATTCTTCGCGGCGCCGAGGATTTGGCGGTGCCGCGCCGGATCGTCGCCATCGCGATGCTGGCTTACGGGCCCGGCTATATCGTGTCGATCTGCGTCGAATTGTGGGGCTCGTTCGGTTCGACCACGCTCGATCTTTTGCCGATGCTGCAGGACCAGGTGCTGCTCGGCGTGCTCAACCTCGGCCTGCTGGCGACGCCATGGGAGCGCGCGCTGCGCGAGCTCAAGGAATCGGTGCTGCGCGACGCGCTGACCGGCGCCTGGAACCGCACCGCGCTCAAGCAGCAGGAAACCGAGCTCGCGCTTCCCACGACCAGCCTCTTCCTGATCGACATCGACCATTTCAAGACGATCAACGACACGCACGGCCATGCCGCGGGCGATGCGGTGCTGATCGCGCTGTCAGGCCATGCCCAGGCGCTCCTGGCGGAACGCGGCGGCATGTTCGTGCGGCTCGGTGGCGACGAATTCGTGATGGCGGCGCCCACCGCCGACGATAGCGACGCGCGCACGCTCGCCGAGCGGATCCGCGCGATCCCGGATCCGGTTGCGGCCGGCCTTCCGGTCTTTTCGCTCAGTATCGGCCTGTCGCGCGTCCATGCCGACGAGAAGAAGCTGTCGCAAGCCATGGCTCGCGCCGACCTCTCCCTCTACCGCGCCAAAGCCAGCGGCCGCAACCAGATCGCCGCCGCCTGATTCCGCTGCCTTGCTGGCCGGCGATCAGTCGAACAGGCTCGAGACCGAGCTTTCGTCGGAGATGCGTTTGATCGCTTCGGCGAGCAAAGGCGCGATCGGGAGGAGGCGGATCTTCTTGGCGTCGAGCACCGGCTGCAACGGCTGGATCGAATCGGTGATGATGAGCTCGGACAATTGCGATCCCTCGACGCGCGCGACCGCGCCGCCCGAGAGCACGCCGTGGCTGACATAGGCGACCACATCCTCCGCGCCCGCCTCGCGCAAGGCTGCCGCGGCATTGCAGAGCGTGCCGGCCGAATCGACGATATCGTCGACCAACACGCAGAAGCGGCCCTCGACGTCGCCGATGATGTTCATCACTTCGGACTCGCCGGGTTTCTCGCGGCGCTTGTCGACGATCGCGAGCGGGCAATTGTTGAGCCGCTTGGACAGGCTGCGCGCGCGTACCACGCCGCCCACGTCGGGTGAGACGACCATCAGATTCTTCTTGCCGAAGCGCGCCTGGATGTCGGCCGAGATCACCGGCGCGGCATAGAGATTGTCGGTCGGGATATCGAAGAAGCCCTGGATCTGGCCGGCATGGAGATCGACCGAGAGCACACGGTCGGCGCCCGCGACGGTGATCAGGTTGGCGACCAGTTTGGCCGAAATGGGCGTGCGCGGGCCGGGTTTGCGGTCCTGCCGCGCATAGCCGAAATAGGGGATGACCGCCGTGATGCGCTTGGCCGACGCGCGCCTGAGCGCATCGATGCAGATCAGCAGCTCCATCAGATTGTCATTGGTCGGATAGCCGGTCGACTGGAGCACGAACACGTCCTCGCCCCGGACGTTTTCGTGGATTTCGACGAACACCTCCTCGTCCGCGAAACGGCGGACCGAGGCGTCGGTGAGACCGATCTCGAGATAGTCGGCGATCGCCTTGGCGAGTACGCGGTTGGCGTTGCCGGTCATCAACTTCATGGGCTGGCTCTCTTCCCTCTTCCGCGTCTGCTCCCCCTAGCGGCGCGGTGGCATCCGGGGAAGAGGGCGAGAGCAGGCGGCGCTTAGGGCCAGAGCGCGAGAACGACGCCCATCAGCAGAAATTGGAGCAGGTGGTAACCCGAATTGATCAACCAGAAGGTCAGACTGCGCCGTTCGTACAGATATTGGATCCCGAGGCTGGCCGCGATGAAGCCGACCGCCACTTCGGTGCCCATCACGAGCGCATGGTGCAGCGACGGGTGCGGCCCCACGATCGTTGCGAAGACGATCGCCGCGACCAGCGCGGGAAGGATGCCGATCGCGACCTTGACACCCACGCCTTCAGGTTTGGCGCTCAAGTCGACGCCGAGTTCGCGCGCCCACGGCTTCAGAAATCCGATCGGCGAATACCAGAGCGCGCCGGGGAAATAGCCGACGAGCGCCGCAACGACCACTGCAACCCAGTTCAGATGTTCCAGATTTTGCATCGTCCCCTCCATTGGATGACCCGCCCCCCCCCTTATCATGTTCCGGGCGCGTAATCATGTGAGCTTTGTGGGTGGGCCGATGTCTGGCGGCAGAGGGCAAGGAAGGGGCATTCATGGCGACGATCGCGGATTTCCTGTTCGGCTAGGGGCGATCGGACTTCAGTGAGATCCTCCCCTGGAAGGGGAGGTGGCAGCCCGAAGGGCTGACGGAGGGGTGTTGCGGTGTTGGCGGAGGACTGCGATTTCGATGGGGATACCCCTCCACCATCGCTTCGCGATGGTCCCCCTCCCCTTTCAGGAGAGGATTTTGCCGGTGCTTCCACTGAGGGCGATCACACTCTAGGGCCGTGCCATGGCCTCCATCGTCACCCGTTTCGCGCCGTCGCCTACCGGGCGGCTCCACGTCGGCAATATCCGCACCGCGCTCCACAATATGCTGTGGGCGCGCAAGCATGGCGGGCGCTTCCTGCTGCGGCTCGACGATACCGATCTGGCGCGCTCGACCGAAGAGCATGCCGAGGCGATCCATGCCGATCTCGACTGGCTCGGCCTCACGCCCGACCATAAGGTGCGCCAGTCGGATCGGTTCGCGCTTTACGAGAGCCGGTTCGAGGAGTTGCGTGCCGCCGGCTGGGTCTATCCGGCTTACGAAACCGCCGAGGAGCTCGATCTCAAGCGCAAGGTGCTGGCCGGGCGCGGCCTCCCGCCGATCTACGATCGCGCCGCGCTCACGCTGAGCGAGACCGAGCGCGCGCGGCTCGAGGCGGACGGCATCAGGCCGCATTGGCGCTTCAAGCTCGACCATGATGCGATGATCGAATGGGACGACCTGATCCGCGGGCCCCAGCATCTCGATCCGAAGCTCCAGTCCGATCCGGTGATCCGGCGCGCGGACGGCAGCTGGCTCTATATGCTGCCGAGCGTGATCGACGATATCGACATGGGCGTGACGCATATCGTGCGCGGCGAGGATCATGTCACCAATGCCGGGCTGCAATTGCAGATGTTCCAGGCGTTGGGCGCGCCCGCGCCGGCCTTTGCGCACGAAGCTTTGCTGGTCGGCAGCGAAGGCAAATTGTCGAAGCGGCTGGGCTCGCTTGGCGCGGATGCCTTTCGCGAAGACGGAATCGAGCCGCTCGCGCTCGCGGCTTTGCTCGCGCGGATCGGGACGAGCGATCCGGTCGAGGCGGTGATCGATATGGCGCCGCTGATCGCTAGCATCGATTTCACCCGCTTCGGCCGCGCGCCGGCGCGTTTCGACCTCGACGAATTGCGAGCGGTGAATGCGCGCACGATCCACCTGATGGACTTTGCGAGCGTGCGCGCGCGCCTGCCCGATACGATGAGCGAGGCCTTATGGCTGGCGGTGCGGCCCAATATCGAGCGGGTCGATGATGCGGCGGCCTGGCTGCAGGTGACCGAGCATGATCTGGATCCGCCCGCGATCGATCCGGCGGATCGGGATTATCTGATCGCGGCGGCCGACGCGGCCGCCGACATGATATGGGACGAGGATCCGTGGCACGCGCTGACCGGCGCGCTCAAGGCGCAGACCGGGCGCAAGGGGCGGGCGCTGTTCCTGCCGCTGCGGATCGCGCTGACCGGGCAGGAGCATGGCCCCGACAGAAGGCTGAGGCTGGCAACCGGACGCGCGGCGCCCTATCTTCGCGCCATGACGATTTTTCTCCGTCCCGCCCGGCCCAAGGTGCTGATCGCGGACATCAAGCGCGTTTGGAACAGTAGCACGAGCCGCTACAAGCTCGTGTTCGGCGTGCTGTCGCTGGGCATAACGTCGATGATCGTGACCGGCTTCATCCTGCAGGCCCGCTGGGATGCGAGGCCCAAGGGACCGCAGCTCATCTATGCGGAGAACTTCCCCGCCAACCGCACCGACGCGCAGATCAAGGAAGACCAATGGGCTGCCGCGCGCGAGCGGCGCGTGGCGGCGGACGAACGGCGGCGCCAGTGGAAGAAGATTCAGGACGCGCTGGCGAAGTACGGCTTTTGAAGGCGGACGATAGCCGCTTCATGGCCGCCGCGCTCGCGCTCACCGAACGCGGGCGGGGGCGGACCGCACCCAATCCCAATGTCGGCTGCCTGATCGTCAAGGACGGACGCGTGATCGGCCGGGGCTGGACCCAGCCCGGCGGACGGCCGCATGCCGAGGCGATGGCGCTGGCGCAAGCCGGCGCGGCGGCAGAGGGCGCGACCGTCTATGTGACGCTCGAGCCGTGTGCGCATGCGAGCCCGCGCGGGCCGGCCTGTTCCGACCTTTTGGTCGAGGCACGGCCGGCGCGCGTGGTCGCGGCGCTGACCGATCCGGACAAGCGCACCGCGGGCGAGGGCTTTGCCCGGCTGCACGCCGCCGGGATCGCGGTTGCGGAGGGGGTGCTCGCGGCCGAGGCGCGGCGCAGCATGGCGGGCTTTCTGACGCGGCAGGCATTGGGCCGGCCACATGTCACGCTCAAGCTCGCCTTGTCGCTCGACGGCATGATCGCGCGCGCCAACGGCGAGAGCCAATGGATCACAGGCGCCGCCGCGCGGGCGCATACGCATCTCGAACGCAGCCGGCATGAGGCGATCCTGGTCGGACGCGGCACCTGGGAGAAGGACCAGCCGCGGCTCGACGTGCGGCTGGCGGGGCTGGAGGATCGATCGCCGAGGCGGTTAGTCCTTACATCGTCACCCCAGCGAAAGCTGGGGTCCATCTCCCAACCGTCCGATTTCGGTGAGGGTCCGGGTGATGGGTCCCAGCTTTCGCTGGGACGACGGGTGGAAGGGATTGCGGATCCTCGCGAGATTTCTGGTCTGGTTGGCGTGGATCACCTGTTCGTCGAAGGGGGCGCGCAGACCGCCTCCGCTTTCCTTGCCGAGGGGCTGGTCGATCGACTGCTTCTCTATCGCGCGCCGATCCTGATCGGGGCGGGCAAACCTGCGCTTTGCGATATCGGACTGGCCTCGCTGGCCGATGCGCATGGGCGCTGGCGGCTGACCGATAGCCGGATGCTTGGCATCGACCGGCTCGAAGTCTACGAGCGCGCATAATGTTTACGGGCATCATCACCGACGTGGGCCGGATCACCGGCGTCGAGCATCGCGGCGACCTGCGCCTGCGCATCGCTACCGCCTATGACACGGCGAGCATCGACATGGGCGCGTCGATCGCCTGTTCGGGCGTGTGCCTGACCGTGGTCGACAGGGGATCCGACTGGTTCGCGGTCGAGGTTTCGGCCGAGACGCTGTCGCGCACCGCAGGCGACTGGAGCGAAGGCACGCCGCTCAACCTCGAGCGTGCATTGCGCGTCGGCGACGAATTGGGCGGGCATATCGTCACCGGCCATGTCGACGGCGTCGGTGTGGTGACGGAGGTCGTGCCCGAGGGCGACAGCACGCGGATCGTGATCGAGGCGCCGGCGAGCCTGGCGCCCTATATCGCGGCCAAGGGCTCGGTCGCGCTCGACGGCATCTCGCTGACGGTGAACGAAGTGTCGGATCAGCCGGACGGGGCGGTGCGCTTCGGCCTCAACGTCATCCCGCATACGCAGCAGATGACCACGTGGGGTGGCGTGGCGCCGGGCCGCGAGGTCAATATCGAGATCGACGTGCTCGCGCGTTATCTCGGCCGGATGGAGCAATTGCGTCGTGTCGTCTAATCCGCAGCTTTCGCGGTTGCGCCATGCCTTCCTGTCGACGCCCGAGGAGGTGATCGAGGAAGCGCGCAACGGCCGCATGTTCATCCTCGTCGACGACGAGGATCGCGAGAATGAGGGCGACCTCATCATCCCCGCGCAGATGGCGACGCCGGATGCGATCAATTTCATGGCGACGCATGGCCGCGGGCTGATCTGCCTGGCGATGAGCAAGGCGCGGGTCGACCAGCTCGGCCTGCCCTTGATGAGCCGCCACAACGGCACGCGCCACGAAACGGCCTTTACCATCTCGATCGAGGCGAAGACCGGGGTCACCACTGGCATCTCCGCCGCCGACCGCGCGCGCACGATCGCGGTGGCGATCGACGCGTCCAACGGCCCCGACGAAATCGTGACGCCGGGTCACGTATTTCCGTTGTGCTGGTGCGCGCGGGCCATACCGAGGCCGCGGTCGACGTCGCGCGGCTGGCGGGACTCAATCCGTCGGGCGTGATCTGCGAGATCATGAACGACGACGGCACGATGTCGCGGCTCGACGACCTCGTCGCGTTCGCGCAACGCCACAATCTCAAGATCGGCACGATCCGCGACCTGATCGCCTATCGCCGCCGCCACGACCATCTCGTCGAGAAGCGCGCCGAGACGCATTTCTCCAGCCGCTGGGGCGGCGATTGGACCGCGACCAGTTTCTACAACAAAGCGACCGGCGACGAACAGATCGCCTTGGTCAAGGGCAAGGTCGATCCGGGCAAGCCCACCCTAGTGCGGATGCATGCGCAGGCCTTGTTCGCCGACATGTTCGGCGAGGTGTCCAAGCGCGGCGGGCTGCTCGAAGGCGCGATGCGGATCATCGGCGAAGAGGGGGCGGGCGTGATCGTCGTGCTCAACAAACCGATGGTCGGAGGCCAGCTTTCCAAGGTGATCGAGGCGCAGGCCGGCAAGCGCCAGGGCGGCATGGATCCCGAGGAATTGCGCGATTACGGTGTCGGCGCGCAGATCCTGACCGAATTGGGCGTGCAGGACATGATCCTGCTCACCAATTCGCATCATACGCTGGTGGCGCTCGACGGTTATGGCTTGTCGATCGTCGGCGAGCGACCGATCCCCTGTTCCGGAGACGAATGATGGCGCGCTTCCTTATCGTCGAAGCGCGTTTCTATGCGCATCTGAACGACCTGCTGCTGCAGGGCGCGCGCGCCGCGCTGGAGGAAGCGGGGCACGCCCATGAGACGATCACCATCCCGGGCGCGCTCGAGATCCCGGCGGCGGTGGCGATGGCCGCGGAGACGGGGCGCTATGACGGCTTCGTCGCTTTGGGCGTGGTGATCCGTGGCGAGACCTATCATTTCGAGGTCGTCTCGAACGAAAGCGCGCGCGGGCTGATGGCGCTGACGCTCGACGGGCTGCCGATCGGCAACGGCATCCTGACGGTCGAGAATGAAGCGCAGGCGCTGACGCGCGCCAAGCCCGACGAGAAGAACAAGGGTGGCGAGGCGGCCAAGGCGGCGATCGCGATGCTTGAACTCAAGTCACGGTTCGGCTGACGCTTTCGAGGCGAGCGGTGGACTGGATTGCCGCGCCGCTTTCGCGGCTCGCAATGACGGGGGGTGCACTCTTGTTCGTCATTCCCGCGAAGGCGGGAATCCATAAGCTTTACCGGTGCGGCAGGAGCCTGACGGTTAGGGAATATGAATCCCTGCCTGCGCAGGGATGACGGTGGGTGGGGAGGTGCCGTGCCCTCACCCTCCCACCGCTGCGCGGTGGGGCCCTCCCTCTCCCCCAAAGGAGAGAGGGGACGCGTCTATTCCGGTTTCTGGAAGGCGGCGGCGATGTCGATCTTCACCTCGTCCGAGACCAGGGGCAGGACGGCGGTGATGCCGTAATCGCTGCGCTTGAGCGTACCGGTCGCGGTGAAGCCGACCATGCGTTTGCCCATCGAGGGGCCGGCCCCGACGAAGCTCGCCTCCAGCGTCAGCGGGTGGGTCTGGCCATGCAAAGTGAGCTGACCGCTGATCGTGGCGCGGGTGCCGTGGACCACCACCTTGTCAGACACGAACGTCATCGTCGGATATTTGTCGGGATCGAAGAACATCGGCGAGCGCAATTCGTCGGTCAGCTTGGGGACCGTAACCAGGGCGGTGTTGGTCGGCACCTCGATCGAGACGCTGGCGGCGTTCGGCTTGGCGGGATCGAGCGTCAGATTGCCCGAGGCTCCGCTGAAGAAGCCCGAGAAAGGCGTGAAGCCGAAATGCATCACGGTGAAGCGGACCTGGGTATGGCGCGGTTCGATGGAATAATTGCCGGCGGTCACGCGCGAGACGTCGGGCTTGCCGGGCGGTTCCTTCGGCATCTGCGCGGCGGCCGGCACGGCCGTAAGGAGAAGAGCAAGAGCGAACGGGGCAATGCGCATATGGCGATTCCTTGGCAAAGGAACGCTGTGCTGCCTTCGCATGATGCCGTTGGCAAGCCGGCTGGGGCTGTTTGAAAAGATCGGGCTCTAGGCAGCTGATTTCATCTGGAGCAATTCCGCCATGCCGGCCCGTTCGCAGACGAGGTGGGTGCGAATTCGTGCGATCGTGTCGAGCGCGGCCGGCTGATAAGCGGCCCAATGATCGATGACCGAAACCGCGCTCCATTTGAGGATGTGCAGGCGAAACTCCTCGCCGACGCGGACGCATTCGGCCTTCATCGACCGCACTTTCGCCGCGCGGCCATCCTGCATTCGCTCGATCTGATCGAAGATGCGGCCCTGGTTGAACAATTGATATTCGCGCAACACGCGGGCGAGTTCCCAGCGCGCCTGGCCGAGTGCCGCCACATCCCGGGTTTCGGAGCGCAAAATCGCCTCGGCCCGGGTGGAGATTGCGAGGATACGATCCTGCAGTTCCAGGAAATGCTCAAACATTGACGTTACTCGTTACGGGGGCTCACGCTACGCGTAGCTGGTTAATGAGCGTGCCTGTTCGAGGCGGGAGATTGCGCCGATTCGGTTCTTCTTTCGCGGCGATCAGAGCCGCAAGCCGAAGCGCGGGCCAATCCAGGTCATCAGGAGATACAGCGCGATCGTCAGCGCGCAGCCGGCAAGCAGGCTCAGCCAGAAAGAGACACCCGCGCGCAGCATCGCGGGGATGAGCAGAAACATCGGCAGCGAAGGCAGCACGAACCAGAAGGTCGCCTGCGCATGCGCCGCCATATTCTGCACATCGGGCTTGTCGTGCCACAGCCAGATCATGCCGAGCACCGATACGAGCGGGAGCGAGGCGACCAGCGCGCCGAAGCCAGGATAGCGTTTGGCGACGGTCGAAACCGTGGCGACGATCAGCCCCGACAGGGCCGCCTTGAGGATGAACCACATCTCAGCCGCCGGGGTGATAGGTGCGTTCGACGTGACCGGTCAGGTCGGCCGGGTAGAAATAGACCGGGCGCAATTTGCCGTCTATATAACGCTGTGCCTGATCGCTGAAATGCGGCGACTTGGGATCGCCGCTCTCGCCGCCCGCAGTGACCGCCCAGGCGTGCAAATGCGGCGCGAATTCGACGACGGCCACGAAGCTGTTCCCGCTCGTGCCGTAATAATGTTTGGTATCGGGATAGGGCTTGGCGCCGAACGAGGCGAGCGAGCCCCATTGGGCGGAGGTGAAGGGCACCGCCAAACTGGGTTTGGCGTCGTCGAAATGCGGCGGGATGCTGTCGTCCAGCCGCTGGAAGCGATTGACCTCGCCCCATTTGATCCGCCAACCACCGAAGTCCCTGACCAGCCGATCGCGCGCCTTCGCGAGCGCGGCGAGCTTTGCGTCGGCGCCGACTTTGTGCGCGATATAATCGGGCACGTTCATCCGCTCGGCCTTGGCGAAGGCGCCGACGTCCGGCCATAGGGTGTCGCCCCAGACGATCGCGAGCGTGGTCGCTTCGGAATCGTACCCCCAGCGATCGTCCCAGTTGCGCAGCAAAGCGATCGGCCCGGCAAGGTCGGCCTTGCGTGGGTCGCTCGCCGGCAGCGCGTCCCACGCCTGCGTGAGCTGCGGCACGAGCGTCCCGAAGGCGGGCAACCAGCTGTCGAAAGCGGCGGCGGTGAGGCTTTCGGGCGTGAAGCGGCGCACATCCGCCAGCAATTTGTCGGCGTGGATGCCGCGCCAGTTCTCACCGACCTGGTCCATGTAGCGCGGAAAATCGCGCTGGCGCGGGCTGTCGCGCCCGGCCGCCGTCCACGGCCAGTTGTTGGTGTTCTTGACCCAGCCCGTGTCAGGCGAAGCCACGTTGGGCAAGCTGTCGAGCGCGTGCAGCCCCTTCCAGTCAGTCGCGGGATCGGATCCGTCGACCGGTTTGGTATAATCGAACCTGTCGTCGCGGATCGGCACGAACTGGGGATGGAGATACGCGATCTCGCCCTTGCGATCGGCGAGGATCGTGTCGTTCGACGAATTGGCCTGAAGCGCGGCGACGTCGAGATAAGAATCGAGATCGTGCGTCTTGGTGCGCAACCAGCTCTGCTCGAGCGCGGGGACGGGTTTCCACATCAAAGCGGTCGCGATCATCCGGCCGCCGTGCGCGGCCACGATCGGCCCGTGATGCGTGCGGAAGGTGACGAGGCTGAAATCGGCGAGGGCGCCGTCGGGCTTGCGATATCTGACCGTGATCGGAACCATCGTCACCGGCCGCAGCTGGCGGCCGTAGCGATAGGAAAGCTTGCCGCCGTCACGCTCCACCGCCTCGGCGAACTCGTCGATAGCGTCGACGCCCGACGAGGTATGCATCCAGCCGATGTCGGGATTGAAGCCCTGATAGATGAAGAACTGGCCCCAGGTGGAGGCGCCATAGGCGTTCAGCCCCTGATTGCTCGTCATCTGCAATTCGGACCGGAAATAGAAACTGGTATGCGGGTTGATCAGCAGCAAGGCATGGCCGTCGGCGGTCTTTTCGGGCGCGATCGCGATCCCGTTGGAGCCGCGCGGCTCGCGGGCCTCCCTGCCGGTTTCGAGCGCGGTCCTGGGCTCGAACGTGCCGCCGTAGAAGCTCTTGAGCTCGGTCAGCGAGATGCTCTCGATATCGCCGCCGATACTGCCTTCGGTGAAGCTGAGCGCCATCCACGGCTCGAAATGGGTGAGCACCTTGGCGTGCACGCCGGGATGCGTCGCGAGATAGTAATTGAGGCCATCCGCCCAGGCATCCATCAGCGCGCGCAGCCAGCCGGGACTGGTGCGGTAGCGTTCGCGCAGATCGACGGGGTCGACGAACAGGCGCTGGCGTACGTCGGCCCAGATCGCGCTTTCGCCCTCGGCCTCGGCGGTGCGGCCGAGCGCGGTCAGGTAATTGGCCTCGATCCGCGCGAAATCATCCTCCGCCTGCGCATAGATCGCGCCGAACACCGCGTCGGCATCGCTTCGGCCGACGACATGCGCGATGCCCCAATCGTCGCGGGTGATGGTGACGCGCTGCGCCTCATCCTGGAGACGGGGGAGATCGGCGGGCTGGGCCATTGCCGACGTCGCGACACATGCGCCGAGGAGCGGGATGAGCTTGCGGAGCCGGGGCGTCGCTTTATCCATGGCATCCGTATCGCGCGCCGAACGGCGGGCGGCAAGGGAGGCGGATATGCGCAAGGCCTGGATCGCTCTGGCGCTGACGATCGGTACGTCGGCGAACGCGGCGGGACCGGCGATCCTGGTGCGGGGCGCGCAGCTGTTCGACGGAACGGCGGTCCATGCGGGCTGGGAGGTGCTGGTCGAGGGCGATCGCATCGCCGCGGTCGGGCCGCATCTGGCGACGCCCGCAGGGGCGCGTGTGATCGACCTGCCCGGCGATACGGTCATGCCGGGGATGATCGAGGGGCACGGTCACCTTTTCCTCCACCCTTATAACGAGACGAGCTGGGACGATCAGGTGCTGCACGAGCCGCTCGCGGTGCGGACCGCACGTGCGATCGTGCATGCGCGCGACACGCTGATGGCGGGCTTCACGACCGAGCGCGACCTTGGCACCGAGGGCGCGGGCTTCGCCGATGTGGGGCTGAAGCAGGCGATCGACCAGGGGATCGTGCCGGGGCCGCGCCTGATCGTGGCGACCAAGGCGATCGTGGCTGAGGGGGCTTATGGCCCCAAGGGGTTCGAACCCGGCGTGAAGGTGCCGCAGGGCGCGCAGGAGGTGAGCGGGGCCGACGACATGGTCCGCGCCGCGCGCGACCAGATCGCAGCCGGGGCCGATGTGGTGAAGATGTATGCGGATTATCATTATCTGCCCAAGGAGCCGAGCCGTCCGACGCTGACCCAGGCGGAGCTGACCGCGGGCACGGCGGCGGCGCACGATGCGGGCCGGCTCGCGGCGGTGCATACGGTCACGCCGGAGGGGATGCGCCGTGCGATCGCGGCGGGGGTCGATACGATCGAGCATGGCTATGGCGGCACGGCGGAGATCTTCAAGGCGATGCATGACAAGGGCATCGCGCTCTGCCCGACCTTGGCGGCGTCGGACGCGGTTTCGCGCTATCGCGGCTGGAACGGGCAGGAACCCGCGCCGCCCGCGGTCGAGGAGAATCGCAGGAGCTTAAAGATGGCATTGGCGGCGGGCGTGCCGATCTGCATGGGGGGCGATGTCGGCGTGTTCGCGCATGGCGAGAACTGGCGCGAGATGGTGCTGATGCAGCAGGCGGGAATGCCGGCGATTGCGGTGCTGACCGCCGCCACGTCGGGCAATGCGCGAATCTTGCATCTGGCCGATGTGGGGTCGCTCAAGCCGGGGCTGCTGGCTGATATCGTCGCGGTCGAGGGGGACCCGACCAGGGATGTCGCGGCGGTGAAGTCGGTGCGGCTGGTGATGAAAGGTGGCGTTGTGGTGCGGCAGTGACTTGTTCCCCTCCCGCTTGCGGGAGGGGTTAGGGGAGGGCAGTTCTTTGCCCGTAGCCCCTCCCCCGACCCCTCCCGCAAGCGGGAGGGGAGAGAAGGATCACTTGGAGCGGAGCCCGCCGCCCAGCGCGCGGTAGAGCTCGACCAGGTTCGACGCCGCATCCAGCCGGGTTTGCACCAGATTCTGCTGTGCGGCGTAGAAGGTACGCTGCGCGTCCAGGCTGGTGAGGAAGGGGTCGACGCCCGAGCGGTAGCGCGCGTCGGAGAGTTTGTAGGCGGCCCCTGCAGCATCGACGCGGCTGGCGCGCGCGCGCAACTGCTCGTCGATCGTGCCGCGTTGGGCGAGCGCGTCGGCGACTTCGCGGAAGGCGGTCTGGATCGCTTTCTCGTAGGTCGCGAGCGCGGCGTCGCGGCTCGCCTTGGCGTAGCGCAGATTGGCGGCGTTGCGGCCGAAGTCGAAGATCGTCTGGCTCGCGGTCGGCGCGACCTGATAGGTATAATTGCCGTGGTCGAACAAGCCCGACAGGCCGGTGCTGAGCGTACCCGCGAGCGCGGTCAGCGAGATTTGCGGGAAGAAGGCCGCGCGCGCCGCGCCGATATTGGCATATTGCGCCTTCAACTGATCCTCAGCCTGGAGCACGTCGGGACGCTGCAGCAGCACGTCGGAGCTGAGCCCGGCGGGAAGCTGCGCCAGCGTGAAGACGCGATCGGTCAGCCCGGTCGGCAGCAGGTCCTGCGATACGGTCGTGCCGACCAACAGGTTGAGTGCATTCTGGTCGCGCGCGATCTGCGTCTGGAGCGCGGCGATATCGTAGCGCGCCTGCTCGTAATTGGTCTGCGCCTGCTTGACCTCAAGCTCGGAGATCACGCCATGCTGGAATTGCGCGGTGGTGAGATCGAGCGACTGGCGGAAGCTTTCGAGCGTGCCCTGCGAGATCCTGAGCTGATCCTGGTCGGCCGCCATGGTCAGGTAGGCCGAGGCGATCTCCGCGATCAGGGTGATCCGCGTCGCGCGCGCGCCTTCCTCGGTCGCGAGATATTGGTCGAGCGCGGCCTTGGTCAGGTTGCGGACGCGGCCGAACAGGTCGATCTCGAACGCGGAGAAGCCGGCATCGACCGAATAGATGTGACTGGTCCGGTCCACACCCGGCCGCGTCACGTCCGACGAAGCCCGGGCGTAGGTCGCGCCGGCGCTGGCGCCGATCGTGGGCAGCAGGTCCGCGCGCTGCACGCGATATTGCGCGCGTGCCTGTTGCACGTTGGCGAGCGCGACGCGCAGATCGCGATTGTTGGCGAGCCCCTCGCCGATCACCTGCCGGAGCGCGGCATCGACGAAGAAATCCTGCCACGCGATATCGGACGCATTGGTTGTCGCATTGGCCGCGGGATAAATGCCGCCGCTCGGCAAGGTGGCGGGTGCGGGCAGGCCGGGCCGATGATAGGCCGGCGCGAGATCGCAGCCCGCCAGCAGCAAGGCCGTGAGGGGAAGAAGCCGCTTCATGCCTGCGCCTCCGCTGCGTCGCTCGCGGCGCCCTTCTCCTTGCGCCGTTCGAACAGGCGGCGCACTGCCACGAAGAACATCGGCACGAAGAAGATGCCGAAGACCGTCGCGGCGAGCATGCCGCCGACCACGGAGCGGCCGATCGCATTCTGCCCGCCCGAGCCCGCGCCACTGGCGACAGCGAGCGGCAAGACGCCGAAGATGAAGGCGAAGCTGGTCATCAGGATCGGGCGGAGACGCAGACGTGCCGCGGCGACGGCGGCGTCGAACGCGTTCATGCCCTCGCGCATCCGCTCCTCGGCGAATTCGACGATCAGGATCGCGTTCTTTGCCGAGACGCCGATCGTGGTGATCAGGCCGACCTGGAAATAGATGTTGTTGTTGACGCCGGTGAGCGTGGCCGCGAGCACCGCGCCGAAAACGCCGAGAGGCACCACCAGCATCACCGAAACCGGCACGAGCCAGCTTTCGTAAAGCGCGGCGAGGCAGAGGAAGACGATCAGCAGCGACAGGCCGTAGAGCGACGCGGCCTGGCCGCCGGCGAGCTTCTCTTCATAGGAGAGGCCGGTCCATTCGAAGCCGGTGCCGGGCGGTAGCTTGGCCTGCAATTCCTCCATCGCCTTGAGTGCGGTGCCCGAGCTTTGGCCGGGCCCGGGCGTTCCGAGCAATTCGATCGAGGGCAGGCCGTTATAGCGGGTCAGCTGGACGGGCGCGGCCTGCCAGCGCGTGGTGGAGAAGGCGCTGAACGGCACCATCTGATCATTGGTCCCGCGCACGTAGAATTTGGCCAGGTCCTCGGGCGCCAGGCGGAACGGCGTGTCCGCCTCGAGATAGACGCGCTTGACGCGGCCGCGATCGATGAAGTCGTTGATGTAAGCGCTGCCCCAGCCGGCCGAGATGGTGGTGTTGACGTCGGCGATGTTGAGACCGAGCGCCTGTGCCTTGTCCTGATCGACATCGACCTTGAGCTGCGGCTGATCCGGGATGGTGTTCGGGCGCACGCCGGCGACGCGCTTGTCCTGCATCGCCATGCCGAGCAACTGACCCTGCGCCGCGGCGAGGCGCGTATGGCCGATGCCGGCGATATCGGTCAGGCGGTTTTCGGCGCCCTTGCGCTCGTCCCACGGCTTGAGCTTGACGAAGGCGAGGCCGGCATTCTGTGCCTGACCGGCGAAGCTAAAGCCGGCGACGGTGAACACGCCGTCCACGTCCTTCGCTTCGTTCTTGAGGAAATGATCGCGCACCTGCGCCAGCGCGGCTTCGGTGCGCGAGGTGGTGGCGCCCGGCGGCAGGTTGACGAGCGCATAAGCGATGCCCTGATCCTCGTCGGGCAGGAAGCCGGTGGGCAAGCGGTAGAAGAGCAGGGCCAGCCCCGCGCAGAGCAACGTGAAGACGATGAACGCCTTGCCGCGATGATGCTCCACATAATGGACGCCGTTCTGATATTTGTCCGCGGCGCTGTCGAAATTGCGGTTGAACCAGCCGAAGGGGCCGGTGGTGGCGCGCTGATGCTCGCTCCGCGGCTTCAGGATCGTCGCGCAGAGCGCGGGCGTGAGGATCAGCGCAACCATCACCGACAACGCCATCGCCGAGACGATCGTGATCGAGAATTGGCGATAGATCACGCCGGTCGAGCCGCCGAAGAAGGCCATCGGCAGGAACACCGCCGCCAGCACCATGGCAATGCCGACCAGCGCGCCGGTGATCTCGTCCATCGATTTGCGCGCGGCTTCCTTGGGCGAAAGACCCTCGGTTTCGATCAGGCGTTCGACATTCTCGACCACGACGATCGCGTCGTCGACGAGCAGGCCGATCGCCAGCACCATGCCGAACAAGGTGAGCGTGTTGATCGAGAAACCCGCGGCGAAGAGCACCGCAAACGTGCCGAGCAGAACCACCGGCACGGCGATGGTGGGAATGATCGTCGCGCGCCAATTCTGCAGGAAGATGAACATCACGATGAAGACGAGTACGACCGCGATGACGAGCGTGTGCACCACCTGGACGATCGAGAGGTGAACGAAGGGCGTCGAATCGTAGGGATAGATGACCTTGATGCCGGCGGGCATCGTCTTCGAAAGATCATTCATCCGTGCCTTGATGCGCGCGACCGTGTCGAGCGCGTTGGAGCCGGGCGCGAGCTTGATCGCCATGCCGGAGGCGGGGACGCCATTATATTTGACGGTGTAGGCGTAGGTTTCGGACCCCATCTCGACCCGGGCGACATCGCCGAGGCGCACCACCGACCCGCCCGGATCGGACTTTAGCCGGATCTGCCGGAACTGATCGGGGGTGTTGAGACGTGAGGAGACCGAGACCGAGGCATTGAGCATCTGCTCGCGCGGCGCGGGCAGGCCGCCGAGCTGGCCCGCCGAGACCTGCGCATTCTGCGCGCGGACGGCATTCTCCACGTCGGTGACGGTCAAATGAAAATTGTTGAGCTTGAGCGGATCGAGCCAGATCCGCATCGCATATTGCGAGCCGAATATCTGGGTGTCGCCGACGCCCTGCACACGGCTGAGCGGATCCTGCAGGCGCGAGACGATATAGTCGGCGAGGTCGCCCGAACTGTAATGGCCGTTCGGTGAATAAAGCCCGACCACGATCAGGAAGTTGCGGGTCGATTTGACGACGCGCACGCCCTGTTGCTGGACCTCCAGCGGCAGCAGCGGGGTCGCCGCCTGAAGCTTGTTCTGGACCTGGACCTGCGCGATGTCGGGATTGGTGCCCTGCTCAAACGTGAGCGTGACCGTGACCAGGCCCGCCGAGCTGCTGACCGATTCCATGTAACGCAGATTGTCGATGCCCTTCATCTGCTGCTCGATGATCTGCGTCGTCGTATTTTCGAGCGTCTGCGCGTCCGCACCCGGATAGGTCGCCTGGATCTGGATCTGCGGCGCGGCGATTGCCGGGAATTGCGCGACCGGCAAAGTGCGGATCGCGAGCACGCCCGCGAGCATCAGCACGATCGCGATCACCCACGCGAAGATAGGCCGATCGATGAAGAAGCGGGCCATGGCGCTTACTGGCCCTTGGCTTTAGGCGCTGAGCCCCCGGCGCTGCCGCCTCCCTGGGCCGCGCCGCCTGCGGGTGAGGCGGGCGCGCCTTGCCCGCCCGGCCCTGCGGCGGCGGATGCTTCGGGCGTCCATGGCACCGGCTGCACGGGCATGCCGGGCTGCGCCATCATCGTGCCGTCCATCACCAGCCGGTCGCCCGGCTTGAGCCCGCTCGTGACCAGCCATTTGTCGCCGATCGCGCGGCTGGTGGTGAGTTGGCGGGCCTCCAATTTGTTGTCGGGGCCGACCACGAAAGCAATCGGGTTGCCTCTCTCGTCGCGCGAGACCGCCTGCTGCGGCGCGAGGATGCCCTGCGCCTGCGTGCCCTCGATCAGGTGCGCGCGGACGTACATGCCCGGCAGCAGCAGCCCCTGCGGGTTGGGGAAGATGGCGCGGATGGTGACCGAGCCCGTGTCGCGCGCGACGGTCACGTCGGAGAATTGGAACTTGCCCTCATGACCATAATCGCTGCCGTCCTC
>JAEKMC010000105.1:28893-36163 GCA_019508115.1 Sphingomonas sp.
GTCCTCCAGCGTGAGACCGACGCGGGCTGCCTCGCCGCTGCGCGAGATTTGACCCGCGAGCAATTGCTTGCGCAGCCGCAGCACGTCGACGCTCGACTGGTTGATGTCGACATAAATCGGGTCGAGCCGTTGGATAATGGTCAAGGGCTGCGCTTGCGCGGCGGTGACGAGCGCACCGACGGTGAAGGTCGATGCCCCGATCCGGCCCGTGATCGGCGCCCGAATCGCGGTGCGGCGCAGGTTGATCTCGGCCGATTGGAGCGCGGCGCGCTGGGCGGCGACGTCGGCCTTGGCCTGGCTCGCCGCGGCGACCGCATTCTCATAATCCTGGCGCGCGATCGCATTGATCTTGACCAGATCGCCATAACGTTGCGCGAGCGCGCCGGTGGAGGCGATATTGGCCTGCGCGCGCGCCAGCGCGGCGCGCGCATTGGCGGCGGCGGCGGCGTAAGGCGCGGGGTCGATCTGATAGAGGATTTGGCCGGCGCGGACGGTGTCGCCCTCCTGAAACAGGCGCTTGGTGATGATCCCGTCCACCTGCGGGCGCACTTCAGAGCTTTCGAAGGGCGAGGTTCGACCGGGAAGCTCGGTCGTCAAGGTGACCGCCTGCATCTGCACCGTGACCACGCCCACCTGCTTGGGCGGCGGAGGCGGGGGGTCCTTCTTGCCGCACGCCGACAGAAGAAGCGCCGCAGCCAAAGCGGCAGAGGTGAACGAGCGCATGGGGGTCCCTCTCGTTTGCGAGCGGGGTTCTATACCGATCGTTTCAGCGAAGCCAAGCCGCTATGTTGCGGCGCAATCGGCTTTTTATTCCGCTTTCGACCTGACCGAGGCTTCGATCCAGGCGAGATAATCCGCCGATCCGCTTTCCAGGGCAGTTACAACGACTTCGGGCATGGCATAGGAATGCAGCGCCTTCAGGCGTTGCGTTGCCGCATCGGCGAGATGCGCCATCGTCTTGATGTGCAGCCTGGTTTCGGGGGCATGTTCGACCTCGCCCTGCCAGCGATACCAGCTCTCGATCGGCGAGAGCTGGACGCAGGCGGCGAGCCGATCGGCAACCAGCGCCTCCGCGATCCGCGCGGCCTCGTCACGCGTCGCGGCGGTGGAGAGGATGAGGATGGCGCGGCTGGCCATCTCAGGCGTCCGGAACGCCATGTGCGCGAATCATCCGCACGAGCCACCAGGCGCCACCCACGGCGCAGGCGGTCGCAATCACGAATGTCAGCAGCAGGGATTGGCTGGCCAGCAAAGTTGCGATCGGCGGAATGCAGACGATCAAAATGAAGACACACAGCACGGCGGCGCCCTGCCAGCCGGTTATATCATAGCCGCCGCCGCGCTCCCGCCCCCTTTTGCGGAACCATGGTTTGTCCGATTGGGTCACAGCCGGGGCGCCTCCTGCCCGAGCAGGCTGCGATGGCGGCCGTAGAGCAGGTAGATGACGAGACCGATCGCGTTCCACAGCAGGCACCACTCGATCGTCTTCGCGGGCAGGCTCGCGAACAGGTAGAGGCAGCCCAGCACCGCGCCCGGCCCGACCAGCCAAGCCAGAGGCGCGCGGAAGGGGCGTTTGATCGCGGGAGCGCGGCGGCGCATTACCAGCATGCAGACCGCGACCGCGATAAAGGCGATCAAAGTGCCCGCATTGGCGAGCGCGGCGATCTGGTCGATCGGCAATATGCCCGCGAGGATCGAGACAAGGATCGCGGTGAGGATCGTGATCCGCACCGGCGTGCCGCGCGACGAGATGGCGGCGAGTTTGGTCGGCAGGAAGCCGTCGCGCGCCATCACGAGGAAGATGCGGCTCTGGCCGTAGAGGAAGCCCAGGATCACGGTCGGCAGCGCGATAACCGCGGCGACGGCGATGATGTGCGCGACCTGACCCCTGCCCATTTCCCGGAGGATCAAGGCCAGCGGCTCGGGGCTGTTGGCGAACCGCGTGTAGGGCAGCGCGCCGACGGCGGCGGCGGCGACCAGCACGTAGATGACCGTGCAGGCGAGCATCGACCCGACGATGCCGATCGACAGATCGCGCTCGGGCCGCTTGGCTTCCTCGGCCGCGGTCGAGATGGCGTCGAAGCCGTAGAACGCGAAGAAGATGATCGCCGCCGCCGCCATCACGCCGCGCGCCGTTCCGTCGGGCTCCACCATCTTGGCGAAACCGTGCGGCATGAAGGGGTGGAGGTTCTGCGCGTTGAAGGCGGGGAGCGCGACCGCGACGAACAAAGCCAAAGTTACGATCTTGATCGCGACGAGTAAGGTGTTGAGCCGCGCGCTTTCCTTCGTGCCGACGCAGAGCAGGCCGGCGACCACCGCGATGATGAAGATCGCGGGAATATTGGCGATCCCGCCCAAAGCCGGCCCCATCGTCAGCGCCCTGGGAAAGCCGACCGCGGTAAGCAAGGGCGCGGCATAGCCCGACCAGCCCACCGCCACGGTCGACACGACCAGGCTATATTCGAGGATCAGGCTCCAGCCGACGGCCCAGGCGATCGTCTCGCCCAGCACGGCGTAGCTATAGGTGTAGGCGCTGCCCGCCGCTGGCATCATCGTCGCCATCTCGGCATAAGCGAGCGCGGCGCAGGCGCAGATCGCACCCGCAATCGCGAAGGAGAGCAGGACGGCCGGGCCGGCGCGGTCCGCGCCGACGCCGATCAATGTCAGGATGCCGGTGCCCACGATCGAGCCGATGCCCATCGCCATCAGATGCGGCCAGGAGAGGGTCGGCGTCAGGCGCGGCCCGGTCCGCGCGGTCTCGATCGGCTTGCGCCTGTGCCATCCGGTCATCGCCCACATCCTCCCTCTTCAACCTACTTCGTCATTGTGAGGAGCATAGCGACGAAGCAATCCAGTGGGGAGGGCTGGCCTGGATTGCTTCTCCCGGCTTTCCCGGGCTCGCAATGACGATCAGAGTTCCTTCAGCACCATGTCGGTGTCGGCCAGCCGCGTCGGATCGGGGCTCTTGCCCTCGACCACGAGCGCTCGGCCCTGGACATAGTCGCGCACCGCATTGACGCAGTCGAGCGCGATCACGCGGCCTTGTTTGAGATAGAGGAGCGAGAAACTGCGGGTGGCCGGATCGCCGCGCGTGACGGTGGCGTCGTGGCCGATCGAGAGACCCACCGTCTGCAGCCGCAGATCATATTGGTTTGACCAGAACCAGGGCACCGCATGATAATCGGTGGCCAAGCCGGTCAGCGTCTTGGCGACCGCATTGGCCATGTCGTTGGCGTTCTGGACCGACTCCAGCCTGATCTCCGCGTCGTCGGCGAAGGCGTTGGCGTGGAGCGCGCAATCGCCGATCGCGAAGATGTCGGGCAGCGACGTCCGGCATGAAGCATCGACCTTCACGCCATTGCCGCCCACCGCGCCCGCATCGAGCAAAGGCTGGACCGAGGGAATGATGCCGATGCCGACGATCACCATCTCGCACGGCAGGATCTCGCCGTCGGCCAGCCTGACGCCGACCGCGCGACCGTCCTTTTCCACGATGCAGTCGACCCTCGCGCCGAGCCGGACATCGACGCCATGTGCGCGATGCTCGGCCTCATAGAAGCGCGACAAGGGCTCCCCCGCGACGCGCGCCAGCACGCGATCGAGCGCCTCGAGCACGGTCACATGCTTGCCGAGCTTGGTCAGCACCGCCGCCGCTTCGAGGCCGATATAGCCGCCGCCGATCACGACCACGCGGGTCGTGGCGGCAAGCTCGCCCATCAGGCGATCGACGTCCGCGCGTGTGCGGACGGCATGGACGCCGACGAGGTTATGGCCGGCGCAAGTGAGCGAACGCGGGCTGCCGCCGGCGGCCCAGATCAATGTGCCATAGCCGACGGTCGAACCATCGCCGGTCGTGACACTGTGCGCCTGCGGATCGACCGTAACGACGCGCCTGCCCGTCAGCATCTCGATATCGCGTTCGGGCCAGAAGGCGGCCGGGCGGATCAGGATGCGCTCGAACGGCTTGTCACCCGCAAGATAATCCTTGGACAAAGGCGGGCGTTCGTATGGGATTTCGGGCTCGTCGCCGATGATCGCGATCGCGCCTTCAAATTTGGCCTGGCGCAGCGCGATCGCCGCCTGTGCCCCGGCATGGCCGCCGCCGACGATCAGGACGTCATAGTCGCTCATGCCAGCCGCTCCGCATGCCAGGCGAGATGATCCGCCATGAAGGTCGAGATGAAATAATAGCTATGGTCGTAGCCCGGCCGCAGATTGAGCGTGAGGGGGATGCCGGCCTCGGCGCAGGCCTTACGCAGCAGGTCCGGGCGCAGCTCCTGTTCGAGGAACTGGTCGGCTTCGCCCTGATCGACCAGCAATTCCGGGAGACGCGCGCCATCCTCGATCAGCGCGACCGCATCATGTTTGCGCCAGGCCTGTTTGTCGGAACCGAGATAATTGCCCAGCGCTTTCTGTCCCCATGGCACCTGCGACGGCGCGGCGATCGGGGCGAAGGCGGACACCGCCTTATAGCGATCGGGAAGGCTCAGGCCGATGGTCAGTGCACCATGACCGCCCATTGAATGGCCAAGGATCGACTGCCGCGCGAGATTCGCCGGGAAATTGGTGCGGACGAGTTCGGGCAATTCCTCGGTCACGTAGCTCCACATTCGGTAATTGGCCGCCCATGGATCTTGCGTCGCATCGACGTAGAAGCCCGCGCCCAGCCCGAAATCGTAAGCGCCATTGGAATCGTCGGGTACGCCCGCGCCGCGCGGGCTGGTGTCGGGCGCGACGAAAATCAGCCGGTGCTTCGCGCAGGCGGCGCGATATTCGCCCTTTTCGGTGACGTTGGCGTGGGTGCAGGTCAGGCCTGACAGATACCAGACGACCGGCAGCCTCTCGCCCTCCTCATGCGCGGGCACGAAAACCGAGAAGGTCATGTCCGTACCGGTGGTGGCGGAGGCGTGGCGGTAGACGCCCTGGATGCCTTCGAAAGCCTTGTTGATGGAGAGTGTTTCCATGCGCTTCGTTCCCCGGCGAAAGCCGGGGTCCAGCCCCGACTGCTGAACTGGGCCCCGGCTTTCGCCGGGGAACATCAGTAGACGACGACGGACCTTATGCTCTCGCCCGCATGCATCAGGTCGAAGCCCTTGTTGATCTCGTCGAGCGTGAGCACGTGCGTGATCATCGGGTCGATCTCGATCTTGCCGTTCATGTACCAGTCGACGATTTTGGGCACGTCGGTGCGGCCCTTGGCGCCGCCGAAGGCGGTGCCGCGCCAGTTGCGTCCGGTCACGAGCTGGAAGGGGCGGGTGGCGATTTCCTTGCCGGCCTCGGCCACGCCGATGATGATGCTCGTGCCCCAGCCGCGATGGCAGGCTTCCAAGGCAGTCCGCATCACCTCGGTATTGCCGGTGCAGTCGAAGGTGTAATCGGCGCCGCCGTCGGTCAGCGCGAGGATTTCGGCGATGGTCGCCGCGCGATCCTTGCCGCGGCCGTCGATGAAGTGGGTCATGCCGAAACGGCGGCCCCAATCCTCGCGGTCCGGGTTGATATCGACCCCGACGATAAGCCCCGCGCCCGCAAGTCTCGCGCCCTGGATCACGTTGAGTCCGATCCCGCCGAGGCCGAACACGACGACATTGTCGCCGACCTGGACCTTGGCGGTGTTGACCACCGCGCCGACACCGGTGGTGACGCCGCAGCCGATATAGCAACTGGTCTTGAATGGCGCGTCCTCACGGATCTTCGCGACCGCGATCTCGGGCAGGACGGTGAAGTTCGAGAAGGTCGAGCAGCCCATATAATGGAAGATCGGCTGGCCCTTGTAGCTGAAGCGGGTCGTGCCGTCGGGCATCAGCCCCTTGCCCTGGGTCGCGCGGATCGCGGTGCAGAGGTTGGTCTTGCCGCTGAGGCACGACTTACATTGGCGGCATTCGGGCGTGTAGAGCGGGATGACATGGTCGCCCGGCTTCACGCTGGTCACGCCGGCGCCCACCTCGCGCACTATCCCTGCGCCTTCATGGCCGAGGATCGAGGGGAAGATGCCCTCGCTGTCGAGCCCGTCGAGCGTGTAAGCGTCGGTATGGCAAATCCCGGTCGCCATGATCTCGACCAGCACCTCGCCGGCCTTGGGGCCTTCGAGGTCGAGCTCGACGATCTCGAGCGGCTTCTTCGCCTCGAACGCGACGGCGGCGCGGGTCTTCATGCATGTCCTCCCGACTGAGTTCCTTGGCCACAGGCGATGGCGCGGGGTCTCCCGAAAGGCAAGCGCAGCGCCAGACCTTGATCAGGCTCTAGCCTTTGCCGCAGGGGTGGGGCCAGGCGCGGCGCCTGCTATCCGAAACGACGAAAAACTCACCCGAGCGGCCGTCGCCCGCGTCGCGCGAATAAAGGAAGCCGTGGCCGTCGGGAGCGATCATCGGGCCGATCTCGGTGCCGTTGACGTTTACCTCTGGCCCATAAGGCGTGCGGTTGCCCCAGCCGCTCGGCCCGCGCGTCAGCCTGACCAGGCCCTTGTCGGTCGAGAGGATAGCCCAGCCACCGTCGGGCGATGGCTGGAATTCGTATTCCGCGCCGGGACCGTTGATCGTGGGGCCGGCATTTTCGACCATCCAGCGATCACCCCTCAGCCGTGCACGCCAGATATCGTCCTGGCCCATGCCGCCCGCGCGGCGAGACCCGAAATAAAGCCAGCCATCGGGTGCCGGCCGGGGAAACCATTCGGCGCTGCCCGAATTGACCGGCGCAGGCAGGCGCTCGGGCTGGCCCCATTGGCCATCCGTCCCACGCAAGACGCGCCAGATATCGATGTCCGCGCTGTTCATGCCGCCGGTCGCACGGCTGGAGATGAACCAGAGCGTCCTTCCACGATCGGCGAAATAAGGGTCTGCCTCCAGTCCGGGCACGGCGATCGGCGCGGGCTCGGGCGCGGCCAGGCCATGGGGGGTGCAGCGCGCGATCATCAGGTGCCAGCCCGAAAATTTGGGGCTGCTGCGGACGAACCAGATATCGCCGGTGCGCGGATCGATTGCGGCATGCGATTCCCACTGGTCGCTGGAAAGCGCGGGCACGTCCCAATGACGGACCGACCCCGAGGGCGTTGCTGCAACCAGCGCGGCAGCCGCACATAGAAGCGCGCTTCGACGAACCACCCTTTCCCGATCCATCCCGCCACTCCCTTGGGACTGCAGGATAATCGTCTGGCCGGCTATTGGCGAGGCGCAGGCGGCGTGGGCAAGGTCTCGACCAACTGGTCGCCGCCGAGCGTCTGATAGAGCGCGACCAAGTTCTGTGCCTTGGTCAGGCGGATATTCGCGATCCGCTG
>JAEKMC010000163.1 GCA_019508115.1 Sphingomonas sp.
GCATGTTGACCTTGGACAATCAAGTCCTGGATACCGCCTGTAGGCCTGCCAATGCGCAGTATCCGGTCGGGGGTGGCCGCGGACTTTGGATCGGGTAGCGTATCCGCCCCTGGAAGTTGCCCTCCAGCATCGCCCGGGGCCACCCCACACGATGCCGACCGGAAGCTGCGGTCTTGGCCGGGGGTTACCCCCTTCGCGTCGTCCGCGTAGCTCCCCTCCACGACGCCGGCATCACCGCGCGGCCGAGACCACACGCTGAGATCTGTACTCTTGGGCGAAGTTACCGTCTCATGCATGCCGAGGAGCTTCGCGCCGGTCCTGTCCACTGGCCCGGTTTCCCAAGTCAGCGAACGCGAAGTGCGTACACTATTTGTTCCAGTTTGTCAAGCCTGACGTTCGGGTGGAGGATTAAATTCAACCAAATGGTTGACAGTCGCCTGGAGCGCGGCATATTAAACCTTATGGTTGAATACGACTCGACACGATTGGACTCCGTTTTCCATGCGCTGGGCGATCCGACCCGGCGCGGGATGCTGGCGAACCTTGCGCTGGGCGAGAAATCGGTCGGCGAGCTGGCGCAGCCGTTCGAGATGAGCTTCGCCGGCGCGTCCAAACATGTGAAAGTGCTGGAAGATGCGGGCCTGGTCGCGCGCCGCAAGAGCGGACGCATGTACATATGCAGCCTGCAGGCAGAGCCGCTGGCGGAAGCCAATCGCTGGCTCCGGCAATGGGAACATTTCTGGACCACGCGCCTCGACCGGCTGCAGGCGCTGATCGAATCCGACACGAAAAAGAAGGAGAATCCCGATGGCTGAAGCCGCGCTGCAAATCCGCCCGCCGATCGAGCGGACGGCCCCGGACACGATCCGCCTCGAGCGCCTGCTGGATGCGCCGCCGGAGACGGTCTGGCGCTACCTGACCGAAGCGGAGCTCAGGGCGAAATGGTTCATGGGCGGAACCGACGCTGTCAAAGGCCAGGAACTGACTTTGCTCGTCGATCATGACAATCTGTCCGACGAGGAGGTCCCCTACCCTGAGGGTTATGCGCAGTTCAAGGGATCGACCTGGAACGAGACGGTGAGCCGCTTCGAGCCGCCGCATCTGCTCGAGACGAGCTTCCAGGGCGGCAAGAATGGGACGGTGACGTACGAGCTGTTCCGCGAGGGCGATCGGACGCGGCTGGTGGTGACGCATGGCGGAATCGTGAGCGGAACCGGCGCGCAGGATTTCGGAAGCGGGTGGAACTCTCACCTCACCGTGCTCGCGGCGCGGCTTGCGGGCGGCGGCGTGCCGAACTTCTGGGCGCTGCATGCACAATCGCGAGAGGCGGTGGCCGAGGCGCTGGGCTGAGCCATGTGCCCCCTCTGTCTGTCGGCGGCTGCGATCGGCTGGCTCGCGGCGGGTGGCGGCGTCTCGGCCGCAGCTTTGGGAGCGCTGCTCATCAAGCGGCGCGCGAAAGGAGACAACGACGATGACGACGCATCGAACCGGGACGCGTGACGAATGGCTGCGCGAGCGGCTGGCGCTGCTCGAGGCGGAAAAGGCACTTACGCGGCAGAGCGACGAACTGGCGCGCAGGCGGCAGGCATTGCCATGGGTGCGGGTCGAGAAATCGTACCGCTTTCAGACCGCCGAGGGCGAAGCGACGCTCGCCGATTTGTTCCGCGGGCGATCGCAATTGCTCGTCTATCATTTCATGTTCGGGCCGGACTATACCGCCGGCTGCCCCTCCTGCTCGATGATCGCGGATGGCTTCAATGGTTTCTGGCAGCATCTCGCCAGCCATGACGTGATGCTGTCGGCGGTTTCGCGCGCGCCGATCGAGACGCTGCTGGCCTATCGCAAGCGGATGGGCTGGACCTTCCCCTGGGCCTCGTCCTTCGGCGGCGATTTCAACTTCGACTATAGCGTCGGCCTGACCGAAGAGCAGCAGGACCGGGGCTATGATTATAATTATCAGCCTCACGGCGTGGTTTCACGCAACACGCCCGACGCGCCCCAGACCTTTGGCGCCATGTGCGGCGTCGACCGGCGGACCTACCTGCGCGAGCTGCCGGGAATGAGCGCGTTCAGGATCGAGGACGGCGAGATCTTCCACACTTACTCGACCTATGGGCGCGGGCTGGATGCGCTTTGGGGTTCCTATCAATGGCTCGATCGCGCGCCGCTCGGGCGCAACGAGAGCGAAGGCGTGTGGTGGAAGCGGCGCGATGAATATCCGGACAGGCTCGCCGCCGCTTAGGGCTCGCCCAATCCAAATTATCCGGGAGCGTTGCGCCGCGGCTTTTGCAAAACCGCGCGCGGAACGGCGAGGCCGATGCTCCGTTTTACCGGCAAGATATGTCGGACACTGTCATGGCAAGATATCGTCTTTTCGTGCGCCGGGCGGGACTGGCCGTCGCCCTGCCCCTGGCGCTGATCCTCAGCGGTTGCGAGACGGCCACGCCATACCAGCCGCTTGCGCGACCCGGCTCGTCCGCGGGCGGCTATAGCGACCAGCAGATCGAGCCCAACCGCTTTCGGGTCACGTTTTCGGGCAATTCGATGACGTCGCGCGAGACGGTCGAAACCTATCTGCTGTATCGCGCTGCGCAGCTTACGCTGGAACGGGGCTTCGACTGGTTCGAAATGGCCGACCGCAATACCGAGAAGCATAGCAGCACCTATGTGACCCAGCCGTTCGCGCCTGGGCCGTGGGGTTATTGGGGCCCGGCCTGGCGATATCATGGGCGTTTCGGCTGGCGGCGCTGGGATCCGTTCTGGGGCGATCCGTTCTGGGACCGCGACATCGACGTGCACACGGTCAACCAATATGAGGCGATCGCGGAAATCGTGACCGGCCATGGCGCGAAGCCGCCGGGCGATCCGCGGGCGTTCGACGCGCGCGCCGTGCTCGCCAATCTCGGGCCCCGTATCCAAAGGCCGCGATGAGGGCGGAGGGCGTTGCGCTCCTTGCCCCCTCTTGGGCGGTAATAAGTATAGTGTCCCCGATTTGGTGCGTCAGCGCGGTGAATAGGCGCGGGAAGAGGGGCGCGGCGGGTTTCCGTGGGGGTTGAGATTGAGCGCGGCGGGCGTGCGGGGGCGGACGTCGAGCAGGCGTTCGAGCAGGTCCTGCCCTTCGCGCCAGGCGCCCAGCCCCGAATCCGCGTTGATATGCCCGGCCCCATCCAGCAGCACGAAATGCGCGCCGAGCGCGCAGGCGAGCTCGTCGGCGCGATCCGCGTCGCACCAGGGATCATCGTTGCTGGCAACCACTGTGGTCGGGAACGGCAGGATGGATTTGGGCATGGGCGCGAAGCGTTCGATGCGCGGATCGGCGCCCAGGCGGTCGACATCGGGTGGCGCCACCAGCAGCGCGCCGACAACATTGCTCGGCGCATCCTCGCCCAGCAGGCTCGCCCACCATAACACCGCCTGGCAGCCGAGGCTGTGCGCGACCAGCACGACCGGCCCCTGCGCGGCACCGACCGCCTGATCGATCCGGCTGATCCAGACGTTGCGCACCGGATCGGACCACATGCCCAATTGCACGCGCAGGCAATCGTGGCGCTCGCGCTCCCAGATGGTCTGCCAATGGCCCGGACCCGAATCGTGCAAACCGGGCACGATCAGGCACAAAGGGGACAGGCCGAGTTCGCCTTCGGTCATGGGCACGCACTCCACATTCGAGGTGCGCGCATCCTATTTCCTACTTATCGACTAGGAAATACAATCCGACTTGGCCGGGCGATAGGTGAGCTTGGATACCGCCCTGCCCGCCCGAACGCGCATGGCGTGTAGAACAATGGGCGAAGCGGGTTTCTCCGTGGGAAAGGCGAGCCGGTTAGCGGACGAGCCGACTGGAAAGTTACGGTCGAGGCAGTCAGCCGAGCCCGTCGCCCCGGCACGGGTCCCAGCAAAGTAATACTTTGCTGGGCGCCCGCAGGCCGGGGCCGCTGGAGGCGTGGCGTCAGACCTCTATTTCCAGCGGCCCCGGCCTCCGCCGGGGCGACGATTCGCTTAGCGCTTGAGGGCGCTGCGGCCGGCGTACAGGCCGATCGCGCCCAGTTCTTCCTCGATGCGGATGAGCTGGTTGTATTTGGCGAGCCGATCCGAGCGGGCGAGGCTGCCGGTCTTGATCTGACCGCAATTGGTGGCGACAGCCAAATCGGCGATGGTCGAATCCTCGGTCTCGCCCGAGCGGTGCGACATGACCGCGGTATAGCCCGCGCGCTGCGCCATGCTGACCGCCTCGAGCGTTTCCGAAAGCGTGCCGATCTGGTTGACCTTGACCAGCAGCGAGTTGGCGACGCCCTTCTGGATGCCCTCTGCCAGGTTCTTGGGGTTGGTGACGAAGATATCGTCGCCGACCAACTGGACCTTGTGGCCGATCTTGTCGGTCAGGAGCTTCCAGCCGTCCCAATCCTGTTCGGCCATGCCGTCCTCGATCGAGACGATCGGATAGCCGTTCGCAAGCTCCGCCAGATAATCGACCATCTCGGCGGGAGACAGCTTCCGCCCCTCGCCTTCGAGGTCGTAGACCCCGTTCTTGAAGAATTCGCTCGCGGCGCAATCGAGCGCGATCGCGACCTCCTCGCCCGGCTTGTAGCCGGCGGCTTCGATCGAGCTCATGATGAAGTCGAGCGCATCCTTCGGACTGGCGAGGTTGGGCGCGAAGCCGCCCTCGTCGCCGACTGCGGTCGCGAGCCCC
>JAEKMC010000164.1 GCA_019508115.1 Sphingomonas sp.
CCTGGCTCTTCTCGGGCCGTTCGGGCCGGTGGGGAACGAAGGTTTCACCCGTCTCGGGTTCTTCGAGGCTGGTGCGGATCTGGATGGCCATGAATGCCTATATGGGCGCTGGCGCGGCTTGGTTCCAGCCGCACTGCTGTCAGCATCATGTCAGCAGTGAACACGGGTGGTTTTGCTGCGCTGCAATGCTATGAACCGGAAATGTGATTCCAGCGTGGAGTGTTTTGCGGGATGCCGATCCTCGATCTGAAAAGCAGCGGCGGGTATCTCCATTTCGATCGCGACCAATGCGTCGCCGAAGGGCAAAAACGCGCGTCGGACTATCAGAACGCCACGCCGTTCCCGCACATCATTTTGGACGATTTCCTCGCCAAGGATGTCCTGCGCGAAGTTGTGGAGCAATTCCCCGATCGCGAGGGCCGGACCTATTTCGATCGCCCCCAGGAGCGGCTGAAGTATCAGTTCGATCCCAATACGGTCGACGGCTTCAGAGTCCGCAACCTGCTGGCCGAACTCAACAGCGAGCCGTTCCTTGCCTTCCTAAGCGAGATGACCGGCATCCCGGGACTGATCTCGGATCCTTATTATTCGGGCGGGGGTCTCCATGAAACCCTGTCCGGCGGGCATCTCAGCGTCCATGCCGACTTCAATCTGCATGACAAGATGAAGGTCGAGCGCCGGCTGAACCTGCTCGTCTACCTCAACGAGGATTGGCCCGAGGAATATGGCGGCCAGCTGGAACTCTGGGACAAGAAGATGCGGGCGGCTGCACGGTCTGTATTGCCCGTTTTGGGCCGCGCGGTTGTATTCAACACCACCCTGCAGAGCTTTCACGGCCAGCCCGATCCAGTGAAGTGCCCGCCGGATCGCTCGCGCCGCTCGATTGCGACTTATTATTATACGGCGTATCCGATTGAGGCCGCGATCAAGACGCGCACCACCACCTTCCAGACGCGCCCCCACAGCGAAGACAAGCCCGATTGGAAAATGCGCTACAATCATTTCGTGGGGGATTGGGTCCCGCCCCGCCTGCAGGGCTTCGCGCGCCGCCTGACGCGCCGCAAGGGTTAGAGCCGATCGTTTTTTGGCGGGGGGCGCTTCGCGTTTCCGCCCAAAACGTGAATCAGCCTGAACCGACCCCTGAGCCGACCAAGGTCTAGGATAGGCCGAGCGCGGCCATCGCAGCCCAGCTCAGCCCTGCTCCGGCGGCGGCCCCGGTCGCCATGGCGAGCGGACCAAGCGCTTCCTCGCGCCAGTTGATCAGCCCTTCACGGCGCATGCTCCACAGAAAGCAGATCAGGTTGGGCACTTCGACAGTACCCACGATCGCAACCAGCAACATGATCTTGCCGGTCAACAGGCCCACCGCCCCGCCGATCGCGAGCCAGAGGATGCTCGCAATGTTGCCGATCAATTGTGCGCCGGTCCGACCGACCGCGATCAGAGCCTGCTTGGCCGACAGGCTTGGCATGCGCAGCCCGGTCGAGATCAGCAAAAGCTGCAGAAACGGCGTCACCCCGCGATAGCGCGGGTCGTACAATATCTCGATCAGTAACGGTGCGCCGCCCAGCAATCCGCCGACACCCGCCATATAGAGCAAGGTCACCTTGCGCCGGGTTTGATAGATGATGCGGCGCAGCCCTTCGCGATTTTCACGTGCGGCCTTGGAATAGACCGACAGCAGCACGCGGATCGCATAGGGGCCAGACAGGCCGGCGGGGGCCGCCGCCAGCGTCACCGCGATCGCGTAGAGGCCGTAGGCGGACAGCGGCATGATCCGCGCCAGGACGACCTTGTCCGACTGCATGATGAGCAGCGAAAGTATGCTGGACATGGCGATATAGCGCGAAAAGCTCCACATCTCGCGCGAGCGCGTCATGTCGAAATGCCAGCGCCGCCGCGATTCCGGAAACAAGGCGTAAGAAAGAACCAATTTGGTCGCCGAGCCCGCCAGCATGCCGCCGATCATCGCCCAATAAGAATGGGTGATCGCGGCGAGCGTTATCGAAACGACCAGAGTGAGCACGTTCGCGCTCAGCTCCATATTGCTGAGCCGCCACAATTTCTGGTGCCTGACCGCGGTTGCGAAGGCGAGCGAGGAGAAACCATCGAGGATGAAGCTCAGGCTCCATACCGCCACCACCGGCGCGAGCGCCGGCTTACCGAGAAAAATCGTGATCGGCTTGGAAATCGCGATCATCACCAGCGCCAGCATCACGCCACGGATCAGCCGGATCGTCCATACCTGGTCCAGGAACTTGCGCTCCTCGCCCTCATGATGGCGGACCAGGAAGTCGTATATGCCGACGTCGCTCAGCATCCCCAGCATGAATGCCACCGAGGTGATCACGCCGACCACGCCGTAGGCGGTTGAATCGAGCAGGCGCGTCAGCGTCATGCTGCTGGCGATCCGCAGCACGTTGGTCGTGCCGACATTGAACATTATGCTGGCGACCCGGCCTGTCGCCAACTGCCGCAGGCGTGCGCTGCTCGGGATAGAAAAAGAGGTCATCACGATCCCGATGATTGCCCGAACGGCGTTTGGCAACAGGAGCAAGCAATAATCACCTGTTAGAGCGACAATCCTGTTGCACTGAGCGAGGTGAAGCGACATCGACCGACCGATGCCTTTCGACCTTTCCGCCTATTTCGAGCGCATTGGGCTCAAGGAATCGCCACCCGCCACGGCGGAGGGCCTCGCGCAGGTGCAGCGCGCGCACCGCCTGGCGATCCCGTTCGAGAATCTCGACGTGATTCTCGGACGTGGCATCGCGATCGACAGCGCCTCGGTCTTCGCCAAGCTCGTGACCGCGCGGCGCGGCGGCTATTGCTTTGAACAGAACCGCCTGTTCGAGGATGCGCTCGAGGCGCTCGGTTTCGTCACACGTCCGCTGCTGGCGCGTGTCTGGCTGGGCCTGGAAGGCCCCCCGCCCGGCAAAACCCATACGCTCGTCCTCGTCACGATCGACGGGCAGAACTGGATCGCCGACGCTGGATTCGGCGGCTCTTATTGCCCGCCGATGCCACTCGCGGACGGCGAAACCGCGCTCGCTCCCGATGGCGCCCAATTCCGGCTGATGCGCGATCCGCTCCACGGCTGGATGCTCGAACGCGACGGCCCGCCGGCCACCACCGACGGCCGCGGGGCGGGCGAAGGCTGGATGCCGCAATTCAGCTTCTTGCTCGATCCGGTCTTCACCGCGGACCTCGTCCTCTCCAATTACTGGACCTCCAACGCACCCGAGAGCCGTTTCAAGCAGCTGCGCATCGTCAGCAGCGTCTTGCCGCACGGCTTCGCCAGCCTGACCGACCGCCGCTATCGCCGCCGCAACGGCGAGCAGGAGGCATCGGGCGAGATCGACGATCCGCGCGTCTATCGCATGCGCCTCAGCCTCCTGTTCGGGATCGACCTGAGCGTCGAGGAGATCGCCCAGCTCGGCCTGTTCCAGACCGAGGGCGCGTGAGCCGGCCGGCGCCGCTCCGCTCGATCCTGGGCGGCGCGGCCGGCAACCTGGTTGAATGGTTCGACTGGTACGTCTATTCGGCCTTCTCGCTTTACTTCGCCAAGGCCTTCTTCCCCGGCCAGGACCAGACCGCGCAATTCCTGGCGACCAGCGGGATCTTCTGGATCGGCTTCCTGATGCGCCCGATCGGCGGCTGGCTGCTCGGCCGGATCGGCGACCGCCATGGCCGCCGCACCGCTTTGGCCTGGAGCGTCGCGCTGATGGGCGGCGGTTCGCTGCTGCTCGCGGCGACGCCGGTCTATTCCAGCATCGGCCTTGCCGCCCCGATCCTCCTCATGCTCGCGCGCATCGTCCAGGGTTTGAGCCTCGGCGGCGAATATGGCGCGGCCGCCACCTATCTGTCGGAAATCGCGCCCGAGGGCCGGCGCGGCTTCTGGTCGAGTTTCCAGTATGTCACGCTATATGGCGGACAATTGCTGGCACTCGCTCTTTTGCTTGGCCTGCAGGCCGGCGGCGAGAGCGAGGCGGCCTTGTCCAGCTGGGGCTGGCGTCTCGCCTTCGTGGTCGGCGCAATGCTCGCTTTCGGAATCTACTGGCTCAGGCGCGGGATCGACGAGAGTCCGGAATTCCAGGCCGAACCGACGGCCGAACGCCGCGCGGGCGGCGGCCTCGCGGACCTGTGGCGCAATCATCGCCGGAGCGTGCTGATCGCCTTCGGGCTAGCGGTCGGCAGCAACGTCGCCTTCTACACCTACACCACCTACATGCAAAAATATCTGGTCGGCACTTCGGGCTTCGCCAAGCCGGTGGCGAGTCAGATCTGCGCCGCCGCCACAATCGTCGCGGTCCTGCTCCAGCCCGCGCTCGGCGGCCTGTCGGACCGGATCGGGCGCAAGCCCCTGCTCTACTGGTTCGCGATCGGGGGCATTGTCGCTACGGTTCCGCTGATGACCGCGATTGGCCGTACGCATGATCCACTCACCGCCTTCGCTTTGGTCCTGGCGGCGCTGGTTATCCTTTCGGGCGCGACCGCGACCAGCGCGATCGTCAAGGCCGAATTGTTCCCGCCCCACGTCCGCGCGCTCGGCGTCGGCCTGCCTTATGCGCTCAGCCAGTCGATCTTCGGCGGCTCCGCCGAGGCGCTCGCGCTCAAGCTCAAGCAAGCGGGGCATGAGACTTATTATTTCTGGTACGTCACCGCGATGATCGGGGTGGCGCTGA
>JAEKMC010000165.1 GCA_019508115.1 Sphingomonas sp.
GCGTTATCGTCCTTTGCGCGGACGAGATGAAGGCTGGTCTCGCCCTCCGGCAATTTGAGTTCGATCCATCGCCAGCCGTTGCTCCCCATCGGCACGTCCGCCGCTACCGTGCATCCAAGATGGTCGACATAGAATTGTTTCGCCCGCGCCTGATCCCGCACCGGAAGCTCCGCGAATTGGACATGCATGACTCACCTCATAATGGACTGGACGGTCTAGTTTTCTCGTCAACTAGACTCGTCGGTATGATGGTGTCAATCCGGGATTGCTGGAGCACCGACTTTGATGACGAGAGATACCGCGATGAACGACGGGCTTGCCAATCGGGATGGCGGGCGCACCGCGCAGAAGCGCAAGGCGATCCTCGAGGCCGCGACGACCATATTTCTAAGGGACGGCTATCTCGCTGCGGGGATGGACGAGATAGCGCGCCTGGCGGATGTCTCGAAACAGACGATCTATAAGCAGTTCACCAGCAAGGAGGCGCTGTTCCTGGAGATCGTCTCGGGGCTGACGAATGCCGGGAGCGATGCGGTGCACGGCGATATCCCGGACTTTGTACCGGGCAGCGACCTGCACGCCTATCTTGAGGATTATGCCTATCGGCAGCTTCGCATCGTCATCACGCCCAGGCTGATGCAGTTGCGCCGCATGGTGATCGGCGAGGCGGGTCGCTTTCCCGAATTGGGCAAGGCCCTCTACGAAAGCGGGCCAAAGCGGGCGATGGCGGCGATGGAGGCGATGTTCCGGCATCTGGCCGATCGCGGATTGTTGCGGATCGATGATCCGTCGGTTGCGGCATCACACTTCAATTGGCTGGTGATGTCCCAGCCGTTGAACCAGGCCATGCTGCTCGGCGATGCCGGAATTCCAGAGGCCGAGGCGCTTCGCCGCCATGCCGCCGAGGCGGTGCATGTTTTCCTGGCGGCGTACGGCACAGGGTGATGCGACCTGCTTTTGGGCGATGCCCGCAAGCAGGTCGCAATGCCGCGGTCTTGAGTGAGACGCCTCACAGCGGAAGCGAAGATCCTCCGGTGATGCTGAAGTGCGTCTGCGAGACAGGCGTGCCGGGGGCAGGCTGTCCGCCACCGACGACGAGGCGATAGTCGCCCGGCGCGACGACGCGCTTGCCGTCCGCCGTCACGCTCGAGAGGTCCCGCGCATTCAGATCGAAATGGATCCGCCTGCTTTCGCCGGGGGAGAGACTCACGCGATTGAAACCGCGCAGCGCGCGGATCGGCATGCCGGGAGCCGAGGGGAAGCTCAGATAGAGTTGCGCTATCTCGTCTCCCGCTACCGCGCCGTCGTTGCGTACCGTCACGTCGACGCCGAGAGGCTCACCCGCCTTGAGCCTGTTGCGCGACACGGCGAGCGCCGAATAGCTGAAGCGGGTATAGCTGAGCCCATATCCGAACGGATAAAGCGGAGTACCGCTGAAATAGCGGTAGGTGCGATTGGCCATCGCATAATCGCCGAATGCCGGCAGCTGATCGACGCTCTTGTAGAAGGTGACCGGCAGGCGGCCCGACGGGTTGTTTGTCCCCGACAAGGTCTGGGCGATGGCCGTCCCGCCTTCCTGACCCGGATACCAGGCCTCCAGGATCGCATTGGCATTGGCCGCGGCCCAGTTCACGGAGAGGGCGGAGCCGTTCATCATCACGAGCACGAGCGGCTTGCCGGTTGCCTTCATCGCCTCAAGCAATTTCTCCTCATCGGCCGGCATGTCGAGGCTGGTGCGGTCGCCGCCCTTGAAGCCTGGAATATTGACCGGCATCTCCTCGCCTTCGAGCGCGGAGGTGATGCCCGCGACCGCCACGACGATGTCGGCATCGCGCGCCGCGGCGACCGCGCGCTGGAGCGCATCGGCGCGGACCTCGCTCCACACCAGGCGGGGCGGGAAGCGGCTCGGTCCCTGCTCGACGCGCAGGCTGTGGCGCTCACCCTTGTGTAGCGGCAGCTCCACATTGGTCGGCGCAAAGCCCTGCTGGTTGCCGTTGTCGACGATCAGCTTGTCGTCGAGCCACAATTTCGCGCCACGGCCTTGCAGCCCGATCTTGTAGGTGGCGTCCTGTGGAGCGGTAAGGAAGCCGGTCCAGCGCGACGAGGTCGTATCGGCGCCCGGGATCGCGGCCGGGGCGTTGCGTTCGAAGGCGAGCTTCGGATCGATGCGCGTCACCGCCGGATCGCCCGAGAAATCGGCGTTGCGCCAATATTGGCCGCGCAAGCCGGGCTGTCCCTCGGGCGTGCTGAGCGCCTCGGTCGGCACCGGCTCGGCCTGCCGCAGGAAATCGGTGCCGGGTTCGAAGACGATCTGCGCGTCGGGGAATTCCGCGCGCAGCCCATCGAGCGCGGTGACCGGGTGGAGCGGCGTGCCGTGATAATTGCCGAGCAGCACGTCGACTTGGTCAGCCAGCGGGCCGACCACCGCGATCCGCTTCACCGCCGCCTTGCGCAGCGGCAGCGTGCCGTCATTCTTGAGCAGCACCATCGTCTCGCGCGCGAGCTTGAGCGCGAGCGCACGATGCGCATCCGAATTCAGCACCGAATCCGGGATCTTGTTATAGGGCACCATCGAGGGCGGATCGAACAGGCCGAGCCGCATCCGCGCCGTGAACAGCCGCCGGAGCGATTCATCCACCACGCTCTGCGGCAGCAGCCGCTGCTGCATCGCCTCGCGATAGCGGTCATAGTCCGAGGTCGGGCCCGCCATGCGGCCGAATTCGGCGCAGTCATTGTCCACGCCGAGCTTCATCGACACGGCGGCCGCTTCGGCGAACGTCTTGGTGAAATGATGGCCGCGTTCGATATCGGCGACGGCATCGCAATCTGACACCATATGGCCCTTGAAGCCCCACGCGTCGCGCAGGCGATCCTTGAGCAGGAAGGTGTTGGCGCAGGCGGGCTGGCCGTTGACGCGGTTATACGCGCACATCACGGATTCGACCTTCCCCTCCGTTACCAGCGCACGGAAGGCGGGGAGATAGGTGTCCTCCATGTCGTGGAGGCTGACCTTGATGTCGTCCGAGTGGCGGCCCGGCTCAGGCCCGCTGTGGACGGCATAATGCTTCGCGGTCGACGACACGCGGTAATAATGCGGATCGTCGCCCTGCATGCCGTGCACGAAGGCCACGCCCATCTTCGCGGTCAGATAGGGATCCTCGCCATAGGTTTCCTGGCCGCGGCCCCAGCGCGGATCGCGGAAGATGTTGATGTTGGGCGACCAGAAGGTGAGGCCCTGCATGATCTTGTGCTCGCCCCCGGCGCGCTCGATCTGGTTCCATTTGACCCGGCCCTCGTCGCCGATCGCGGCGCCCATTTCACGGATGGTGGCGGGGTCGAAACTGGCGGCGAGCCCGATCGGCTCGGGAAAGACGGTGACGTAGCCATTATTGGCGACGCCGTGCAGCGCCTCGCTCCACCAGTCGTAAGCGGGGATGCCGAGCCGTGGGATGGCGCGCGCTTGGTTGACCAGCTGCGACGCTTTCTCGTCGGGTGTGAGCCGGCCGATCAGGTCGTCGACACGCTGCGCGGTCGGCAATGCTGGATTGCGGAAAGGCAAGTCAGGCTGTTGCGCCTGGGCCGATGCGACGGTGGCGATCAGCCCCGCCGTCAACAAAATCGCTTTTCGCATCAATCCTCTCCGTTCTTCATGTTTCTTGTCAGCGACTGTGGGCGGTCGCGATAGCGCCCGGCCTGGCATCGAAAGTTACGGACGCATCACGGATAAGCGCGCGGCCGTCGAAGCGATAGACTTCGATCTGTTTGGCCATGGAACATTGCAGCAGCAAGCGCCGCTCGTCCGCGCTCCATACCGCGCCCTGGCACCAGCGACCGGTGCGCGCTTCCGCTGCGGGCAACAGGCGTGCGCCTTCGATGCGATAGACGCTTATCAAGCCGAAATCGTGGAAAGCGGCAGAGGTGGCCGGCGCGGTCGAACCATTGTTGACCGTTACCTCCAGAAAGCGTCCGCTCGGCGACAGGCCGACATGTTCGGGCGTGACGCCCGTGTCGATCTGATCGACCATGCGGCCCTCCGCGAGATCGACGATCCCGATCGAGCCGGGCTTGGGGCCGGGCGGGCCTCCGGGCGCGCGTCCGCCGAGATGGCTGACATAGGCGATGCGTGCGCCCGGATGAAGCGCAAGGCTGTAGGGCTGGGCGCCCACGGCAATGTCTCCGGCGGGCGTCATTTTGCTGCCGTCGACGGACAGGCGAAGCAGCGTGTTCGTGCCCTGCGCCACCACAAAAGCGGTGCGCGCGTCGGCGAAGCCGACATCGACCGGACGGCTCTTTGGATCGAGCGCGACGGTGCCGGCGGGGGTCAGCCGCCCCTCGGCGATCGTGAAGACGGACACGCTGTCCGCGCCGGTATTCGCAACCAGAGCGAGCGTGCCGGCCGGATTGATCGCGACGCCTGCCGCGCCCGTGCCGGCGTGGAGCGTCTGCACCACGCGCGGTGCCTTTGGTTGGTGGAGGTCGATTACGGTGACCACGTCGCCGGTAACCGGAGCGCCTGCGCCGCCGATCACCTGTCCGGCTGTGACGATCGCCATATTGCTGTCGGACGACAGCGCGACACTGCCTGGCGGCCCGACGACGGTGGCAGGCACGGGCAAGGTCGCCAGCGTGGTGACGGTGCGCCCGATATCGAGCACGGCCACC
>JAEKMC010000166.1 GCA_019508115.1 Sphingomonas sp.
CGCGGCGCGGCCTCGATATCGCCATAGAGATCGGCGGCGGCGGGCAGCGTATCGCTGTAAAATTTCATGGACACCTGTTAGCCCCTCTCGATCAGCAAGGGGAAGACGATTGGCCCGCGATCAAGCCGAAACCGTAGCGCGCGCACCTAACCCCCGGTGGACGCTCGTCACCTGCATCCTCGCTTCAAGTCTCGCTTTCATCGACGGATCGGTGGTCAATGTCGCCTTGCCCGCGATCGGGCACAGCCTCGGCGGCGCCGCGGCCGACCTGCAATGGACGATGAACGCTTATACCTTGCCGCTGTCGGCGCTGTTGCTGATGGGCGGCGCGGCAGGCGACCATTATGGCCGGCGGCGCCTGCTGATCCTCGGCATCGGGCTGTTCCTGCTCGCATCGGTCGGCTGCGCGTTGGCGCCGGGCATCGGCCTGCTGCTCGCGGCGCGCGCGCTGCAAGGTTTGGGCGCCGCGATCCTGCTGCCCAACAGTCTCGCCATCCTCAGCCATACGTTCAGCGGCCCCGCCAAGGGCCGCGCAGTCGGCACCTGGGCCTCGGTCAGCGCGATCTCGGCCGCGATCGGACCGCCGCTGGGCGGATGGCTGATCAACAATGTCGGCTGGCGCGCGATCTTCTACATCAACCTGCCGTTCGGTGCGCTCGCGATCCTGATCGCCTTGCTGGCGGTGCGCGAGAGCGGCGAGGGCAAGCGCAACCTCGACTGGCGCGGCGCCTCGCTCGCGACGCTCGCCTTGTTCGGGCTGACCTGGGCGCTCACTTTGTGGTCGAGCACGCACCATATGAGCGGTACGGGCTGGATCGGGCTGGTCGGCGGACTTATCGCGCTCGGCCTGTTCCTGTGGGCCGAGCGCACCCAAGGCGACAAGGCGATGATGCCGCTCGGCCTGTTCGGCTCGCGCGCGTTCGGCGGGCTGACCCTGGTCACCCTCCTGCTCTACGGCGCGATGGGCGGGCTGATCCTGCTCCTGCCCTACGTGCTGATCGTCGGGGGCGGCTATTCGCCGCTCAGCGCGGGGGCGGCTTTGCTGCCATTCTCGATCCTGATCGGAGGCGGATCGCGCCTGATGGGGCGCGTCGCCGAGACGATCGGCCCGCGCTGGCCGCTTACGATCGGCCCGATCGTCTGCGGGGCGGGATTCGCGCTGCTGGTGCGAGCCGATCCGCATGCCAGCTTCTGGACGAGCATCTTGCCGGGCATGTGCGTGCTCGCGCTGGGGATGGCGGGCGCGGTCGCGCCGCTCACGACCGCGGTCCTGTCGTCGGTCGAGGACGAATATGCCGGCACCGCATCCGGCTTCAACAGCGCGATCGCGCGCACCGGCGGCCTGATCGCGACCGCGCTGGCAGGCGCCGTGATCGCGCAATCGGGAACCGCCCTCGTCGCGGCCTTCCATGGCGCCGCGCTGGTCGGGGCAGCACTTGCGATCGCGGCCGGACTTGTCGCCTTCCTGACCCTGCCCGCCAGAAGATCACCGGACAAGGGTTAGGCCGTGAACGCTGCGAATGTCCGCTGTTGGGTGGATTACGGACCCTCTGCTTTGGTTGCACGGGCAAGGGAAAGCAGACGCTAATAGCCGAAGCGAGTAGGGTCTGCGAGAATGGCGTCGACTGTCGTTGGAGCGTCCTCGACCGCAACTTCGGAAAGAATGCCGATCATGCTCTCACGATCCCGCGTTCTGGAAGCAGCTTCAAAGGCCTGCATCAACCCCGACGCAATCAGTCGCTCGCTGACTGTCAAACCCGCGCACTCCTGATTAGGCTCTCGTTCGAGGAGGCTCACGGCTTCGCGTTCGGCATCTTCAATCGTGCCATAGATGCCAGGAAGCGGTTCGATGTCATCATACAACGCGGGATCATAGTCGGTGCTCCATCGCCGATCCTGGACTGAACCGACACCAAAAGAGCGTTGCGTTTTGGGTGGCCAAAGCCAATGCCGGTAAAGGCAAAACAATCCGTCGTACCGTCGGACAATGGCGATCCGGCCATAGCGATCCGACGACAGAAGGACCTTTTCTTCGTGAACGTCCATCATGTGGAATCTGGCATACCGACACGAATATCTGCAAGTGGGTTGAAAATGGCCGAACTGATTAAGCCGGAACGATCCCATCGACAGTGATCGTTCCATTCTTCACCGAGCCATTCACCTCCACTCGGAGACCAACTAGTCCGGTTGCGCGACGTTCATCCATATCCAAACGCCAGTGATGCCCGGCATCGGTCCTTAAGAACAGCCAGACATGGTGCCACTCCAGTCGCCCTATCTCTGTTCGTTGCACTGACCGCATTTCGAGAGCTTGAAACAACGACCGGGTTCAGGCAAGTCTACTGACCTTCCGAACGGCGGCTATTGGGTCGGAACCGGTCGTTCCGACTTATGAGTTTCAATCTAGAGTTTGAGTCGGCTGCGCTAACGGGGCACCGGTCCGCCCGAAACGGACCTCTCGTAAGATGCTGTTGTGGAGCGTGGGCCGACGCCACTCTGGCTCAGCTGGCGAACCGGACATCAGCCGATCGATGCCGAGCAAAACGGACATCCCACCCGCTTGACAATATATCATAACAGGCACAATTTCTCTTCCGCGAGTGCCGCATGACGGACATTCGATCCGCCACGGCATTCCCGCGTGAGAGGAGTGCGCCATGTCTTATCTCGACCAGTCCCGGAGGAGAAACCCCGCCAGCGTCGCCGCGGTCGTCGGCGTGCATGTTGCGGTAGGCTACGCTTTATTGGTTGGCCTCGGCTACAAGGTGATGCCCTACGCACCGCACCATACCACCATCTTCACGGTGCCGACCGAACCTCCGCCGCCACGGCCCAAGCCGGTCGAGACGCAGCGCACCAACCAACCGGTCGCAACGAATCCGATCCCCAGGCCCGACGATCCGCTCAAGGCGGATCCGACGCCGCTTCCGCAACCCAATATCGATGGGCCGATCGGCACGATCGGCGGCGGCGACGGCAAACCGGTTCCGATACCCTCGCTCGACCCGGTCCGCCCAAGCCAGGCAGCCGGCGCGGTGCCGGAAAGGAATTGGCGCAACTGGATCACCACCGACGATTATCCGACCGCGGCGTTGCGTCAGGAGGTGCAGGGGACCGTCATCATATCGGTCATGATCGGCACGGATGGGCGCGTCCGCTCCTGTCTCGTCACCCAGTCGAGCGGCAGCAAATTGCTCGATGACGCGACCTGCCGTCTCTACACCCAGCGTGCGCGCTTCACGCCCGCGCGCGACGCCGACGGCAATCCCGTCCCCGCGCAGCGGACCGACCGTTATCGCTGGCAGATCCCGAACGAATGACCCAGAGCCTGATCGTTTTTGGTGGAAGCGCTTTGCGCTTCCGCCGAAAGCGTGGATCGGGCTCTACCCGAGGGGTAGCGCGCTCCGCCGTCACTGCGACGCCGGGGCGCCTCCATTCTGTTCCGGCCCGGCTGGCGGCGGCGGCCCCTGCTCGTCCTGCGCTCCACCAAGCACCGTCATCAGCCCGTCAACGGTGTAAGGTTTTCGCAGCAGTTCGAAGCCATGGCTGCCTTCCTCCGCCAGCACATGGCTGTAGCCGCTGGTCAGCACCACCGGCAGCGCAGGCCAGCGGCGGCGTACCTCGCGTGCCAGCTCGATTCCGTTCATGCCGGGCATCACCACGTCGGTGAAAACGAGATCGATATGGTCATCATTTTCGGCGAGGATGCGCAATGCGTCCGCGGCGCCGGTTGCCCAGGTCACGTCCTGTCCCAGCTCGCGCAGCAGATTGTGTGCGAAGCTGCCGACCGTCTCGTTATCCTCGACCAGCAGGACCGATCGGCGGGCGAAAGGGTGTGCCGCCGCCGCCGAAGCAGGCGCCTCCTCCCGCGCCGCCTCGGCTCCGGCGCGGGGCAGGAAGAGCGTGAACGTGCTGCCTTTGCCGGGCTCGCTTTTCACCGCAATCTCCCCGCCCGATTGCTTGGCGAAGCCATAGACCTGACTCAGCCCCAGCCCCGTCCCCTTGTTGACGTCCTTGGTGGTGAAGAAAGGTTCGAAGATCCGGTTGAGCGTGTCCCGATCGATCCCGGTGCCGCTATCCTCGACCGAAACCGCGACGAACGCGCCCTTTACCGCCGCATGACCGCGGATCGCCGGCACACGATTCACATGCTTGGCGCTGATCCGCAGCGTCCCACCGGTCGGCATGGCGTCGCGCGCATTGATGGCCATGTTGAGGATCGCGGTTTCGAACTGATTGGGGTCGGCCTCCACCGCGCCCACGTCGGGTTCGATCAGATAGGCCACCTGGATCGGCGATCCCAGGGTCGTGTGGATGATCTGCCCCATTCCGCCCAGCCGCTGCGCGACATCGAACCGCTCGGGCTTGAGCGGTTGGCGGCGGGCGAAAGCAAGCAATTGTCCGGTCAGCATCGCCGCACGCTCGGCCGTATCGGCGATCGACTGGATATAAAGCTGCCGTTTTTCCTCGGGAAGATTGGGACGCGCGAGCAGATCCGCCGACGCCCGGATGACGGTCAGAAGATTGTTGAAATCATGCGCCACGCCGCCAGTGAGACGCCCTACCGCCTCCATCTTCTGCGCCTGGGCCAGCGCTTCGCGCGCGGCATTCATTTCCTGCTGCGCCTTCCAGCGCTCGGTCAG
>JAEKMC010000167.1 GCA_019508115.1 Sphingomonas sp.
TTTGCTCTTCCCCCTCGCCGGGTTGACGCTGCAGCGCGACCGGCACGGCGCGACCCGAATAGGGCTTTCCGCTCTTCACCACATCGTCGAGCAATGCGACGAATCCTTGCGCGGCGATTTCGGGTAGCGCCTCACGCATCGGCAGGCCCAGCACCGGGCGGCGTCCGATCAATTGCAGGTAAGCGGCATTGGCGAAGTCGAAGACATGGCCCGGCTCGCGCAGCAGCGCCATGAAGCTCGGCGCCTGCTCGAACATCCGGGCGAGCCTGGCGCGCTCGCGATTGGCATCGTCGATCGCCTGCGCGCGCTCCGTCATTTCATAGATGATGCAGAGCACGCCGCCCGGACCACCGTCGGGCGCGCGCACGGGATTATAGGCGATGTCGAGTTGCGCCATGCTGGTGACGCCCTTGCGCCAGAGCGGGAAGACGCGGTCATTGACCATCTCGCCCTTGCGCGTCTCGCGCACGCGGGCGATGACCGGCCCGACATCGTCCCAGATGTGCGCCCATTTCTCCTCGCCGCGCCCGCCGAGCACGTCGGGATGCCGGTCGCCAATCCCCCGGGCGTAAGCGTCGTTGTAAAGCGCGATAAGCGCCGGACCCCAGAAGAGCACCATCGGCAGCGGCGCGGACAGCATCATCGACAGCGTATCGACGAGCGGGCCCGGCCACGCCTCGATCGGGCCGAGCGGCGTTGCAGCCCAGTCATACGCCGCGATCAGCTCACGGAGTTCGCTGTCGTCCGGCGCGTGGAGGGGATAGGCCTTTTCCCTCGTCACCGTCTGTCCCCCTGAACGTCGTACCGACCTTAGAGCCTGATCGTTTTCGGTGGAAGCGCTCGCGACACATCGCATATGTCCCGCCCGCGGGCACATCGGCCCGAACCGCGCGGGCTCCGCGTCAGGCCGCGATGCGCACCCTGTTGCGCCCCTCCGACTTGGCGACGTAGAGCGCGACGTCGGCCGCGCCGAGCAAATCGGCGGCGGTCCGCTGCCCTTCGCGCGCCGCGATGCCGATGCTGATCGTGACTGCGGGGAGCGATTCATCCGCCTGCGCGACGGTCTCCATCGCTTGACGCAACCGTTCCGCGACACGCATCGCCTCATCGGGCGTCGCGCCCGGCATGAGAATGCCGAATTCCTCGCCGCCCAATCGTCCGACCAGATCGCCGCCGCGCACCACGCCCGCGGCGCGCGCCGCGATCAGCTGGAGCACGCGATCGCCGACGGCATGGCCGTATCGGTCGTTGACCAGCTTGAAATGGTCGACGTCGAACATCGCCACCGCGAGTGGCCAGCCGAATTCGGCCGCACCCGTAATCTCCCGGTCGAGCTGGCTCATGAAGGCACGGCGATTGGCGAGCCCGGTCAGCTCATCGGTCGAGGCGAGCAAGGTCGCTTCGCGCGCGCGCTGCTCGGCGCGGCGCTTGGCGGTGATGACATGTTCCTCGAGCCGCTTGCGGTCATCGATGTCGCGCAAGGTGCCGGTCGCGCCCGCGGCGCGTCCGTCCTTGTCGCGCAGGCATTGAATGAACAATTCGACCCAGCGCAGGCCGTCGGAGGTTTCCAGCCGGACCGCGCGGCGGGCCGAATGATCCTCGCCGCGCAGCACCGCCTCGGAGCGATCGGCCAGTTCGGGCCGCGCGCTTGGTTCGACCAGGTCGAGCCAGGAACGACCGAGCGTGGCGACGATCGGTTGGCCGGTCAGCGTTTCCCACGCGGGATTGAGATACGCCCAGCGCCCCTGGCTATCGATGCGGAAGATGACCTCGCCGATATTTTCGACCACCGACTTGAAATGTTCGGCGAACGCGCGCGTCTCATTGGCCTGATAGTCGCGCTCGTTGAGCACCGCTGCGACCGGCAGGGCGGAGAGCAGATTGGTCGCGATGAAGGCCTGCAGCAGCAGGACCTGATCGCCCGGCTGGCCCCGCAGCAGGTGCGCGATCGACCCATGGCCCGAAGCCGTCGCGCAGGCCGCGATCGTCGTCACGATCGCGACGCCCGCCACCGCGCCGACCGCGCGGAATCGGAATGTGAGCAGCAGCACCGAAGGGGATACGACGAACGTCAACGGGAGCGTCTGGTTGAAAAACACGTAGAAGGTGACGGCGGCGACCAGCGAAGACAGGCCGGCGAATTCGAGCAGGGTCCTGCCGTTCGGCACACCCCTTCCACGACCCCGCAGCAAATCGAACATGACGATCACGCCGGGCGTGACCATGACCGCGCTCAGCACGCCTGAGACATACCAGCTGCGCCACCCATCCCAGTAGGAGACGTGGCGCCCGGCCCACAAAGCCAGCCCGCCTATGGTCGAGGAGAAGAATCCGGTCGCGGCGACGGCCATCACCAGCGCGAAATAATTGCCGACCCGATCGACCAGCCCACCGCGGATCTTCGCGCGGCGCAACAGGGCGAAGGCCAGCCCGCTCTCGACGACGTTCGCGGCGGTCAGCCCGATCAGGATGGAAAGCGGATCGCGCGAGAGCAGGTGCAGCATGACGCTCCCCGCCGCGCCGCCGATGACGATCGCGGCGATATCGCGGCGCGTATGTCCGGCCAGAATCAGGATTGCGAGCACGATCGCGTTGCTCGGCCACAAAGCTTCGAGCCCGCTGCTCTGCATGGCGACGAGGCGGCTTCCGAAAGCCGCCAGCAGGAACAAGGCCCCGGTCGCGATCCCCAAAATCGGACGACGGACCCGCGACGCTATTTTTTCCACCCCGGGAAAGCCTTTCGCTCGATGCGGCAATCTGCGCCCAAGCTGGTTAAGATCTCCTTAAAAATTACGCATCGACAACATTCAGCCGCTGTTGCGGAGCGCGGTCGCGATGGCATTGATCGAGAGCTGGATTCCTTCCCGCACGCGATCGTCCTGCTCGCCGCCGCGCCACCGCCGAATGAGCTCGATCTGAAGCAGGTTGAGCGGTTCGATATAGGGCAGGCGCAGGCGCACCGAGGCATCGAGCGCGGGCGTCTTTTCGAGCAGGCGCGACTGGCCGGTGACGGCCAGCAACCCTTCGCTCGTCTGGGTCCAGCCGGCGCGTATCCGGTCGAAAATCGCCCGGCCCGCCGCCTGATCCTCGACCAGCGCGAGATAATGTTCGGCCAGCCGCATGTCGGATTTGGCGAGCACCATCTCCAGATTGGCGAGCGTCGCCTGGAAGAAGGGCCAGCCGTTCGCCATGTCCCTGAGCAGGCCCTTGTCGGCGAACGTGCCGAATGCCTGGCCGACGCCGTACCAGCCGGGCAGCATCACGCGCGATTGCGCCCAGGAGAAAACCCAGGGAATCGCGCGCAGATCCTCGATCTTGTCGCTCTTGGTGCGGCTGGCCGGGCGCGAGCCGATCTTGAGCGTCGCGATCTCGGCGATCGGGGTGAATTGGCGGAAGAAGGTCCGAAAGCCGTCCGTCTCGTAGACCAGCCCGCGATAGGCCTTGAACGCGGTCGCGGATATTTCGGCCATCGCATCGGCGAAGCGGACGCGGTCCTTTTCGGCGATCTCGCTCTGTTCGAGGCTGGCGAGCAAGGTGGCGGCGGTCATCGCCTCCAGATTGACCTGGGCGGCGTCGCGCGTGCCATATTTGGCGGCGATCACCTCGCCCTGCTCGGTGATGCGGATCCGCCCCTCGACCGTCCCCGACGGCTGCGCGCGGATCGCGGCAAAGGCCGACCCGCCGCCGCGCCCGACCGCGCCGCCGCGGCCATGGAAGAGCTGCATCGCGGCCCCGGCCTGCTCGAATACGGGCTTGAGCGCGCGGCTCGCCTGATGGAGCGACCAGACCGAGGTCAGATAGCCGCCATCCTTGTTCGAGTCCGAATAACCGACCATCACCTCCTGGTAGCCGCGCGCGGTGGTGAGCGCGGCGATTTCGGGCAATGCGAAATAAGCCGACATCACGTCCGGCCCGCGCTCGAGGTCCTCGATCGTCTCGAACAGCGGCACGACCATGATGTCGCATTCGGGCTCTGCGCCGGAGCGGTAGAGGCCGGCCTCCTTGAGCACGACCATCACCTCCAGCAGGTCGGACACGGTCGCGGCCTTGGAGATGATGTAGGTGGTGATCGAGCGGGTGCCGTAACGGCGATGCGCCTCGGCGGCGGCGCGCACGATCGCGAGTTCGGACGCGGTCTCGGCGCTATAGTCGACATAGGCGCTGGCGAGAGGACGCACGGTTGCCAGTTCCGCGCGCAGCAGGGCGACGCGCGCCTCCTCGTCGAGCACGAGATAATCCGGCGCGACGTCCGCCACCTTGAGCAATTCCGCGACCACGCGTTCATGCACGTCGGCATTCTGGCGCAGATCGAGCGTGGCGAGATGGAAGCCGAAGGTTTCGACCGCCCGGATCAGCCGACCCAGCGCCCCGCCTGAGGAAAGCGCGCCGCTGCCCTCCTTGGCAAGCGCCTTGGCGAGCGTACGCAGATCCGCCTTGAACGCCAGCGCATCAGGATAGGGTTCCGCCTTCACCGACGCGGGGCGGGCAGGAGCGTGGCCCGAAATCGCCTCATAATTGGCGGCGAGGCGCGCATAGATTCCCGTGATCGCGCGGCGATAGGGCTCATCGGCGCGCGCGGGGGAATCGTCGTGCGCCGCCGCCGCCAAGGCCTCCACCTCGGGCGAAGTCGGCATCAG
>JAEKMC010000005.1 GCA_019508115.1 Sphingomonas sp.
ATAGAGCTTCCACCATTGGGCTGGCGTGTCCGCGTCGCTGACCGGCGCACCGGCCGTGATCAGCGGCTTTTCCGCGGTCGCATCCAGCGATGGCGGAACGTAGGTGGGTCCGGCGGCACAGGCGGCAAGCGCCAGTGCCGACACGGCGGGAAACCAGATTTTCGCGAGCCTCGTCATCGGGCGCATTCCTTATTCGGCCGGCTGCAGCGCGAGGCTGGGCTGGCCGCCGCGGCGGGCGAAGCGATCGCCCAACGCGCGGCAGACTACATAGAAGGTCGGCGTGAAGATCAGGCCGAACGCGGTCACGCCGATCATGCCGGAGAAGACCGCGGTGCCGAGCGCCTGGCGCAGCTCGGATCCCGCCCCCTTGGCCAGCACCATCGGCACCGCGCCGAGGATGAAGGCGAAGCTGGTCATCAGGATCGGACGCAGGCGGGTGCGTGCCGCATGGACCGCGGCCTCGACCGGCGACATGCCCTGCTCTTCCTCCGCCTGCTTGGCGAACTCGACCACCAGGATCGCATTCTTGGCGGCGAGCGCGATCAGCACGACCAGGCCGATCTGGGTCAGGACATTATTGTCCATGCCCCGGATGTTCACGCCCGCCATCGCCGCGAGCAGGCACATCGGCACGATCAGGATGATCGCGAGCGGCAAGGTCAGGCTTTCATATTGCGCCGCCAGCACCAGGAAGACGAACACCACCGCCATCGCAAAGACGATCGCCGACGTGCTCGCCGCAGCCTTCTGCTGATAGGCGATGCCGGTCCACTCATGGCTGTAGCCGTTGGGCAAGCTGCTGTCGGCCAGCCGATCCATCGTCTTCAACGCGGTTCCCGAGGACGTGCCGGGCGCGGTATCGCCGTCCACCTCGACCGCGGGGAAGAGGTTGTAGCGGGTCACGCGATAGGGCCCGGTCTTGTCCTTGAAGGTCGCAACCGACCCGATCGGCACCATCCCGCCCGCATTGGAGCGCGTCTTGAGATTGGCGATGTCCGCGATCGTGTTGCGATAGCGCGCATCCGCCTGTGCTGTGACGCGATAGGTGCGGCCGAGCAGGTTGAAATCATTGACGAAGGTGGAACCGAGATAGGTCTGCAACGCTTCGAACACGCGTTCCGGCGGCACGCCCAGCAGGTCCGCCTTGCGGCGGTCGATGTCGGCATAAACGCGCGGCGTATTGGTCGCGTAGAAGGTGTAGATCTGCTTCAGGCCCTTGGTCTGGTTGGCCTGGCCGATCAGGCCGAAGCTGGCCTTCCCCAGATCCTCATAGCCGTGGCCGCCCGTATCCTGGACCATCATGCGATAGCCGCCGGCCGAGCCGATTCCCTGGATCAGCGGCGGGGGCACGATCAGCAGCCGCGCCTCGGTGATGTCCGCGGTCACCTTCTGCGCCTCGGCCATGATCGACTGGAGATTGACGCCCAGCTTCTCGCGTTCCTGGAAGCTCTTGAGCGGCACGTAGGCCGCCGCCGTATTGGGAGCGAGCGTCTGCGACGGACCGTCAAAGCCTGCCAGCATCACCGAACCCAGCACGCCCTTCAAAGGCACGATCCGCGCCGCGACCTTCTTCATCACCGCATCGGTGCGCTCGATCGACGAGCCAGGCGGCAACTGAATGACGGTCAGGAAATAACCCTGGTCCTGCGCCGGGATGAAGCCGGTGGGGGTCGCCCAGAACACGCCCACGGTGAGCGCGATCATGCCGGCATAAATCGTCATCACGCGCCGCGGACGGAGCACGAGACGATGCGTGAAGCGGCCATAAGCCTGGCTCAGCCGCTCGAACCCCGAATTGAAGCGATCGCCGGCCGACCGCAGCATGCGTTGCCAGGCCGGACCGCCCTCCACCGGCTCGCGATGACGCAACAGCATCGCCGCGAGTGCGGGGGAAAGCGTAAGCGACAGCACCAGCGAGATGATCGTCGCGGACGAGATCGTCACCGCGAACTGGCGATAGAAGGCGCCCGACAGGCCGCTCAGGAAGAGCGTCGGCACGAACACCGCGCACAGCACCAGCACGATCGCGACGAGCGCAGTGGACACCTCGTCCATCGACGTTCGGGCCGCCTCGAGCGGAGAGAGGCCCCGCTCCAGATTTCGTTCCACATTCTCGACCACGACGATCGCGTCGTCGACCACGATGCCGATCGCCAGCACCAACCCGAACAGCGACAGGTTGTTGAGCGAGTAACCGACCGCCTCCAGCACCGCGAAGGTGCCGATCAAGGAGACCGGGATCGCCACGACCGGAATGATCGCCGCGCGCCATTTCTGGAGGAAGACGAGGATCACCAGCACAACCAGCAGCACGGCTTCGAACAAGGTATGCTTCACCGCGTCGATCGACTGCGCGATGAACTCGGTCGGGTTGTAGATGACTCGATATTCCAGTCCCTTCGGGAACTTGGCCGACATTTCCTTCATCGCCTTGGACACGCCCATGGCGGCCTCGAGCGCATTGGATCCGGGGCGCTGGAATGCGGCGACGATGACGGTGGGCTGGCCGCTCAGATAGGTGTTGGTGCCGTAATCCTGCGCGCCCAGTTCGACGCGCGCGACATCGGACACGCGGACCTGACGGCCATCGGCGTCGGTACGGATGACGACATCCGCGAATTGCTTGGGATCGGTCAGGCGACCCTGCGTCTCGACATTGAGCTGGAAGGCTTGGCCGGTCGCATAAGGCGGCTGACCGAGCGCGCCGGCTGCGACCTGAACGTTCTGTGCGCGCAGCGCGGCGACGATGTCGCCCGCGGTCAGGCCAAGCGCCGCCGCCCGGCCGGGATCGATCCAGACGCGCATCGAATAATCGCGGCTGCCGAACAGCTGGACGTCGCCCACCCCGTCGACACGCGCGAGGCGGTCGCGCACCTGGGTCAGCGCGTAATTGGAGATGTAGCCGCGATCGAGGCTGTTATCGGGCGAGATCAGGTTCACGACCATCAGGAAGTCGGGCGACGTCTTCTTGGTCACGATGCCCAGGCGCTGCACTTCCTCGGGCAGGCGCGGCACCGCGACCGCGACGCGGTTCTGCACCAGCACCTGCGCGGCATCGAGATTGGTGCCGATCTTGAAGGTGACCGTAATTACGACCGTCCCGTTTCCGGTCGATTGCGACGTCTGATAGAGCATGTTGTCGACGCCGTTGATCTCCTGCTCGATCGGAGCGGCGACCGTCTCCGCCACCGTCTCCGCGCTCGCGCCGGGATAATTGGCGGTCACGGTCACGGTCGGCGGGACGATGTCCGGATATTGCGATATCGGCAGCGCGAAATACGCCAGCGCACCGACGATCGTGATGGCGATGGCGATCACGGCCGCGAAGATCGGCCGTGTGATGAAGAAGCGCGAAAGGCGCATGATCGTTGTCCTGTTCGTCGCCCGGCTTAGTGGGCGAAAGTGGCCTCGGCCGGAGCAGGCACTGCCGCAACCGGGGCGGCATCGGCCTGCGCATCGGGCGCGATCCGGCCGTTGCTGGCCTGAACCGGCATTCCCGGCAGTGCCATCTGCGTGCCGCTGATGATGATCTTGTCGGTCGGCGCGATCCCCGAAGCGATGACGCGCAACCCGTCTATGACGGGCCCGAGCTGGACCGGCTTGGCGGCCACTTTGCCGTCCTTGCCGACGACCAGCAACGTCTTGCGCGCCTGATCGGTCTGCACCGCCGCATCAGGCACCAGCAACGCGCGCTGCGTGCCTCCGCTCGCGAGCCGCATATTGCCGAACATGCCGGGGGTCAGGAAGTAATTCGGGTTGTGCAGCACCGCACGGCCGCGGATCGTTCCCGACCTCGGATCGAGCCCGTTGTCGGTGAAGTCGAGCTGGCCTTTCCAGCGATAGCCCGTCTCATCCTGCAGCTGGATCTCGACCGGCGAGGCCGCCTGCCCGGCGGCGCGGGCACGCTGTGCCTTGAGGAACAGGGCTTCCGAGCCGTCGAAGCTGAAATAGATCGGGTCGAGCGCGTTGATCGTGGTGAGCAGGCTACCGGCGGTACCCTCCCCGCCCGCAACCTGATTGCCCGGATCGACCCGACGGTCGGAGATGCGGCCGGTAATCGGCGCGCGCACCTGGGTGAATTCCACGTCGAGCGCCTTTTCGCGCACGCGGGCATCGGCTGCCGCGACCGCGGCCTGGCCAGCCTGGACGCGCGCTTTCAGCGAGTCGATCTCGCCGGCCGATACGGCCTCGTCACCGACCAGCCGATTGGCGCGGGCGAGATCGGCCTGCGCCAGCGCCAACGTGCTGCGCGCGCTCGCCGCATTCGCGCGCGCCTCCGCCAGCGAAGCGGCGAAGGGACGCGGATCGATCGTGAACAGCAATTGGCCCTGGTGGACGATATCGCCATCCTTGAAGTGGACGCCGACGATCTGACCCGACACGCGCGGGCGCACTTCGACTGTCTTGGATGGCGCGAACCGGCCGACATAATCGTCCCATGCGCGCACGTCGCGCACCAGCGGAGTCGCGACCGTGACGTTCGCCGGCGGGGGTGCCGCTTGCGCAGGTGCCTGATGCGTCAGCTTCCAGGCGCCGCCCGCGAGCAGCACCGCGACGATCGCGATGCTGCCGTTGCGGATGGTGGCGGATCGACGCAGCCGGACGGCCTCTTCCG
>JAEKMC010000006.1 GCA_019508115.1 Sphingomonas sp.
GGGTTCGAAAATGCCTATGCGTTGGCGGTGCGCCCCGACAGCGGGCTCACGACCATTGCCGATCTCGCCCGCAAAGCGCCCGACCTCACCCTGGGCGCGGACCTGGAATTCCTCGACCGCCCCGAATGGCGCGCGATCCGCGAGGCCTATGGCCTGCATTTCAGAGCGACCCGCGCCTATAGCCCCACTTTCATGTATCGCGCGCTGCGATCGGGCCAAGCCGACGTGATCTCGGCTTTCTCCTCCGATGGCCGCATCGCCGCCGACCATCTGACGCTATTGGCCGATCCGAAAGGCGCGATGCCGCATTATGACGCGATCCTGCTCGTATCGCCGACACGCACGCGCGACGCGCGCTTCCTCGCGGCCCTTCGCCCGCTGGTGAACGGGATCGGCGTCGAGGATATGCGCACCGCCAATTATTCGGTCGATCGCGACGTCGGCAAGCAAACCCCCGAAGCCGCCGCCCGCTGGCTGGATGCGCGCGTGAGAGGATCGCGCTGAACCGAACGCCCCAACGCGCCGTCCACACATTTCGCCGCATCGCAGCATCGGTTCACCGCTGCTTCATTGACCGTCGACCATTATCCGGCCCATCGGCGCGATGATACAACATATCGTCATTCAAGGATCACCAGATTGCGGATACTGATCGGGGCATCGATGATAGCCATGATGGCGGCTGCGGCGCAGGCCGCGGATGTGCCCGGCACGCCCGATCCCGCCGGGGGGCCGCCGACGCCCCCGGCGGAAGTCAAAGGCCCCGACACCTCAAACGCGCACCCCAACGAGATCGTCGTCACCGCGCGCCGCCTGAGCGAAGCGCGCGCCGCGATTCAGCCGAGCCTCGGCGCCACCTCCTATGGCGTCACCAACACCACGATCCAGGCGCTGCCCGGCGGCGACAATCAGCAGTTCAACCAGATCGTGCTGCAACTGCCCGGCGTCGTGCAGGACGGCGGCGGCCAGTTCCACGTCCGCGACGACCATAATGGCCTGCAATATCGCATCAACGGCACGATCCTGCCCGAGGGAATCGCGGTGTTCGGCCAGACACTCAGCCCGCGCCTGATCGATCATTTCGCGTTGCTGACAGGCGCGCTCCCCGCCCAATATGGGCTGCGTACCGCCGGCATCATGGACATAACCACCAAGACCGGTTTCCAGAATAGCGGGCAGATCTCAGTCTATGGCGGCAGCCACGGCACGATCGAGCCGAGCGCCGAATATGGCGGCTCGTCGGGCAACACCAATTACTTCGTCTCGGGCGATTACCGTCGCGACAAGCTCGGTATCGAGAGCGTCGACGGTTCGTCGACCCCGCTCCACGACAAGACCACGCAGGGCACCGCCTTCGCGTATGTCGATCACATTATCGACAGCGACAATCGCGTGTCGCTGATCGGCGGCTTTTCGGACCAGCGCTTCGAGATTCCCAATCCACGCGGACTGCATCCGGAGCTCGGCTATGATGTCGATGGCCGGACCGATTTCCTCAGCGACGATCTCGACCAGCGCCAGCATGAGCGCACCGCCTTCAGCCAAGCCTCCTATCTCCATCATGGCAGCCAACTCACGCTCCAGGCGAGCCTGTTCGCGCGCTATTCCTCGCTCACCTACACGCCCGACGTCACCGGCGAATTGCTGTTCAACGGCCAGGCGCAGCGCGCGGTGAAGCATGACTTCGCGTTCGGCGGCCAGCTCGAAGCAGCCTATCGGCTCAATGCGTCGCACACGCTGCGCGGCGGCGTGATCGTCTCGCGCGATCACAGCACCAGCGATACCAGCACCTATGTCTTCCCGGTCGCCTCGCCTGGCCCGGACCTGCCACCGGTACAGACCGGTCCTTATTTCGCCATCCCCGAAAAGGGTGGCGCGACCGAGATGACCTATTCGGCCTATCTCCAGGACGAATGGAAGATCGCGCCCGGCCTGACGCTCAATTATGGCGGCCGCTTCGATCTCTACGATGCCTATCGCCAGGAGCATCAGTTCAGCCCGCGCGTCAACGCGGTCTGGCAGCCGGCAGCCGGCACCACGATCCATGTCGGCTATGCGCGCTATTTCTCGCCGCCGCCGTTCGAGTTGGTCGCGAGCACGAGCGTCAACCAGCTCATCGGCACCAGCGGCGAGGCGCCGGGAACGGAGAACACCACGCCGTTTGCCGAGAAGCAGAATTATTTCGATGTCGGCGTCGAGCAGAAACTGGGCGAGGGCATCACCGCCAGCCTCGACGCTTATTACCGCAAATCGCACAATCTGGTCGACGAAGGCCAGTTCGGCGCGCCGATCATCCTCCAGCCGTTCAACTACCGGCGTGGCACGATCAAGGGCATCGAGGCCAATTTGACCTATCAGCGCGGCCCGATACTCGCTTATGCCAATTTCGCCGCCGCGACCGCGAAGGGCAAGGACATCGTCTCAAGCCAGTTCGCGTTCGACCCCTCCGATCTGGCCTATATCCGCGACCATTATATCCATCTCGACCACGACCAGAAATATACCGGCTCGGCGGGCTATCTCGACCACGACCAGAAATATACCGGCTCGGCGGGCTTCTCCTACCTGATCCACGAAGGCGCGCTCGCGGGCAGCAAGTTCGGCATCGACATGATCTACGGATCGGGCCTCCGCACCGACGGCGCGACGCCCAATGGCGGCGTGCTGCCGAGCTATGCGCAGGTCAACCTCTCGGCGAGCCACCGCTTCACCGGCTCGGGCTTCGAGCTGCGCGTCGACGTGATCAACGTCGCCGACAAGAAATATGAAATACGCGACGGATCGGGCATCGGCGTCGGTGCCGCGCAATATGGCCCGCGCCGCGGCATCTTCGTCGGGATCAGCAAGGACATTTGATTGGACGCGCGCTAAGCCGCGCACGATGCCCGACCAACTTCCGCCTTCGCCGTCCCCGCCGATGACCGACAGGCTCTGCAATATCTGCGGCCATGAAGGCATGATCATGCGCCCCTCGCGCGAGATCATCTGCGAAGGCTGCGGCTCGCATGGCCGCATGCGGCTGATGTGGCTGATGCTGACGCGCCACGATCTGCTTAGCCCTGGCCTGCGTTGCCTTCACATCGCTCCGGAGAAGGCGCTCGCGCCGCGCCTCCATGCGATCCTGGGTGACGGCTACGAACCGGTAGACATCGCGCCCGATCAATTTCCCTTCGCGCCCGGCATCCGGCGCTTCGATCTGGTCGCGGATGCCCCGGCTTTGCCGTCGGGCACCTATGACCTGATCCTCCACTCGCATGTGATGGAGCATGTGCGCGGCAATGCGACCGCGGTCCTGTTCCACCTCCATCGTGCGCTCAGGCCGGGCGGCAAGCAGGTCTGCTGCATCCCCGTGATCCGCGAACGTCATTATGCCGAGGATCTCGGCCCGCTGGAGCCTGATGACGCGGCGCAGCGCTTCGGCCAGGACGATCATGTCCGCATTTTCGGCGCGCGCGACCTGCAGGCCACGCTGGGGATGATCTTCGCGCTGCCTGAATCGTATGACCTGCTGCGCGACTATGACGCCGATCTGCTCGCACGGCATGGCATACCCGAAATCGCCTGGTCAGGCTGGTCGGCCAATTCGGTGCTGGTGCTCGGCAAGCAGGACCTGCTGTTGCGCGACTGACGCTTGGCGGGCCGCCCGGCGCGCCATACACAGCGTTCATGCCTTACCTCCCCATCAAAGGCGGCTGTCTATGCGGAGCGCTCCGCTACGAAGCCACCGCCGAACCCATTCATACGGGCCTCTGCTATTGCGCCGACTGCCGCAAAGCATCGGGATCGGCCTTCATTCCGTTCATGGGCTTCCGTGCGGCGGACCTGGTCATTACCGGCGAGACACTCCAGTCGCACGCGCCGAGCTTCAGCGGCGGCACGGCGACGCGCAACCATTGTGCCCGATGCGGCAGCCTCATTTTCGGCGGCATCCACGGCGAGACCGACGAGCACACAATCTATGCGGGCTCGCTCGACGACCCATCCCGCTTCATACCGAAGATCGCCTTGTTCGTGCGCGACCGCCCCGCCTGGGCCGAGATCAAGACTGGGCTGACCGAATATCAAACCATGCCCGACGCCTGAGCCGTCAGCGGCTGGCGGCGAGGCTCAGGCCGAGGCCGACCAGGATCGCACCGCAGGCGGCGTCGATCGGCCGCCGCAGTCGCAGATAGCGGCGCTGCACCCGCTCCGACGCGAACAGCAGGCTGATCGCGCTATACCAGCCGCCCGAGATGCACGGCACGAGCAAGGCGGTCGCGACGAAGAACCAGGCGGGTGCGTGCGGCGGGTAGATCGAGCTGAAGATGCTGGTCCAGAAAGCGCCCGCCTTGGGATTGGTGAGATTGGTCAGCAGCCCCGCGCGGAAGGCTGCCCACGGGCTCGTCGGCAGATTTACGAGCCGCGGCGCCTTGCCCCCCGCGCGGCGTGCGCCGAGTAGCAACCGCACCCCGAACCACAAAAGATAGAGCGCGCCGGCCAGCCGAATCGTGGTGTGCAGCCAGGCGAGATGGTCGAGGATCGCGGCCACGCCCGCCATCGCCAGCACCGCCCAGATCGTGCTGCCCGCGGCGATGCCCAGCCCGGCCTGGATCCCCATGCGCCTCTTACCCGACAGCGCAAGCTGGCTGACGAGCAGGAAATTGGGCCCCGGGCTCACGACCGCGATCCAGTAGACGCCCAGGATCGTCAGCAGGATCGGCAGATAGGCCATCACTGTCTCCGCGGGCGCGCGATGCGGGCGTTGCTCACTTCGATGGCGCGAGCTTCGTGTTCAGGACCCATCCGACATTGTCATTTTCGTCGGCGACCTCCCACCACAAATCCTGCTTCTTGCCGGTCGGATAGACGATCGTCCCCGGCGGCAGCATGCGGATCGTCGCGCCCGATGCGGCGGCGGTCTTGTGCAGCGCGACCGGGCCCATCGTGGTGTAGGTCCGCGTCGGCGCGGCTTCGGCCGTGCCTTCGCTGCCCGGGGCAACCAGGTTGAGCGAGATGACCATCTTCGAATAGGCCTGGATGAACGAGAGCGTCACCATCCGGCCGACATCGGTATTGTCATAACCGCCGCCGACCGCGCCGACTGCACCGCCAAGAAAGCCGACCCCGCCGCCGGCGCCAAAACTGATATTGTTCTTGGCGGCATAGCCGTCCTGCGTTGCGATCGTCTCGGTGGTGCGCACATTGGTGAGCGACAGGACGGTGTTCGCCTCGACCTTGCGCGAGCGGATACCGCCCACCAGCCCGCCCAACCGGCCGCCGACGAGCCCGCCGATCGCGGCGCCGGCCCCGCCGCCGCTGACGTTGCTGTTCGCGCCCTGGATTTCGGCGACCAGCACGTAATCGGCCGCCTTGATCTGGCCCTGGCCGACATTGGAGCCGCGCTGCAGGCCGAGATTGCCGCCGATCGCGCGCTCGCGCTCGGCCGCATTCAGGCCGGTGCCGCGATCGACCAGGTTGAAGCAACCCGAACGCTGAATCATCACCTTGAGCAATTTGGACGGCGGCGACAGGCTGAACTGGGTCCAACCGCTGGGATCGTCACCGTCGGCAACCGAGACGGTGCCGAGCTTGCGCGTGCAATGCGGCACGTCGTCCATCGTCTGCTGCTGCAATTGCTGTCCGCTCGACGCCTTGGCGAGCTTGGGCTCGGCCAGCGCAGGCGCGATGGCGAGCGACGCCGCAACGGCGCCAAAACAGGTTTTCCCGAGGAAAGTCATCGTACATCGCCCCCGTCACAAGGGTCCGCCCGCTCAGTGGAGTCGGACCTGTAACGGATTATCGCAGATCGGCGGGCGGAAACCAGCCTGTCCTTACCGTATCTGCGTCAGCACGAAGGCGAAGGCTTCGGCACGCTCGTGCAATGCCTCGAACCGGCCCGATTTTCCGCCATGGCCCGCGCCCATGTTGATCTTGAGCAGCAGGATGTTGCCGTCGGTCTTGGTCGCGCGCAGCCGGGCGGCCCATTTGGCGGGCTCCCAATAGGTCACGCGCGGATCGTTCAGGCCGCCGGTGATCAGCAAGGGCGGATACGCCTTGGCTTCGACATTATCGTACGGGCTGTAGCTGCGGATCAGCGCGAATGCGGCCTTGTCGGTGATCGGATTGCCCCATTCGGGCCATTCGCCGGGCGTCAGCGGCAAGTCCGCGTCGAGCATCGTGTTGAGCACGTCGACGAACGGCACGTCCGCCACCACCGCGCCCCACAATTCCGGATCGGTGTTGGTGACCACCCCCATCAATTCGCCACCCGCCGATCCGCCATTGATCGCGATCTTGCCGGCCGAGGTGAAGCCCGCCCCGATCAGTCCTTTCGCGGCATCGACGAAGTCATGGAACGTGTTCCAGCGCGCTTCGGCCTTGCCCTGGAGGTACCAGTCGTAGCCGAGATCGTCGCCGCCGCGGATATGCGCGATCGCATAGGCCCAGCCGCGATCGAGCAGGCTCAGCCGCCCCGTGGAAAAGCTCGGCGGGATCGCATGGCCGTAGGCACCATAAGCGTAGAGGAAGAGCTTGCCGGTGCCGTCCTTCGGATAGCCAACCGGATAGACCACCGACACCGGCACCTTCGCCCCATCGCGCGCGGTGATCGTCAGCCGCTCGGTCGCATATTTCGTCGGATCATAGCCCGACGGCACCTCCTGCACCTTGCGCGTGGTCAGCGCCAAAGTGTCCGGATCGCAATCATAGACGGTGAGCGGCGTCACCATCGACGAATAGGTCAGGCGATAGGCCGCGGGCGCGAATTCGGGATTGCTGGATGCACCCGCGCTGTAGCTAGCCTCGGGGAATTGGACGCGCTGCTCCTTGCCGTCCCAGGCGCGCAGGATGATCTGGTCGAGGCCCGCGACGCGCGCCGCGATCA
>JAEKMC010000007.1 GCA_019508115.1 Sphingomonas sp.
GATATCCATTTCGCGCCCGGCGAGATGATCGTTGATCAGGTCGGTCTTCAGCCGCGCGTCGGCGGCATAAGGCGTGTCGGGGTAGCGGCGGATCAGCTCGCCCATCGCGTCCAGCGCCTGCTGGGCGGTCTTCTGGTCGCGATTCACGTCGCCGATCTGCTCGTAATAATCCACGCCGATCAGGTACATGGCGTAGGCGGCATCCTTATTGCCCGGGTGGATCGAGAGGAAGCGCTGCGCGCTATCGATCGATTCGGTGTAATCCTGCGCCAGATAATGGCTGAACGCGCTCATCAACTCGGCGCGGCGCGCCCAGATCGAATAAGGATGCTGGCGCTCGACCTCGTCGAACAGGACGGCGGCGATCTTGAAGCGCTTCTTGTCGAGCTGGTTCTTGGCCGCATTGTAGAGCGTCTCCACGTCGCGCGCGACGTAGCGGTTATTCTCCTTCGCCGACTTCTTGGCGGCGTCGGCGGCATGCGCGGCCGGCGCCAGAAGCAGGGTCGAGGCAAGGGTCGCGGCCAGCGCGGAACGAAGTCGGAAGAAGCGCATAGAGGCGAACCCTTAACCTAGCGCCTGATGCGCGGAAAGTCCCATGAGGCCGGACGATAAGAAGCCGAAGCTTGCCCTTGGATGAAGCAAGGCGCGGTTCAGCCGACCCGCTCGGCGCTGTCGGGCGGGCCGCTCTTCTTCTTTGGCTCGCTCAATTGCGGCTTGAGGCCAAGCGAGATCAGGAGCGAGCTCGACACGTGGATCGAGCTGTACGTGCCGACGAACACGCCGAGCATGATCGCCGCCGTGAAGCCACGCAGCACGGGCCCGCCGAAGATCAGCAGCGACGCCAACGCGAGCAGGATCGTGAGCGAGGTCATGACGGTCCGCGGCAACGTCTCGTTGACCGAAAGGTCGATCAAGGCGCGCATGTCCATCTGGCGGTACTTGCGCATATTCTCGCGGATACGGTCGTCGATCACAATCTTATCGTTGATCGAATAGCCGATGATCGTGAGCACCGCCGCGACGATATTGAGGTCGAATTCAAACCGGGTCAGCGCAAAGAAGCCGAGCGTCACCAACACGTCGTGGAGGATCGCGACGAAGGTCGACACGCCGAACTGCCATTCGTAACGAATCCACGAGAAGATTGCGATGCCGAACACGGCGAGGAACACCGCGAGCAAGCCGTTGCGGATCAGTTCGCCCGAAACCTTGCCCGAGACGGTCTCGGCGCGGTTGAAGGTCACGCCGGGATATTTGGCGGCAAGCTCTCCCTGCACGCTCTTCACCAGCCGGTTGGTGGCGCCTTCGTCGGTCTCCTTGGGCAGCGGCAGGCGGATCAAGTAGGTGTTGGCATTGCCGAAGGTCGACAAGGCCGCTTCGCCGACGTGGAGCCGATCGATATCGCTTCGCAGCGCGTTCTCGCTCGGCGGTGCCTTGAAGCTCGCCTCGACCATCACGCCGCCCTTGAAGTCGACACCGAAATTGAGGCCGCGGACGCCAACCAGCACTGCCGCCGCGATCGTCAGGATCGCGGTCAGCCCGAACGCCCAGGCGCGAAGCCGGACGAAGCCGATATTGGTGTTGTCGGGGATGAGCTTGAGCAGGCGCATGATCTATCTCGTCGCCCCGGCGGAGGCCGGGGCCGCAGGAAATCGGGCGTGCCGCTGGAAGCAACTTCCAGCGGCCCCGGCCTCCGCCGGGGCGACGGTAAACCGGCCGCTCATATGTGAATCTCCGTGGGCCGATTGCGTTTGATCCAGCCCGCCGTAAGCATGCGCGTGAAGGTGACCGAGGTGAAGACCGAGGTGCAAATGCCGATCAGCAGCACCACCGCGAAGCCCTTGACCGGACCCGAGCCCAGCACGAGCATGATCAGGCCCGAAATGGCATGGACCGTATTCGCCTCGAAGATCGTCCGGCTGGCCTCCTTATAGCCGAGCTCGACCGACTGGACGATGCCACGCCCGCGCCGCCGTTCTTCGCGGATACGCTCGTTGATCAGCACGTTGGCGTCGACCGCCGTACCGATCGTGAGCACGAAGCCGGCGATGCCGGGCAGCGTCAAAGTAGCGTTGAGCATGGCCATCACGGCGAGGATGACGAAGATGTTCAACACCACCGCCAGATTCGCATAGACGCCGAAGCGCCCATAAGTGACGAGCATGAACACGATCACCGCGACGCTGGCGATGACCGAGGCGATCACGCCGGCATGGATCGATGCGGCGCCGAGCTGCGGGCCGACGGTGCGCTCCTCAATGAACTTGAGTGCGACGGGCAATTTTCCGGAACGCAAGGAAATCGCGAGCTGGTTGGCGCTGTCGGTGGTGAAGCTGCCATGGATGATGGCGTTGCCGCCCAGGATCGGCTCATCGATGCGCGGCGCCGAAAGCACCTGGTTGTCCAGGATCATCGCGAACTGCTTGCCCGAATTCTCCTGCGTGGCGCGCGCGAACTTGCGGCCGCCCGACGCATTGAACTTCAGGCTGACGGCGGGCTGATTATTGTCATCTTTGGACAGACCGGCGTCGATCAGGTCGTCACCCGAGAGGATGGCGCGGCGGTTGACAGCAATATAGCGCATCGGACCACCCGGCACGCTCACGTCCGGATAAGGCAATGCCTCGTCACCCGCAGGCGCATGGCCCGCGCTCACCGTCGCCGGATCGGCATTCATGTCGACCATCTTGAATTCGAGCTTGGCGGTCTTGCCGATCAAGGCCTTGAGGCCGGCCGGGTCCTGCAGGCCGGGCACTTCGACCAGGATACGCGTCGCGCCCTCGCGGACGATCGTCGGCTCCTTGACGCCGGTCGCGTCGATGCGCTTGCGGACCACTTCGGTCGCAGTCTTCATCGCATTGTCGACGCTGGCGTCGGTACCCGCCTTGGTCGGCGTCATCACGATCCGGGTCGAATCGACCACCTGGACATTCCAGTCGCGTTGGCCGGTGACACCGACCGCCGTCGTCTGCGCGCGCGCTTTCTCGACCGCGGCGTCGAGCTGGTTCACGTTGCGCACGAAGAAGGACAATTGGCCGTTGCTGGTCGAAATGTCCCCGATATCGATCTTGGGGTCCGCGCGCCGCATCTCGGTGCGGATCGTGTCCTCCATCTTCTGGAGGTTCTGCTTCACCAGGTCCGCCGTGTCGGCTTCGAGCAGCAAATGGCTGCCGCCCTGCAGATCGAGGCCAAGGCTGATGCGGGACATGCCGTCCAGATGGAGCTGGCGGGCAACGCTGTCGGGCATCAGGCTGGGAATGGCGAGCGCGACGCCCGTCAGCAGCAGCAGCCAGATCCAGAGTATCTTCCAACGCGGAAAATCGAGCATCGTCCTGTTACCGCCTTAGTCGTTGGCAGGCGCGTTGAGCGGGCGGATATCGGTCAGCGTGCCCTTGAGCGCGCGGACGCGGACGTTGGTGCCGAGCTCCAGCTCGATCTCATCGCCGTCGACCTTGACCACCTTGCCGATCAGGCCGCCGCCGGTGACGACGGTATCGCCCTTCTTGGCGGCATCGATGCGCGCGCGCTGCGTCTTCTGCGCCTTGCTCTGCGGACGCCATACCAGCAGCCAGAAGATGCCGATGATCAGGACCCACGGCACCGCCAGCGGCAGCAGGGAGGAAATTCCGCCTTGTGCGGTGGCGCCGGCGGCCTGGGCGTAAGCGGGCGATGCGAACATGTGAAAAGGCCCCGAAAAAGCTGGTGTGCCGTGCGGCTGATCGCGCGTCGGCTACAAGAAGGCAGCGCGCCTATCACGGCACGATATCGCGAGCAATGCCGCGCTTGCCAAGAGGGCCCGACCGCTCTAGGTGGCCGGGCCTTGGTCGGGGCGTAGCGCAGCCTGGTAGCGCATCAGACTGGGGGTCTGGGGGTCGCAGGTTCGAATCCTGTCGCCCCGACCAGCTTTCCTTCGAAATGCAAGAAACCGCCGGGCGGCGCGCAGCAATGCGCGCCGCCCGGCACGCTTTCCACGCCTTTGCGCCGGTGCGGAAAATTAAAAAAACGCGGATTCGAACTTAATGGGATGCGCCATGATCTGATGTTTCACGTGGAACATATAGGGAACATTCCTGCCCCCGACAAGGCCTAATCGAATTCATATCCGCAGTCGCGGCATCGTTCGAGCGGGACCAGGGGCTGGCGCAGCATCGGAAAATCGGAGCGCGGCGCCTCGACATAGGGCCGGCTGCCGCAGCGCGGGCAACGCAGGGTCGCGCGCAGGAAGGCCTCGAATGCGGTTCCGCAAACGAGCAGAATCGCGCCCGCCCAGCCGAAGCCATCGCCCCGATCGGCGCCGAACAGGATCAGCGCAATCACGCCGAACAGCATTAGCAAGCGCGGTGTCGCCATCAGCTTCCAGCGCGGCCGCATCCTTCTCCCCCGTCTCCCCACCCAATTCTATCACGGATTCCCCGCAGCGGGGCACAAACCCGCTGTTAACGAGCGCGCGCTATGCCCTGCTGGAAGTAAAGGGTGACATAACAAGATGGATTGCAGCGGCGAGCATCACGAGCTTCGACGAATGATGGAGGACTTCGCCGAGCTCATGACCACGTCGCCGGATGGCAG
>JAEKMC010000106.1 GCA_019508115.1 Sphingomonas sp.
TTGTTCGCCCGCGGATGGGCGCTGACGCGCAATGTCGCGCCGCCCGCGCCGCTTCGTGGGGGGCTTTATATTGAAGTGGGGAAGCCCGATGAGAAAGCGCGCTACCTCTTCGCGACATTCGAGCCGGAGGTGATTGCCGAGCTGGCGCGAACGATTCACGAGCCCTGGGTCTATCTGAAAATCTGCGAATCGCCTGACAAAGTCGGCGCGGTCCTCCCACCTGGGTGGATCATCCGCGAACCCGAAGGGTGGATGATGACTTGCGCAATCACTCTGGCTCCGGTGCAGGTTTCGAAAGCCTATGTGCTTTCGATCGAAGAATTGGGTACTGCGGTGTTCCAGGCGACGATCCGTCACGGAGGCGAGATTGTCGCCAGCGGTCGCGTCGCGTTGCTGGGCGACACCGTCCTGTTCGACCAGATCGTCACCGACGCGGCGCATCGCCGCAAAGGCCTCGGGCGATCGATGATGCAGGCTTTGTCCAATACGGCGCTCGATCACGGCGCACGGCTGGGGCTGCTCTCCGCCACCGAAATGGGCCGCGCGCTCTACCAGACGATCGGCTGGGCCGTGCACGCACCCTATACCAGCGCGGTCATTCCAGGTTGATGTAAAAGGTGGGGCGGCGGGTCGCCGCCCCGCCCTCTATTCACGCCGGCTGCGGTTCGCGTACGTAGACCAGATTATAGAGGCCGCTTTCGGCATCCTCCAGCATCGGGCGCAACCGTTCGCGATGCGCGTGGAGGGCTTCGCTCTGCTGGAATTCGCCGAGATGTGCTTCATCCCGGAAGTGCGAGATCAGGATCGCGCGCCGGCCGTCCCTGGCGACATAGAATTGAGCGGCGAGCGACTGGGACAATTGCCCGAGCCGGGGCAAGCCTTCGAGATGGGTATCGAGGAAGGCGCTGAAATGTTCCGGCTTCGGCGTGAAGATCGTGATGTTGATCAGATTGGCGTCGTCGGTGGGTTGCATGGTCGATTCTCCCGTTGGGGAGAGCTTCCCTACAACCTCAACAATGGTTGAGGTCAAGCGGCCAATTTGCTAGGTGGGGCTATGCTTGGCACGCCTTCCATTCGGCTCGAACTGACTGTCGGTGAGGTCGCGCGTCGGTCGGGTGTGCCCGTTTCGGCTTTGCATTTTTACGAAGCCGAGGGGCTTATCCGCAGCCGCCGCAGCGCCGGCAATCAGCGCCGCTTCCCCCGCGGAATTCTGCGCCGCGTCGCGATTATCAAGGTGGCACAGCGCGCCGGAGTCTCGCTGAAAGAGATCAAGGAAGCACTCGCACAGCTGCCTCAGGATCGGTTGCCCACGCCTGAGGATTGGGCGCAAATGTCCGCCAGTTGGCGCGATGCGCTCGACATACGTATCCGCAACCTCACAGCCATCCGCGATCAACTGACCACTTGCATCGGTTGTGGGTGCCTCTCGCTGTCGGTTTGTCCGCTACGGAACCCGGGCGACCAGCTCGGCCTGACCGGAAGTGGAGCGCGCCTGATCGAGACGCCTTGATCCGATTAGCCGATCGGCTCGCCCCGGAACCGCGCCATGATCCATTCGACCGCGATAGCCCAATCGTCGATCCTGGCATGGGCGTGAGGCGCGGCGGGAATCGTCGGCGCGATATTCGGTTCAGCGATCATGTGCAGGCGGAGCACCTCGGGTGCATGGCGCGCGACCGATTCGTGATGCTGCTCGAGGTCGTCGACAAAGACCGTGACGCTCGATGCATGTTCCGCGGCAAGCTTTGCGACCGGCCGCCCCTTCCCACCCTGGTTGCAGACGATGCGATGGCGGATGCCGAGCGCATCCAATTGCGCGGCGCGCCCGGCATGGCACCAGTCCTGGAGATTGGTGAGGATGACGATATCCGCCACCTCGGCGATTCGCTCCAGCGCCTCGCCCGCGCCCGGCACGAGCGTCTGTCGCTCCATTTCGGTCCGAAAAAATCCATCGAGCAGCGGCCAGACCTCGTGCGAGGGCACCACATCGCCCGATGCGCGCCGGGTGAGCGCGGTTTCGAATGCCCCGCCCACCGGCCTGAAGTCGATATCATGCGCTTCGTCGAGCCAAGCCCCGAAATGCCGCACCATATGCAGCAGCACCTCGTCGCAATCGGTGATGAGCAATGGCCGGCTCATGCTTCGAGCGCCTCGCGCGCTTGCACCAGATCGGCCGGTTTGACCTCCAGCGCCTCGGCGCAGGCGATCAGATCGGGCTCATAGGCTTCGAGAAAGCCCAGTAGCGCCGCCAGCACCGCCGGCTCCATCGCCCGCTCGCGCAGATCGTCTCCGGCAAGGCCGGTCAGCGCGAGCATGCGGTCGGCGCGAGCCTGTTCAGCCAGCGTCCATGCGAGCGCGCGCAGGGCCAATGCAACCGGGTCCGCAACAAATTGTTTACGTTCATGCATGATGTGGTTTCGGGGGCGTGGAGTTGGTGATGTGTGAGCCGGAACCATGCCGGTGACTAAGAAGGTGCTCGTTGTCGAGGACAATGAGTTGAACCTCAAGCTGTTCTGCGACCTTTTACGGGCGCACGGCTATGAAGCCGAGCCTGTGCGCGACGGCTGGGACGCGGTTGCGCGGGCGCGGGAGACGCGTCCCGACCTGATCGTTATGGACATCCAGCTGCCGCATGTGACCGGCCTCGAACTGATCGAGACCTTCAAGGGCGATGCGGGGCTCAGGGAGGTGCCGATCATGGCGGTCACGGCCTACGCCGCCAAGGGTGACGAGGAGCGGATCCGCGAGGCCGGCGCCGAGGCCTATGTTTCCAAGCCCGTAACGGTCTTGCGCTTCATGGAAGCAGTGCGCGAACTGACGAAGGAAGACGGCACGAAATAGAACTCGTCCAGCGGGCACGACCTCCGATCAGGCTCCAGGGGCATTGATCGCCAGTTGGTCGGCAAAAGCCCGCTCATATGCGGGTCGGGCCTCGCCTCGCGCGACATAGGCCGCGAGATTCCGGTACTCATCCAGAATGCCCGACGATCGCAAGCGGAGCAGCACGGAGACCATCATCAGGTCGCCCGCGCTGAACCCGCCATCCAGCCAGTCGGCTTCGCCCAGGTGCGCGGAAAGCTGCTTCAGTCGCGGGTGAAGGCGATCCTCGACCAAAGGCAAACGTGCCTCCGCCCAGGGCTGATCGCGCTCGAACAGCCTGGCGGTCACCAGATCGAGAATCGGTGGTTCGACGGTGTTGATCGCGGCGAACATCCACATGAGCGCGCGTGCCCTGGCGTTGGCCTCATCCGGCAACAGGCCCGCGTAGCGCTCGCCGATGTGGAACACGATCGCGCCGGTTTCGAACAAGGCGAGATCGCCTTCCTCATAGGTCGGGATCTGACCGAAAGGATGCAGCGCCAGATGCGCGGGCTCCTTCATCGCGGCGAAGGAAACGAGCCGAACCTCGTAAGGCTGACCGACCTCCTCAAGCGCCCAGCGAACACGCGTATCGCGGGCCAGTCCCTTGCCGCCATCCGGCGACCGATCAAAGGCAGTGATGGTGATGGTCACGCGGGGCTCCTCGTGGGCAAAATCAGCATCTCTGCGGATTATCCAAAGCGGGAGAGCGACGCCAGCTTTTGCAAGTTACTGCAATCAGGGCATTGCTCGCGATATGTAGAGCTGACGGAACAGCCTGAGGTCGCGCGTGTCGACATCCGACACCGCCCAATATTCCAGCCCGCCCGCGGTCCAGCGCACCAGGCTGTAGCCTTCATGCCGCGCCACCGCGCCGCCGGGCAGCGAGAGCGTGTGCGCGGGCCGCACGAACAGGTTGATGACATGAAGCCGGCGCCGATAGACGATCGCCGCGACTTCGTGGTCGTCGATATAATCGAGCCGGCCGCCGACCAGGGGAAAGCCCTCATCGGCCAATTCGGGCACGGGCGGCGCGAAATCGACCTTGCCGTTGAACCACGGTTTCACGACATGGCGGTTCGAGGTCGGGATATCGACCAGATGGCCGACCAGCAGCGACCGAACGTGGCTTTGGACGAGCTGGTCCTCCATGTCGGTGTGCGTGAGCTGCGGCATCACCACCGCAAGCGCGAGGCTCGCGGCGATCAGGCCGGTGGCGAGCCCCGACGCCCAGCGACCGCTCAGGACATGGGCCGCGACCCCTCCCCCGTTCCAGGCCAGCCGGCCGGGCATGACGGGACGATGCGGAGCCGCCGACGCGCGCGGCGCAGGGCCAGCCTCGCCATCGATCATCAATTCGATGCGCTTGTGCAAACCCTCCGGGGCACGCTCGCGTAGCGGAGCCGCGGCAATCAGTTCGCGCACCGCCTGGATCTGCTCCAGCTCGGCGCGGCAATCGGCACAGCTCTTCAGATGCGTTTCGATCGCGACCGTGTTGGCGGCGTCCAGTTCGCCGTCGACCAGGCCGTGGATCAGGAGCAATTTGTCGGGATGAAGGCTCATGATCGCGCCTTCCTGACGGATTCGGGCAACAGCAAATCGGCGAGCATCTGGCGCGCCCGGGCAAGACGCGACATGATCGTACCGATCGGAACCCGGGCGATGGCGGCGATCTCCTTGTAGCTCAACTCCTCGAGTTCGCGCAGGATGAGTGTCTCACGGAAGGGCTCGGGCAATTGTTCGATCGTCGCGCGCAGCATCGCCGCTTCGTTCTTCTCGGCAAGCTGGCTCTCGGGGGTGCCGGTCTCGATCAGCTCGGAGGGAAGCTCGCCTACATAATCGTGCACCGGCCGGCCGGTGAGACGCTCGGTCGCACCGCCGACGCTGTTGAGGAAGCAGTTGCGCACGATCGTCAGCAGCCACGGCTTGGCCGCCTCACCCCGCCAGGTCTCGAAACTGCGATAGGCGCGCAGATAGGCGTCCTGGACGATATCCTCGGCCGCATTTGCGTCGCGGGTGAGATAGCGCGCGAGATTATAGGCGGCATCCATGTGCGGCATCATCGTGCGGCGGAAGGCGTCCGCTTTCTCCTGATTTCCTCGCGCTTCATCGGTCCGCCGGCCCGCGGACGTGGCCAGACGCGGCCAGAGCAGGCCCCGCCCCGTCATCGTCCGCCGATCGCGCCTCGAATACCCATCATTCAGCCCTTCACGACGACCTTACCGGTCATGTGCGGATGGAGCGAACAGAAATAGACATATTCGCCCGGCCGCGCGAAGGTGAAGCTGTAGCTTTCGTTCGTATCCATCGCAGCCGAATGGAAACTCTTGTCGGCGGCCGTCACTGTGTGCGGATCCTCGTCGGCATTGGTCCAGGTGACGGTGGTGCCGGGCGCAACCACGATCACCTGCGGCGCGAAGGCGAAATTGTCGATCGCGACCTTCTGCACCTTCGCGGGCGTCGCTGCGACGACCGCCTGGAGAGGGACGACGGTGGCGGGCACCGCGAACGCGGCCAGAAACGCGACGCGACCGACATGAGACAGAACAGGCATGTATGAACTCCGGGTTGAACGGGATCAGGCGAAACTGGCGTCGATCAAGGCGATCGCGCCGTTCCCGCGCACGAAATTGGCGGTGCGGATGCCGAGCATCGAAGGAAGCTGCTCCGTAGGGACCTTGAGAGGGCCTGGCGACGGAGCAGCCCCCGGCGCGGGCTGAGGGTAAGCAGTGGACCGCGCCGAGTGGAATGAGACATTGCCCTCCACCTTGTGGAGCACCTGATGGATATGCCCATTGAGGACGGTGACCGAGCCGAAGCGGCGCAGCAAAGCCAGTGCCTGGTCGGCATCATCGGTCCCCCAGCCCCACGCCTCGTAGACGGTCCACAGCGGAATATGCGCGAACACCACGATCGGCGCGCTCGACGACAGGCCGGCCAGATCCTGCTTGAGCCACGCAATCTGATCGTCGCCAAGATGCGCCATGCCGCCCGGCTTCAGTCCCGCGACATTGTTGAGCGCGACGAAATGCACGCCGTCATGATCGAAGCTGTACCAGCCCAGCCCGTGTGTGCCGCGGCCATAATGGCTGAGGAAGGTCTTGCCCTGTCCTTCGTCGAGGAAGTCATGCTCGCCGGGGACATAAAAGACCGGAACGTCGAGCCCCGACAATATTTGCCTGGCATCGTCGAACTGGTCGTCCTTCGACAGATGCGTGATGTCGCCCGTGTGCAGGATCAGGTCGGGCTTGACCGGCATCGCCTTGATCCGCTCGACCGCCTGTACGGCGGTCGCATGGACGTTGGGATTGGCCGCCTTGTCGAATCCGATATGCGTGTCGCTGATCTGGACGAAGGTGAAGGGCTTGGTGTGCGCCGCCGGCTTGCCCGCGGCCAACGCCGCGTCAAGGCTGACCGAGGACACCACGCCCCCTGCGACGCTGTAGACCGCCGCCGTGCCCGCCCAGCCGGCGCAACGCGTCAGCAGGCTGCGTCGGTTGAGATGGCGCTCGTGCGCATGATCGTGATCGTGACCCATGGATGTGGCTTTCCGGTTGCGTGACAGTCGCAAGGAAAGATCAGGGTCGCGCCGGGTTTATTCCCGGTATCACTAAATTTATGCGGTGCGGATGATTCCGCCTTCGACCGTCACCGGCCAGACGGGAAGGCTCGCACCCATGCAGGGCCCTCCGACGCATCGGCCGCTCTCCACGTCGAACAAGGCGCCATGCCACGAGCAGAGGATCAATTCGCCGCCCGAAGTCAGGTAACGGTCCAGTTCCTGTGCCAGCGGGAGGCCCATATGCGGGCAGCGGTCGCGGTAGCCGAAGACGTGGTCGCCTTTCCGCACCACGAAACCATGAAAGCGGCCGGCTTTCATCTGCAGCACGAAGTTCCGCGCGCTGCCGTCCGCAATGTCATCAAGCGGTGCGAGACGAACGCCGGGCGGCGTTTCGGTCAGCCGCTCGCCTGGGTTCACGCCGTCTGCGCGCCGGGTTGGCGGTCGGGGTGGGCCGCGGCAAATGCCGGGAGTGCCCGAGCCTTATCCGCAACCGCCCTGATCTTTGGGAAGCTTGTTAGATCAACGCTGAAGCGTTCCGCATTAAACACCTGGGGAATAACAAAACAATCCGCGATCGTAGGTGCGGCGCCAAAGGCGAAACCATCGCCATGGCGGCCGATCAGCACTTCCAATGCGGTGAAGCCCTCATGGATCCAGTGGGCGATCCACGCGTCCACGTTCTCCTGCGATTCCTTCAGTTCGTTTTTGAGGTAATTCAGAATCCGCAGGTTATTGAGGGGGTGGATATCCGCCCCGATCGTCAGCGCCATTCCCCGTACAATCGCCCGCTCGTTCAAGGATTTCGGAAGCAAGGCTGGCTCAGGCCAGCGCTCCTCCAGCCACTCCAGAATGGCCAGGCTCTGCACATAAGCTTGACCGTCGTGCTCGATCGCCGGCACGAGCCCGGCCGGGGCCACCATCTTATAGGCCGGATCCTGCTGCGCGCCGGTGCGAAGGTCGTGATCGACCTCTTCATAGTCGAGGCCCTTGAGGTTGAGTGCGATCCGCACCCGATAGGCCGCGCTCGATCGCCAATAACTATGGAACAGGATGTCGCTCATAATGCCGGCACTATCACCGCGCTGCACGTTCCGAAACCGATCGGAACACGCCCTTCCGCCCGTGCGGTCGCGCGCAGCGTCACTTCGTCGCCATCCTCCAGGAAAGTACGCCTCTCGCCACTCGGCAAGGAGATGGGATCGGCCCCGCCCCTGCTCAGTTCAAGCAGGCTCCCGAATGCGGCTTTCTCGGGTCCGGAGATGGTACCGGTGCCGATCAGGTCCCCCGGCTGGAGGTTGCAGCCGTTGGACGCATGGTGCGTCACGATCTGCGCCATCGTCCAGTACATATCCGTGGCCGAGCCGCGGCTGAGCGTGATGGGCGCGAGCCCCTGTTCCCGCATCGCAGCGGTGGAGAGCCGCACCTCCAGCTCCACCGCAAGCGCGCCGTTCCGCTGGTCCGCCTCGTCGAATAGATAGGGCAACGGCGCAGGATCGCCCTCGGCGCGCGCAGGCTGTTCGACCCGGAAAGGTGCCAGTGCCTCAGCCGTCACCACCCAGGGCGAGATCGTGGTATGGAAGTTCTTCGCCAGGAACGGGCCCAGCGGCTGATACTCCCACGCCTGCACGTCGCGCGCCGACCAGTCGTTGAGCAGGCAAAAGCCGGCGATATGCTGGTTCGCCTCATCGATCGGAATCGGATGGCCGAGCGCATTGCCCTGCCCCACCCAGATGCCGAGCTCCATTTCATAATCGAGCCGGCGCGCGGGGCCGAAGCTGGGTTCGGCGTCGTGCGGGCCCTTGCGCTGACCGTTGGGGCGCACCACCGGCACGCCCGAAGGCCGCACCGACGATGCACGGCCATGATAGCCGATCGGTACATATTTATAGTTGGGCAGCAGCGGATTGTCGGGGCGGAACAGCGCGCCCACATTGGCCGCATGGTGAATGCCGACATAGAAGTCGGTATAATCCCCGATCGCGGCGGGCAAATGCAGCGCGCATTCGTCGGCGCGATAGAGCAAGGGCTCGATTGTCGCGCGATGCGCCTCGTCAGACAGCAGTTCGGATAGTCGCCGCCGCATCGCCACGCGCTCGGCTACGGGCAGGCTCATCAGCGGATTGAGCGTGGTGCCGCCCAGCGTGCGGGCTACCCCATCGGACAGGAACGCCCCTGCCCCGCCCAGATCGAGGATCAGATCGCCGATCGCAACACCGACGCGTGGGGCATGGTTGCCCGGCGAGAAGATGCCGAGCGGCAGGTTCTGGATCGGGAAATCGGGATGGCCATTGGCGCTCTCGACCCAACTCCGGCGCTTGGGGTCGTGGGTTTCGTCGATCAGGCTCACGACAGCTTCGCCTTGGCGAAGCCTGCCCAGCAATCGTCGTAATCGAGCTGACAGAGCGGGCTTTCCGCCGCCCAGCGGGTCGGGCGGATCACCCAGCGGCTCTCGAACATGAAGGCCATCGTCCCTTCGATCTTGTGCGGCTTGAGGTCGGCGGCGACCGCTTTCTCGTAACTGGCGCGGTCGGGGCCATGGCCCGCCATCTGGTTGTGCAGGCTGGCCCCGCCGGGGGCGAAACCGCCTTCCTTGGCATCGTAGGCGCCCTCGATCAGGCCCATAAACTCGCTCATCACGTTGCGATGGAACCAGGGCGGCCGGAATGTATGCTCGGCCACCATCCAGCGCGGCGGGAAGATCACGAAATCGCAATTGGCGGTGCCGTGATGCTCGGATGGCGAAGTCAGCACGGTGAAGATCGACGGATCGGGATGGTCGAAGCTGACCGTGTTGATCGTGTTGAAACGCGCCAGATCATAGCGGCAGGGCGCGAGATTGCCGTGCCAGGCGACCACATCGAACGGCGAATGGTCGAGCGTCGTGGTCCAGAGCTTGCCTTGGAATTTCTGGACGATCTCATGCGGCGCATCCTCATCCTCGAACCAGGCGGTCGGCGTCTCGAAATCGCGCGGATTGGCGAGGCCATTGGCGCCGATCGGACCCAGGTCGGGCAAGCGAAACGGCTGACCGTAATTCTCGACGATATAGCCGCGCGACGGCCCTGAAAGCTCGACCCGGAAGCGTAAGCCGCGCGGGATCAGCGCGATCTGGAGCGGGGCGACGTCAAATCGGCCCAGTTCGGTGACGATCGTGAGTACGCCCTGCTGCGGCACGATCAGCATCTCGCCATCGGCATTCTGGAACGCGCGCCGCACCATCGAGCGATCGGCGGCGTACAGATGGATGCCCAACCCCGCCCCCATCGCGACGTCGCCATTCCCGCCATAGGTGACGAGGCCATCGACAAAGTCGGTCGGCGCGTCCGGCAACGGCAGTGGATCCCAGCGCAGGCGATTGGGGGTTGGCGGCAGCTCATCGAAGGGCGCCGATCGGAGCAAAGCCGCGCCCCGATAGGGCTGGAACGGCTTATGGCTGGCGGTCGGGCGCAGACGGTAAAGCCAGGATCGCTTATTCTCCGCGCGCGGCGCGGTGAAGGCGGTGCCTGAAAGCTGCTCGGCATAGAGACCGAACGGCACCTTTTGCGGCGAATTCTGGCCTACAGGAAGCGCGCCGGGCACCGCTTCGCTCGCGAAATGGTTGCCGAAGCCGCTTTGATATTCGGTCATTGTATCCGCCCGTTGCCTTTTGTGGCCCACGTCACCCCGGACTTGTTCCGGGGTCCACCCTGAAGCCAGCCCACAACCTCCAAGTGGATGCCGGAACAAGTCCGGCATGACGAATCCATTATTCGTCGACCGTGATCACCCCGCGGCGGATCTGGTCGAGCTCGATCGACTCATAGAGCGCCTGGAAATTGCCGTTGCCGAAGCCCTCATTGCCTTTGCGCTGGATGATCTCGAAGAAGATCGGACCGAATATGTTCTCGGTGAAGATCTGGAGCAGGATGCCCTCGTCGCCGACGTTGCCGTCGATCAGGATGCGGTTCTTGCGGAGGCGCTCGAGGTCCTCGCCATGGCCGGGCACGCGCTTGTCGACCAGTTCGTAATAGGTCTCGATCGTATCCTGTAGCCGCACGCCCCGCGCGCGCAGCCGCTCGACCGTGTCGTAGATATTGTCCGTCGTCAGCGCGAGATGCTGGATGCCTTCTCCATTATAATCCTTGATGAATTCCTCGATTTGGCTCTTGTCGTCCTGGCTCTCGTTCAACGGAATGCGGATCGCATGATCGGGCGCGATCATCGCCTGGCTGAACAGCCCGGTCGCCTTGCCCTTGATATCGAAATATTTCTGCTCCTCGAAGCCGAAGAGCGTCTTGTAGAATTCGGACCAGACCCGCATCTGCCCGCGCCGCACATTGTGGGTCAGGTGATCGAGCAAATCGAGCCCGACATTGTTCTTCGCCTCGGCCTCCTGCCAACCGGGAAACTCCGCCCAATCCTCGTAGAGATCGATGCCGTCCTGGATGAAATAGAGATAGGATCCGCCGATTCCCTGGATGACGGTATCATCCTCCTCGGTCGCCTTCCCGCCATTCTCGAGCGCCCATTGGAGCGCGGCCTGCGGATCGGCGACGCGAAACGCCATCGCGCTAGCCGACGCGCCATGTTCGTTGCGGAACTCGGCGACGCGGCCTGCGGCATCGCGGTTGAGCATCAGGTTGATGCGCCCCTGCTTATAGCGCGTGATGTTCTTGGTCGGATGTCGGTGCGACGGCACGAAGCCCATCTGCTCGAACTGACGCCCCATCGCTTGCGCGTCGGGCGAGGTGAATTCGACGAATTCGAAGCCATTGAGGCCAAGCGGATTCTGCGGAGTCTGGGCCATCGCGGCGCCTCTCGGTATAGTATCAATTGATACCATCAAATGCGACTTTGCGCCGATGGTGTCAAATGTTACCAACGCCTATGGCCGACGTTTCGCTGCGTCTCGACGCATTCATCCCCTATCTTCTGTCGGTCACGTCCAATGTGGTGAGCGACGCGATCGCCAGCAGCTATCAGGCCTTGTTCGGCCTCACGATTCCGGAATGGCGGCTGATCGCGGTCATCGGCGAGGATGAAGGGATCACGCAGCAGCAGGTCGGCCGCCGCACGCGCATGGACAAGGTCACGGTAAGCCGCGCCACGATCGCACTGGTCGATCGCGGCCTGGTCGATCGGCGGCCACATAGCAGCGACCGGCGATCGCAGAGCCTGCACCTGACCAAGGCGGGGCACGATCTCTATGATCAGGTCGCGCCCAAAGCCTTGCAACTCGAACGCCAAATATTCGCAAGTTTCGATCCGAAGGATGTTGCGGCCTTCAGCCAAATGCTCGTCCGAATCCGCGACGTCACGCTCAAGATAGGCGGCGAAGCCTAAATCATCCCGAAATAACGCAGCACCGCCAGAACTGCGATCAACAGGGTGATGGCGACGATAATCGCTGCCACATTCACGCCTGTCTTTTCGACCACGACCTCTTTGGTTTCATCCGACATATATTTCTCCTCTCGCTGCGGGCCGAACGCACCGTCGAGGAGGCCGTTCCGATCAGGCCGGGAGGGTCTTGCCCTGCTCGCCGGCAAGCTCGACGACATATTGCCAGGCAACGCGGCCCGAACGGCCGCCGCGCTGCGTCGCCCACGCGATCGCCTCATGCGGATCGAAGCGGAGACCATAAGCGCGCGCATAGCCCGCCACGATCGCGACATAGGTAGGCTGATCGACGACGTGAAAGCCCAGGCTCAAGCCGAACCGGTCGGCGAGCGCGAGCTTGTCGTCGGCCGTGTCGCGCGGATTGATCGCGCTTTCCTGCTCCGCCATGTCGCGCGGCACGATGTGGCGGCGATTGGCGGTGACGTGCAGCCGCGCGTTGGCCGGGCGCGCCTCCGCACCTCCCTCCAGCACCGAGCGCAGCAGGCGCGGTGCCTCGCTCGGTTCGGCGAAACCCAGATCGTCGATGAAGAGCGCGAACGCGCGCGGCACGTCCGCCAATCTGGCGAACAGACCCGGAAGGCCGGCAAGCCCGTCGCCCGCGACCTCGACCAGCGCGATCGCGCCACTTTCCTGTTGCACCTGGCCGACCGCGGCCTTCACCAGCGCCGACTTGCCCGTACCGCGCGCGCCCCACAGCAGGACGTCATGCGCGGGCAAGCCCTGGGCCAAGCGCCGCAGATTGCCGAGCACAGCGTCCTTCTGCGCTTCCATGCCTTCGAGCAGGTCGAGCGGCATGGGCGCGAACGCACGCGCGGCCTGCAAGGCCCCGTCGCGCCAAACATAGGCCGGATGCGCGACCGGATCGGCGCTTTCGGGTGGCGGCGGCGCGATCCGATCGAGCGCGGCGGCGATGCGGGCGAGCAGTTCCTCGCTCATTTCCGAAGATCCTCCAGCGCGACGCCATCGATCCGCCAAGGCTGCCAGCCAGTCTGGCGACGCCCACCGATCGAGCGGTAGAAATCCATCGCGGGCGTGTTCCAATCGAGCACGGCCCAGTCGATCCGCGCGCAACCGAGCCGTTCGGCTTCCTCGGCAAGCGCCTTGAACAGGGCCTTGCCCGCGCCGAGACCGCGCGCGGTCTCGGCGACGAACAAATCCTCGAGATAGATGCCGGGCCGGCCCGTCCAGGTGGAGTAATTGAGGAACCAGACAGCGATGCCGACCACCTCACCCTCATGCTCCACGACGTGGGCGAAGACGTGAGCATTATCGCTGAACAGGCTGGCCGCGAGCGACTCTTCGGTCGCCTTCACCGCGTCCGGCTCGCGTTCGTAGACGGCCAGCGCGACGATCAGCCGCAGGATGGCGGGCACGTCGGCGGGCGTAGCGCGGCGGACGATCACGATGCGGCCTCGGTCGATGGCATCGGCGCGTGGCGTGCGCGCGCCGCGATCACGCAGCCGGCGACGATCATCGCGGCACCCAACACGGTCAGCGGCAAGACTTTTTCCCCGAACACGATCGCTCCCAATATCGCGGCCCAGATGAAGGCGGTGAACTCGACCGGCACCAGCCGCTGCGCCTCGGCGCGGGCATAGGCCCAGGCCAGCAACAGCGACGAGAGCACTGCGAGCCCCGCGGCTGCGCCTATGAGCGGCAGCCACCGCAGAGGCAACAGCATCGCGCTTATCGGGCTGCCGATCAAATAAAGGCCGGTGAAGACGAGGTTGGTGAAGAAGGTGATCTCGATCGGTCCGGCGAGCAGCGCCGAGCGCCGGAGCAGGACGAGATTATACGCGTAGAAAACGCCCGCGATGATGATCGCGATCGCACCATGAAAGGCGGCCGGCCCGCCCCCCTCATGCGCTTTGCCGAGAACGATCACGATTACCCCGGAAAAAGCGAGCAGGCAGGCACCGACCGCGCTTTTGCCGACCTTTTCTCCCAACATCGGCGCCGCCAAAATTAGCGCGATGATCGGCGACAGGAAGCTCAGCGCGACACCCTCCGCCATCGGCACGCGTACCAGCCCCCAGAAGAAGAGCAGAATCGAAATGCCGGCGGCGGTGCTGCGCTTGAGATGGAGGATTGCGCGGCTGCGCTCGGGCCATTTCACGCCCCATATCAGGAATAAGGGCGCGCTCATCGCAAGGCCGACGATCGAGCGCCACAGCATCGCATTATAGGCGCCGATATGGATCGACACCTGCTTCATGATCGCGTCCATGCAGGAGAAGGTCCCGATGCCGAGACAGGCGACGCCGAAGGCGATGACGGGACTGGTCGTTTTGCTCAAAATTCGAGGCGCTTGCCGCCTACTCCGCGGCGACGGCGATGGCGGCGTTGGCGGCGTCGATCTCGGCGGCCTTGGCTTCGACCAGCTTGACGATATGCTCGATCATGTCGGCGTCCTGCACTGTGTGATCGGTTACGCCCGACAGATAGACCATATGCTTGCCGTTGCCGCCGCCGGTGAGCCCGATATCGGTCTCGCGCGCTTCGCCGGGGCCGTTGACGACGCAGCCCAGCACCGACAGCGACATCGGCGTGCGGATATGCGTGAGGCGCGCTTCCAAGGCCTCGACCGTCTTGATCACGTCGAAGCCCTGGC
>JAEKMC010000008.1 GCA_019508115.1 Sphingomonas sp.
CGAAATCACGGGGGTCGGCGCGCGCAAGCTCGACGCCTTTGGCGATGCCTTCCTGGCGGTGATCAGGAACTTCTAGGACCGCAAATAGCGCGTCAGCCCATCCACCAGCGCATCGAAAACCGCCCGGACGCGCGCGACGTCGCGCAAATCCTCGTGCGTGACCACCCAGGTTTCGAGCGGGAACGAAAAGGCATCCGGCAGCAGGTGCACGAGCCGGGGAATGCGCCGGCCCAGCGGAACTTGGCAGATGCCGACACCCAGGCCCGCGCGGATCGCGGCCAGCTGCGCGATGTCGCTGTCGCTGCGAAAGGCGAAATCGGCAATCTCCGGCAGAAATCCGCGTGCCTGCAACACGCGCAGAATCGGGCTGTTGCGCGCGGGCCCAATCAGAGCATGCTCCTCAACCTCGGCGAGCGAGCCGGGATGCCCGCGCGCCGCGAGATAATCGGAATGCGCATGCAGACCGAGCGGAATCGCGCCGATCCGCCGCGCGACCAGGGCTTCCTGTACGGGCGGCACCATCCGGACCGCGATATCCGCCTCGCGCCGTAGCAGATCCTCGTTGCGATTGCTGGCCGACAGCTCGATCGCGAGCTCGGGATGCGCTGTCATCAGGGGGCCGATTATATTCGGCAGGATTTCGATCGCCACGATCTCGCTCGCCGAGATGCGCACCGTGCCCGCGACCTTGCCGACTTCCGCCGAAGCCGACCGTTCGAACGCATCCGCCGCCAGCGCCATCGTTTCGGCGTAGACCATCAAAGCTTCCGCGCGATCGGTCGGGATCAGCCCGTTGGGCGCGCGCACGAATAACGGCGCGCCGACCGAAGCCTCCAGCCGCTCGATCCGGCGGCGGACGGTGGGCTGCGCGACGGCGAGCGCGCGAGCCGCCCCCGACAGGCTGCCTTCCCGCACGACCGCCAGAAAGGCACGTTGGGCTTCCCAGTCGTTGCTCATACATTTTGTATAGGCAAGCTGGTCATCATGAACAATTCTAATGAGGCTCGTGCGCGCCGATCATGCGTCGATCAGCATGGAGGCAGTGATGACGAAGACGGCTTTGGTTTTGGGTGCGGGCGGCGGCGCGGGTGGGGAGACGGCGCACGCGCTGGTGCGGCATGGCTGGAAGGTGCGCGGGTTCGCGCGCAGCCCGCGCGAGGGCGATGGGATCGATTGGTATCTGGGCGATGCGCTGAAGCGTCGGGATGTCGAGGCGGCGGCCGAGGGCGTCGACGCGATCGTGCATGCGGTCAATCCGCCGGGCTATCGCAATTGGGCGGCGCTCGTCCTGCCGATGATCGAGAACAGCATCGCCGCCGCCGCGGCGAATGGCGCGCGGCTGGTCCTGCCGGGCACGATCTATAATTACGATCCCCGCGAAACCCCTGTGGCACGGCCCGATAGCCGGCAAAATCCGAACACCCGCAAGGGTGTGATCCGCGCCGAGCTCGAACACCGCATGGAAATGGCGAACATCCGGTCGCTGATCCTGCGCTGCGGCGATTTTTTCGGGCCCTATGCGGGCAATAATTGGCTGGCGCAGGGCATGATCAAGCCTGGCAAGCCCGTCACGTCGATCACCACGCCCGGCAGGGAAGGCGTCGGCCACGCCTGGGCTTATCTGCCCGACGTTGGCGAGACCTTTGCGCGATTGCTCGATATCGAGGCGACGCTGCCGCGATTCGTCGCGCGTGCCGCGGGCAAGCCTGACCTGAAACCCTCCGGGCTGCCCTGGATGTTGCTGCCCTTGGCGGCTCCGTTCAGCACGACGCTGCGCGAGTTGATCGAGATGAAGCCTTTCTGGCGGCACCCGGTCCGGCTCGACAATCACGCGCTGATCGAAGCGATCGGCGACGAACCGCACACGCCGCTCGACACGGCGCTCGCCGACACGCTGCGCGCGCTGGGATGTTAGGCGCGGCGATCGCTTGCGGGCCTGAGACGGCCGGCGAGGAAGTCGCCGACTTTTCTCAAGAAGGAATGTCGCTCAGAACGACGCCGTTTCTGGCGTGCGGCAAGCCCGCCGCTCGGTCGTTCGAGCATTGCCTGATAGCCGCGCAGGCCCTCCACATACACCGCGGTGGGATCGAGTTCGACCGCGCGATGCGCCGCCGCCAGAGCGGACGCATGGTCCCCGATTTGCCACAGGAAATTCGCGTGCCAATGGTGGATATGCGCCGCGCCTGGAAACTTCCCTGCCGTTTCCGTCGCGATGGCCGCCGCTCCGTGGAGGTCGCCGGTCGCCGCCAGCGCCTCGGCATATTCCGGCAGGTACATGGCCTCGCGGCCGGTCATCTCGGCAATGCGACGATGGATCGCGATCGCCTCCGCATGACGGCCCGCCTGCATCAGCAGTTTGGCGAGGCTGTGATGCCCTATCGGTCCATCCGGCCGAAGCACGCTCGCGCGTTCGGCGAGGCGGATCGCCGTATCGAGCCGGCATGGGGGCTGTTTGCCGGCGAGCGTGCCGAGATAGAAGGAACTCCCTCGACGGCGCCCGCGCTCCGAATGCATCAGCGCGCACGCATCGGTGCCGTCGTAGACCGCGCGCAGCAACGGCTGCAGCAGATCGACCTCGCCAAGATAACCGGTCGTCGGATGGCCCGTATAGGGCAGCGGAATCCGGTGGATGCAGATATCCTGTTCGATACGTTCGACATGGCGCAGATCGATGTCGGTCGGATCGAACGTGACATAGGGGATGATCTCGCCGGCGATCGGCCCGTCGACCTCCTCCCGCCAGCCGCTCCGGGCGATCGCGTCGCGATACTGATTCCAGCGCCATTCCCATGGCACCTTCGCAGGGTCGATGGAATATTGGGGCGACAGGGCAAGCGTCGCGGTGGCACCGATCGCGGAACCCAGGCGTATCGCGGCATAGGCCCCCATGCTCGATCCATAGGCCACCACCCGCTCCGCGCCGACGAGCGCGTTACGGATAGCGGCGCATGCCAGCAGCGTGTCCGGATATTGATACCAGCTATTGTCGCGACACAGCACATGGATGGCGGACAGCCGTTGGTCGCGTAAAAAGGTTTCGCCGAAGCCTTCCGGCGCGAAGCCGGGCTGGTTCCGGAAATGGTCGAAGGAGACGATCCAGCTGGTCCTGTCCTCGCCCGGAACGGCACGAACGAGCAATGTATCGCTCCGGTAGAGCTCGCCCTCGGCCATGCGCGATCGGTCGGCCCCGCCCGCGAGCCTTTCCTCTGCAATTTCAGCCGTTCTCGACATCGACGCAGCTTGCGGACCGGCGGGGGCCTGTGCCACGCTGCATTCGCGAAAGGACGAATGGACGAATGGGCCAGTGGTCACCCAGGAACGATCGGCTTGACAGGTCTGGGCCGGACGATTGGTTCGGCGATGGGATCGTTGAATTCGACGAGCTGATCCGGCCGGAGCGCTGGGCCAGTCTGTTCCGCGGCACGACGATAGCCGGACTGCTGTTCGGAATCGTCGGCCCCTATGGCAGCTTCCTCGCCAGGCCCACGTCGCGCTTATTCTATTGGACGATGCTGTTCTGGGCTGGAACGCTGATCCTGTGGCCCGCTGTCGTCGGCGGGCTGCGCATCGGCATGCGGCGGGGCTTTCCGCCGTGGTTCACCGGTGCGGTGGCTGTCCTCCTTGCCAGCATTCCGCTGGCCGGCGTGGCGGCAGCGGGTTGCTACCTGTTCTGGCCGGTTCATGCTTCGGGGATCCGGCCGATCGAATGGTATATTCAAACCGTCGTGATCGCGATGCCGGCGGCGACCATCGCCTTATGGTATGAAACGGGGCGGCCCCAGCTGCCGCAGATGGCGAGCGGCCTCGGTCTTTCCTCCCGCCGGGACACTATGCGCGCTGCCCCATCGACGCGCAGTCGTTCGCTGCCATCGCATCTGGTGGAAGCCGCGCTCTGCCTCCAGATGGAAGATCATCATGTTCGCGTCCACACGGTCGGACGTTCCTTTATGCACCTCGTGCCGTTGCGCCAGGTCGCCGAGGAGCTGGGTCCGGATCGTGGGCTCCAGGTCCATCGGTCCTGGTGGGTTGCCCGCGCCGCGGTGCGCGATTGGGAAGAAGCGGATCGTTCGATCATTCTTACGCTGACGAACGGCATGCGCGTGCCGGTTGCGCGCAATCGCGTGGCGGTTTTGCGCGCCTGCGGATGGCTGGATCGCCCAAGGTCTGCGGAATGAGCCACTAAGCGGACCGAAACTTCGGCTCGTCGATAGACAGTTCAGTATCGCCGTACCGAGAAGAGCAATTGCTGCGGCTGGGCGATGAGTCCCGATTGTCCCTGGAAGCTCATATAGGGCGGCCTGTTAAACCAGACTTCGTAATGTCTGCCTGCCGTGGCGGTGCAGCGCATTGAAAAGGTGCGACGGTCGGCCGACAGCGCCGCCCTATGTTCGCAATTGGGGAATGTTTCCGGCGAGATCCGCACGAACGAATAATCCCCTTCCATCATCGGCTGATCGAAAGTGACCGACAGCAGGTACGGCCCCGGAGCGATAACGCTCCCGTTCCCCGGGCTCGTCGCGATTACGGTAGGCGCAGCCGGGCCGGTGTGGCGTCCTTCTTCCGAAAGGGTGAGGGCGAGAAGCGCAAGCAGGATCATCAGATAGGCTCCGGCGATGAAGAGAAGCGCCCGCATTCCGGGCAGCGCCGATTTGGGCCCGCCGCCGTCCCGCGTTCCAATCCCAATTTGTCTGTCTCCAAGGATTTTGGGTGTGTCGCCTTCGCTTTCCAGCAGCAGTCGCGCTGCCTCGCGGCTACTGGTGACGCCAAGCTTTTGCCGCGCAGCACGCAACTGTTCGTTCACCGTGTGGACCGAAATTCGCAATGTTCGTGCAATCGACTTGGCGTCGTAGCTGCGTGCCAATAGCGCGAGTACCTGGCGCTCCCGATCGGACAAAGAAGCGATGTCCCGATCCAAACCGCATTCCCTTTGTTCACGCGGCGCGCCGCAATATGCCGTGAGCGGTTCCCCTGGCGGGACGAAGCTTACCGTCGCGAGCAGGATGCCGGAATGCATTTCCGTATCCAGATCGCTAAGTAACATGGATGTCCCGCGAACGTGACTTCATCGAGCTTCTGAAGCCCTTGGCACGACACCCCGCCGCGCGCGGGCTGATCGACGATGCCGCCGTGCTCGGGCTCGGCAAGAGCGCGATCGTCTTGACGCACGACATGATCGTGGAGGGGGTGCATTATCTGCCCGGCGATCCGGCGGCGGACGTGGCGTGGAAGCTGGTTGCGGTGAACCTGTCCGACCTCGCCGCCAAGGGTGCGCGGCCACTGGGCGTCCTGCTCGGCTATGCGCTGGCGGCCGAGGAGGAGCAGGATGCGGCCTTTGTCGATGGCTTGCGCGAGGCGCTCGGCGCTTTCTGCGTTCCGCTGCTCGGCGGGGATACGGTGCGGATACCCGCGGGCGCCCCGCGCGCGCACGGGATGACCGCGCTCGGTACGGCGCCGCCCCATGGCGCGCCGCATCGTTCCGGCGCGCGAGCCAGGGATGTCCTTTACATGACCGGACAGGTCGGCGCGGCGGGTCTGGGGCTCGCCATCGCGCAAGGTGAGCGCGAAGGGCCGGCCGAATGGCTCGCCGCCTATCGCCGGCCGCGACCGCGGCTTGCCGAGGGTCAGGCGCTCGCGCCCCTCGTCCACGCGATGGCCGATATTTCGGACGGATTGTTGATCGACGCCCAGCGCATGGCCGAGGCGAGCGGCCTCGCTGTCGAGATCGATCTGGACGCGGTGCCGGTCGTCGAAGGCGCGGACAGGATGAAGGCGATCACCGCCGGCGACGATTACGAGCTGCTGTTCGCCGGCCTGCCTGGCTTAAAGCTTTCGCAACCGAACCTGGCTAGGGTCACACCGGTCGGCCGTTTCGCCCCGGGGCGTGGGCTGACGCTCAAGGATCGCAACGGCCCGGTGCCGCTGCCGCCAAGACTTGGATTCGAACATGACGCGCCATGACTTCCGCAGCCTGACCTTATTGTTGATCGGTCTTGCCTGCGGCGGCTTCGCGGCGCTTGGCATGCATCATTTCGTGATCTGATTCGCGCGTGATCGCGTAGCTTTCGACCGGGTCTTCACTCGGCTTGCCGATGGGCCCAAGTCTCTTTAAGCCTTCCCCCAAACCCGGCCGCAAATAAAGTGGCGTCCAATACCGCCGCCATCCAGGAAGGGGCGCGCGCCTATCTCGCCCGCCAATATACCACGATCGCCGTCGTCGGCCTCGTCGTGGTCGTCCTGGTCGGCTATTTCCTCGGCCTGGTTTCGGCGGTCGGCTTCCTGATCGGCGCCTTGCTGTCGGGTGCGACCGGCTTCGTCGGCATGAACATCTCGGTGAAGGCGAACGTCCGCACCGCGGAAGCCGCGCGTCACAGCCTGCAAGCCGGTCTCACCACCGCCTTCCGCTCAGGCGCGATCACCGGCATGCTGGTTGCGGGCCTCGGCCTGCTGGCCATCTCCGTCTTCTTTTATTACCTCGTCGGCTTCGCACATCATGCGCCGACGGACCGGATCGTGATCAATGCGCTGGTCGCCTTGTCGTTCGGCGCCTCGCTCATCTCGATCTTCGCGCGTCTTGGCGGCGGCATCTTCACCAAGGCGGCCGACGTCGGCGCCGATCTGGTCGGCAAGGTCGAGGCCGGCATTCCCGAGGATGATCCCCGCAACCCGGCCGTGATCGCGGACAATGTCGGCGACAATGTCGGCGATTGCGCCGGCATGGCGGCCGACCTGTTCGAAACCTATGTCGTGACGCTCGGCGTGACGATGGTGTCGATCGCCTTGTTCGTGAAGGATCCCACACTCGTCCTCAAGCTGATGAGCCTGCCGCTGCTGATCGGCGGCGTCTGCATCATCACCTCGATCATCGGCACCTTCTTCGTGCGCCTCGGCGGCGGCTCGATCATGGGCGCGCTCTACAAGGGCTTCCTGGTTTCGGCAGTCCTGGGTGCGGCGGCGATCTACGGCGCGTTCAAATATGCGCTCGGCGATCTCAACGGTCAGCTCGGCGGCGCGATCGACGCCACCGGCGCGGGCACGAGCGCGGTTGCCGCGGCCGGCACCGCCTTCACCGGAATGGACCTGTTCTGGTGCGCGATGATCGGGCTCGTCGTCACGGGCGCGCTCGTCTGGATCACCGAATATTACACCGGCACCAATTACCGCCCAGTCAAGTCGATCGCCAAGGCGTCGGTTACCGGCCACGGCACCAACGTGATTCAGGGCCTGGCGGTCAGCCTCGAATCGACCGCGCTGCCGACTTTGGTGATCGTAGTCGCGGTGATCGCGGCCTATCAGCTCGCGGGCGTGATCGGCATCGCCTTCGGGGCGACCTCGATGCTGGCTTTGGCCGGCATGGTCGTGGCGCTCGATGCTTATGGTCCGGTTACCGACAATGCCGGCGGCATCGCCGAAATGGCGGGGCTGGAGCATGAGGTTCGCGTGAAGACGGACGCATTGGACGCGGTCGGCAACACCACCAAGGCGGTGACCAAGGGCTATGCGATCGGCTCGGCCGCGCTTGCCGCGCTCGTGTTGTTCGGTGCCTATACCGCCGACCTCAAGGAATTCTTCCCGAGCCTCGCGGTCGATTTCTCGCTGTCCAATCCGTACGTGATCGTCGGTCTGCTGCTCGGTGCGCTCCTGCCGTTCGCGTTCGGCGCATTCGGCATGAC
>JAEKMC010000009.1 GCA_019508115.1 Sphingomonas sp.
TCGTTTTCGCGCTTGGTCTCGTCACCTTATCCTCGAGTAGCATCGCTCAGCGCCGCGACGACCAGGTCGACGCGCGTAGCATAGCCTTGCTTCACCAGGGCGAGGCGCTGCGGGCGGCGGGCAATTTCACGGGCGCGGAGGATATGCTCGAAAGCGCACTCGCGATCGATCCGCGCAATCGCGGCGCCTATGTCGCGCTTGGCCGGGTTGCGCAGGGGCAGGGGCTGCCGGGCAAGGCGGTGCGCTTCTATCGTGACGCGCTCGCGCTCGATCCCAATGACCTGACCGCCTTGGCCGGCCAGGGCGAAGCAATGGTCCAGAAGGGTGCGGTCGAACGCGCACGCGTCAACCTCGCCCGCATCAACCAACTCTGTAAGGGGGCCTGCCCACAGGCCGCCGCACTCAACGCCGCAATCGCGAAGGGCCCGCCGGTCGAAGTCGCCGCGGCGCAGGCCAACACCAAGGTTCCCCCCAAGGGCCAGGAAGACAAAACCCAGAAGCAGCAATGATCCGCATCAAAACCTGATATTGTCGTCATTGCGAGCCGCGTAGCGGCGCGGCAATCCAGTCCACCGCTCCCCCTTCTGCGCAGGCCTGGATCGCTTCGCCTCCGCTCGCGATGACGAAACGGTTTGGATTGGAACGATCAGCTCGACAGAGAAATAAGGAACAGGTCTGGAGAAGCACCGGCCATTTCGATGACCCAATGTCGAAAGATCTCGGCCTCCCGCATGCGCCTGGTTCCGCGATGCTCGCGCCAGACCACGTACCATGCATATTCGTCCTCGATGGCGATATCGCCGATGCGGGCGAGCCGGCCTCCGGCCAGATCGTCCTCCAGGAGCGCGGCGCGGCCAAGTGCGACCCCTTGCCCCTGCGCCGCGGCATCCAGGATGAGCCCGGCATCGTCATAGCTCGGCCCCGTGGACGGCTCCGGCCAATCCAAGCCGGCGGCGGCGAACCACGGAGTCCAGGGCTGCCCAGGTTTGCGCAGCAGCGTTGCACGCTTGAGGTCCTTCGGCGTGCGGAGTTGATGGTGTCGAATGTAATCGGGACTGGCGACCGGAAAGACCCACCCCGACATGAGCCGCCGTCCTTCGACGCCGCTCCAGCCGCCCGTGCCGTACCGCAGCGCCAGATCCACGCCGTCTCGCCCATCGAGTTTGGCGATGTCCGCATTTGGCTGCAAATGGATCTCGATTGCCGGATGGCGGCGCTGAAAGTCCGGTAGCCGCGGCAATAGCCAGCGCGCCGCGAAGCTGGGCAGCACGCTCACCACAAGCGGCCTGTCCGCGCGGGAGGATGCGTTTCGTCGCGGCGAGAGGCGTGCCGCCTCGAATGCGTCGCTTATGATCGACAGGCCTTGTCGGGCGGCCGCGGCGAGCGTTCGAGCGACGGGAGTGGGTACCATCCGCTGGCCCTCACGGACAAACAGCCGCGTCTCCAATACGGCTTCCAACTTCGCGATATGATGGCTGACCGCGCCATGTGTGAGCGACAGTTCCTCGGCCGCCCGGCTGTAGCTCAGATGGCGGGCTGCGGCCTCCAATGCACGGAGGCTTTGTAGCGGGGGTACGTGCCTCTGCATGTCAATATCTCTCACAACGCATGTGATTACATGTCGATGGATTCCGCGGAGAAACGCGTGTGAATCCGAAAAGCAGTCGAGTGGTCCTGATCATAAGAGATGACAGCATCGCTCACATCGCTTTTGCGAGGGATCAGGATTTGGAGCAATCGATCCAGAACGCGTTTGCATCGCCCGCGTTCGCCAAAACGGCCGACGCGCCGGTCCTCCGCCTTTGGCTGAATGCATTCGCCGGATATGTCTGCATCGGCAGCATGATCCAGGTCATGCCCGCTTACGTGCAGGCTCGGTTCACGGTCAGCCCCTACGCCGTGGGCGTCGCTGTCACGGTGGGCTTTCTGGCGACGATGATCGCGCGGCCCATTGCGGGCCGTTTGGTCGACGCGCGGGGTGCGCGTGGGATCGTTATGGCGGGCACGATCGGCGCGGCGTTGGGCGGGGTCGCCCATCTCCTCGCGCCTAATTATTTCTGCCTGATTCTGGCGCGACTCATGCTTGGATTGGGCGAAGGCGCTCTATTCACTGCGTCGATCGGATGGGTCTTATCCGGCGCCACCAACAAAAGAAGCGGTGGGATCGCCGGTCGATTCGGTCTGTCGATGTGGGGTGGCCTCACCGTCGGACCGATTATCGGAGCGGCCTTGGATGCGATCTTCGGCTTTCGCGCCGTTTGGCTGATGGCGAGCGTCCTGCCCGTGGCCGGACTGATCTTGGTCGCGACGACGTCGGGAGGAGAGGCCGTGCGCGACGTCAGGCCCGCTCCGTCTCGGTCCTGGTTTCCGGCAGCGGCCAGGGGGCCAAGCGGCTCTTATGTTTTCTCGAGCATCGGATACGGGGTCATCGCGTCATGCCTGGTGCCGCGCATGACGACATTGGATCTACCGGAGAGAAACTTTGCGTTGGCCGTTTTCGGGGTGGCCTTTCTCGGGGCACGCTTTCTAGCCAGTCCGCTGGTCGACCATCTTGGCCCGCGCCGCATGTTAATCGCCGCCCTTGTCGTGGAGATCGTCGGCTTGCTTGGTTTGGGTGTCGCGCGTGACGGGGGTATGATCTTGGCCATGGCCGCATTGGCCGGCATCGGCATCGCGCTGATCTATCCATGCTATATCGCGATGGTCGCTGCGGCGGCAAACGGCGGCGAGCGCACGACGGCGCTTGGCTTCGTAATATCGGCATGGGATCTGGGCGTCGCGATCGGCGGCCCACTCGGCGGCCTCTTGTCTTCGCATAACTACGCGACGGGATTCATCGCCGCTGCTTTTTGTGGCGGCATATCCATGTTGGTAGCGCAGATTTGGTGCGGGCATTCCGCCTGATCGCCGGCTGGCGGGAGAATGCGCCTCTACGGCCACGGACGGTCGCTCTGGAGAATGCTTGACAAACGTACGTATAAAGCGTACTAAGCTCAGTGGCGCGCTTTTTGGCTCTTTCTTAGATTTGGCAACGACAGCGGCAGGCGATGGGTGCGCGTTCGCGCCGGGGAAATTCGCGTCCCGGGGATCCCCGCGTCGGCGCAATCATCAAGTTCGTTTCCGGTGTTTTTTATTTTTCCCTTCGATGGCCGATGTCGGCTTCCGCCTCGGAAGCGCAGATTGCGGCCATGCGTCTGCTGCTAGCTGAGCACCCGCGCGACCGCGACAAAGTCGTCGATCGTCAGCGTCTCCGCGCGCCGGGTCGGGTCGATTTCCAACCGTTCGAGCGCCTCCAGCGCGCCGGGCAGGCCCTTCAGGCTCTGGCGCAGCATCTTGCGGCGCTGGCCGAAGGCGGCGGCGGTAAGCCTCTCCAACATCGCGAACCTGACGCCCTCGGGCTGCGCGGCGGGTACGATATGCACCACCGCCGACATCACCTTGGGCGGCGGCACGAAGGCGGAGCGGTGGACGGGCAGCGCGATCCGGGGTGTGGCGCGCCATTGGGCGAGTATCGCGAGCCGGCCGTAATGATCGCTGTCGGGCTTCGCGACGATCCGCTCTGCGACTTCCTTTTGGAACATCAAGGTCAGCGACCGCCAGAAAGGCGGCCATGCCTCGCCTCCGAGCCAGCGCACGAGCAGGGCCGTTCCGACATTGTAGGGGAGATTGGCGACGATATGCGCGCCGTCGCCCACCGTGGCCGCTTCGTTGATCTCGAGTGCATCGCCCTGGATCACGTTCAGCCTGCCCGGCGCGGCGTCACTCAGCTCGGCGAGCGCGGGCAGGCAGCGGCGATCGCGCTCGACCGCGGTGACGTGCGCGCCCGCGCCGATCAGCGCGCGCGTCAGGCCGCCCGGGCCTGGGCCGACCTCGTAGACTGTCTCGCCTTCGAGGGGGCCCGGCACGCGCGCGATCCGATCGAGCAATTGGCCATCGAGCAGGAAATTCTGGCCGAGCGCCTTCTCGGCGGAGAGGCCGTGCCGAGCGATCACATCGCGCAGCGGCGGCAGGTCGAGCTTCATCGTGACCCGATCACTGAAGGCGGGCCCGGTTCTCCGCGCATTGATGCGCCAGCCGGATTGCCGCGATGGTCGCTCCGGGATCCGCCGCATTCTTGCCGGCAATGTTGAAGGCGGTGCCGTGATCGGGTGAGGTGCGGATGATCGGCAGGCCGAGCGTGATGTTCACGCCCTCGTCGAAGTGCAATGTTTTCAACGGGATCAGCGCCTGATCATGGTAGAGGCAGAGCGCCGCATCATAGCGTGCCCGCGCGCGGGGATGAAACATCGTGTCCGCGGCGAGCGGACCTTCGATCATGATCCCTTCCTCGCGCAGCCGCTCGATCGCGGGGATGACGATATCGATCTCTTCCCGGCCGAGCGCACCGCTTTCGCCGGCATGGGGATTGAATCCCGCCATTGCGAGCCGCGGACGGACGATCCCGAAATCGCGCGAAAGGCCGCGTTCGGTGGTGCGCGCGCGCGACATGATGATCTCGATCGAGATCAGGCCGGAGACGTCCTTCAAC
>JAEKMC010000010.1:0-3033 GCA_019508115.1 Sphingomonas sp.
GAACCGATCCTCGCCAAATATGGCGCCGACGCGGTGCGCTGGTTCATGCTGTCCGACAGCCCGCCCGAGCGCGATCTGCCGTGGAGCGTCTCCGGCATCGAAGGCTGCGCGCGCTTCGTCCAGCGGCTGTGGCGCGCGACTTTGGTCCACGGCAGCGAGGGCGCCGATCTGGCGCTGACCCGCAAGACCCACCAGACGATCGCGGGCGTTGCCGCCGACGTGGAATCGCTTTCGTTCAACAAGGCGGTGGCGAAGCTGTACGAACTGGTCGGCGCGGTCGAGAAAGCCAAGCCCTCGGCGGCGCGCGACGAGGCCGCGCGCGCCCTGATCCGCCTTGCATCGCCGATGGTGCCGCATCTGGCGGAGGAGGCCTGGGCACGGATCGGCGGCGAAGGACTGGTCGCGGACGCGCCCTGGCCCGATGTCGATCCCGCGATGCTGGTCGAGGACGAGGTCACGGTCGCGATCCAGGTCAACGGCAAGCTGCGCGACACGCTCATCGTCGCCAAGGGCTTGGACAAGGGTGCGCTGGAGGCGATGGCGGTGGAATCCGCTAAGGTGCAGGCTTTCCTCGCCGGGGCGGCGCCCAAGAAAGTGATTGTGGTCCCCGACCGGCTGGTCAACATCGTCGCATGACGCGGCGCCTGCTCCTTGGCTTGCTCCTGCCCATCGGCATGACGCTAGGCGGCTGCGGCCTCCAGCCCATGTATGCGGGCGGCAGCCACGGGGCGGTCGCGCAGGCGCTCAGCGATGTCGAGATCGGGCCGATTGCGGGGCAGCCGGGGTGGCTGGTGCGCAATGCGCTGGTCGACCGGCTTGGCGCCGACGGGCATAACAAGGGTCGCTACCGGCTCGATGTCGTGCTCGACGACCAGATCACCGGCTTCGGTATCCGATCGAACAATACGGTGACGCGCGAGCGGCGGACGCTGCGCGCGCATTTCACCTTGGTCGATGCGGCCAGCCAGACGGTGCTGCTCGACGCGACCGCCGGATCGGATGCGGGCGTCGACGTGGTGACCTCCGAATATGCGGTGATCGCGGCCGAGCAGACCGCGCTCGAACATCTGGCGGGCGAGGTCGCCGATCAGATCGTGACGCGCGTCGCGCTCTATGCGCGGCAGCATCCGCGCAAGGAATGAAACCGGACGAGGCCCGCTTGCGGCGCGCGCTCGACGGCGCCGATCCCGCGATCCGCTTTTACTTGCTCTACGGTCCCGACGAGGCCGGATCGCGCGCGCTCGCCGAACGGCTTGGCGCGGCGATGGGGGCGGATGCGGAGCGGGTCGATCTCACCTCCAGCCAATTGAAGGGCGATCCCGCGCGGCTGTCGGACGAGGCGGCGTCGATCAGCCTGTTCGGCGGCAAGCGCTGGATTCGGCTGGAACCCGCTACCGACGACGCGCTCGACGCGGTGCAGGCGCTGCTGGAGGCGCCGGCGGCGGGCAATCCAATTGCCGCGATCGGCGGCGCGTTGCGCAAGGATTCGAAGCTGGTGAAGCTCGTCCAGGCGAGCAATGCCGCGCTCGCGCATCAGAGCTGGGTGCCCGAGGGGCGCAATGCGGCCGCGCTAGCGGTCGAGGTCGGGCGCGATTTGGGGCTGCAGCTCCGCAACGACGTCGCCAACCGTGTCGCGAGCGCGTGCAACGGCGATCGCGCGCTGATCAGCCGCGAGCTGGAGAAGATGGCGCTGTATCTCGACGCGGCGCCCGACCGGCCGAAGCCGCTCGAGAATGACGCGCTCGACGCGCTCGGCGCGGCGATGGAGGAGGGCGATCTTTCGCGCCTGTCCAACGCGGTCTTTTCCGGCCAGCCGGGGGAGGCGGATGCCGAACTCGCGCGGCTCGCGAACGAAGGGATCGAGGATATTCCGGTGCTGCGTGCGCTCGCGCGCCGCGCGCTCCAGCTCGCGCAATTGCGCGCGCAGATGGCCGAGGGCGAAAGCATCGACCGCGTGATGGAGACCGCCGGCAAGGCGATCTTCTGGAAGGAGAAGCCGGTGATCCAGAGCCAGCTGCAGCGCTGGACGCCGGATGGGCTCGCGACCGCGATCGCGCGATTGGCCGAGGCGGAGCGCCAGGTGAAGGCGCCGGGCTATGTCGGCAGTGCGCTGGTCGAGGAGGAAATATTGACGATCAGCCGGTTTGCGGCGCGGCGGCGGTAGGGGGGATCACTTTCCTTTTCGTCACCCTGAACGTGTTTCAAGGTCCATCTCGCGGCGAGGTACTGGTGTCGCGATGGATGCTGAAACACGTTCAGCATGACGGGTATTAAAGTCTCAATCCTCCCCTTGGCGGGAGGATTGCGTGGCAGGGTCTGCGGAGGGTTAGGCCTTTCGCCGCGGCCAGCGGAAGCTGAACTGGTCGCGTTCCGCCTGCTCGCGCGACTGCGGATCGGGCAGGCCGGAGGAGAATATCACCATGTTGCGGCCCGCGCGCTTGGCATCGTAGAGCGCGCGATCGGCGGCGCTGTAGAGCCGTTGGAAGCGCGTCCGGGTCGTGCCCTCGGCTACGCCGATGCTGACCGTGACCGCGCGGTTGCGCGTGGCGTCGCCATGATCCAGCGCCGCGAGTTCGTTGCGCACGCGTTCGGCGAACTGTGCGAGCGCGAAGCTGGTGAGCCCGCTGATCGCGACCACGAACTCCTCGCCACCCATGCGGCCGGCGATGCAGACCTCACGCTCGAACCGACGGAGCAGGTCCGCGATCCGGCATAATACCGCGTCGCCGGTCTCATGGCCGAACTGATCGTTGATCGACTTGAACAGGTCGACATCCATCAGCAGCAAGGCGAGCGGCGCCTCGTTGCCGCCGGCGAAGGTGGTTTCGAGGCAATCGACGAAGCCGCGCCGGTTGAGCAAGGCCGTGAGCGGATCGCGGCTCGCGAGCTCGGCCAGCGCCGATTCCGCCGCGCGCGCCTGATCGAGCTCGGCGCGCATCGTCGAGACGTGCAAGGTGGCGGTGATCGACAGCCAGATCGTCTGGAAGGCCGAGGCGGAGAGAACCGCGATCTGCGCACCGCCACCGAAGAGCG
>JAEKMC010000010.1:3071-7593 GCA_019508115.1 Sphingomonas sp.
CGCATCACTGAAATCGAACAATTGGGTGAGCGCCAGCGCCACCATCGGCAAGGCCCAGGATTTGGCGAGATCGCGCGCCTGGCCCTGGCCGTGGCGCCAGCTCCAGCCGATCGCCACCGCGACCGCAAGCAGCCCGGCGAGCACGAGCACGCCCAGCAGATCGGCAAACATATCCACCGATCCGTCGGTCACGAGCGAAGCCGGAATCCCGACCAGCACGACCGCCACGCCGAGACCGATCGTGGCGCGGACCGCCCAGCGCGGCAGGGTCGACGAAATCGCGGTGATGACGCTGGTCGTGGCGGTGGCGATCGCGAGGCAGGCGAGCAAGGTGCAGGTCTGCGCGGCATAGGTACCCGCCACCTGCGGCAGCGGGATCAGCGCGATCTGCGACCAGAACAGCCCCCACAGGACCATGCACACCGCCCACATGCCATGCCAGGCGAGCGACCGGCGCCGAACCGCTATCGCGAGCGAGAGATTGTAGACGCCCGCCATCAGCAGCAAGGTGATCGACCCGCCCGCCAGCACCGCCGCGGTCGCGAGATCGCGATTGGCGGCGACGTGGCCGAGCAAGCGGACACGCAGCAATTTATGGCTGGCGAGATGGTCGATCCCAAGCGTGACCCCAGTCAGCGACGCGGCGCGCGCGGGCGCTTCGAACGCGATCTGCCCGCCGATCCGCCAGTGCGCGCCATAGTCGCCGCGCACCACCTCCTGCCGATCGATGAAGCCGTCGGCGTAATGGAACAGCACGATCATGCGGTCGAGACGGGTCTGGTGGACGAGCAGCACCGGATCCCGCCTGATGTCGCCGGTGCCGGTCAGGTCGGCATGCAGCCAGAGCGTGCCGGATTGATAATTTTGGGGTTCGCCCGCGCACGCATAGGCACTGGCGGCGGGCATATCCCGGCCCGCGGTCACCGCGTGACAGAGCGGCTGGCCCAGGCGCAGCGTGATCGCGTCCGCGACCTGGTGCAGGCTCACCAGAAGCAGGAGGCCGCACAGTCTCCGGAGCCAATAACGAACGGACGCGCTCACACGACGATACCCTGCCATGCCGGGCATACGGCACGGCAATCCATGCGTGTCGGCGGGAGCATCCCGCGCGTCAAGCGCGAGGCCAAGTCATCGGCAGCGGGTGAAGGAAGGATCAAGAGAATGGCACGGGCGGGCGCCGCGGGAAAATGCGCTCTTCCGCGCCTTTCCCGCCCGCCGCTCAAACGCCATCGTCGTCCTTATATTTGAGCTCGAGATAACGCCCCTGCGTCGCGAGCTTGTTGAGGTCGCCGCTGGCGAGATCGGCGCTCATCCGCGCGAGTTCGCTGTCGACGACGCTCAACGCCTCGACCAATTGCTTGTCGGGGGCGATGCCGTTGCCCGCGTCCTGGCGCAGGTTGAGCGGCACGCGCGTATAGCCGTCGATCAGTTCGGGCAGCTCGACGCTGAGCAATTTGCGCACTTCGGCGGCGGCGGGTTCGCGCGGATCGAGGCTCGCCACCTGGGGGGCGAGCTGTTCGAGCTTGAGGCCGATCCCGTCGGCAAGCCGCTGGGCGGGCGGCGGCAAGGCCGGACGCTGGCGCTGAAGCCAGGCCTCGGTCTTCTGCGGCAGCATCGTGATGTCGCTCGCGGCGAGCGTCTGCACCGTTTCCTCGGGCTCGTGGCTGATCGCGAACATGACGACCCACGCCGCCAGGATCGCGACCAAGGCGGCGAGGAAGCCGATCTGCCCGATCGGGATCACCCAGCCGACCGCGGTCGCGGCGAGGATGATCGCGATCGTCGCGCCGAGCGCGCGGAGGAAGGCCTTGAGCAGCACCCGGTTGCGGCGCTGGCGCTGGCGCTGCGCGAGGCGGCGGCCCTCCGGCGAGACGCGCTGGAGCAGCGCCTCGGCATCGGCCATGACGCGATTGGGATCGGGCATCAGATCGCCTTGAACGGATCTTCGGCGGCGGTGCTGCCGCTGGCGGTGAGACGGGCCTGCGACGCACCTTCGGCCCGTGCGATATAACCGCGCGATTTCTCGACCTCATTGGAGAGGCTGTCGACCGTCGTCTTCATCGAATCCAGCGCCTGCAGCTTGAAATTATCGACCGCATCCATCGTATCATAGATATTCTGGAAGGCGCGCTTCAAGGTCTCGATCGGGATCGTCGCGCTCGCCGCCTGCTCGTGGATCTGCGCAGTCTGGTTGCGCAGCATCTCGCCGGTCGAATCGATGATGTTCGCGGTGGTGGTGTTGAGCTGCGTGATCTGTTCGAGCACCAGCTTCTGGCCGACCAGCGCCTGCGCGACGGTAACGGCGGTGCGGAGCGCTGCGACGGTGGTGGTCGAGGCGCGGTCGACGCCCTTCATCAGCTCGACATTGTTCTTCTTGACCAGATCGAGCGCGAGATAGCCCTGCACCGTCACCGCCATCTGCGTCAGCAGATCCTGATGGCGCTGGCGGACGTAGAACAGCGCGGTCTCGCGAATCGCCTTGGCCTTGGCCGGATCGCCCGTATCGAGCTCGTTGGCCTTGTCCTCGAGCAATTTGTCCGCGGTCCGCGCGGTGTGGATCATCTGTTCCAGCCGGCCCATCGCCGCCCACAGATTCTGCCGCTCGGTATCGATCGCGGCATTGTCCTTGAGCAATTCGTCCTTGCCGCTCTTGAGGCTGACCAGGATCTGCGAAATGTGATTCTGCGAGCTTTTGTAGCTGTCGAAATAATTGCGCAGCTTGTTGCCGAACGGAATGATCCCGAACAATTTCTTCGGCGCGAGCAGATTGCCCTTCTTGCCGGGATCGAGGTCCTCGATCGTGCGGCGAAGCTCGGCGAGATCGGTGCCGACGCCGCTATCCTTGTCCATCGCGCGCACCGGGCGATCGAGGAAGCGGTTGGACTGGCCCGCCGCCTCCCGAATCTCCTTCTGGCCGAGGTTGGAGATGGTATCGACGCGCTTGCCGAATTCGGGCGAGTTGGAATCGAGGACGGCCAGCTCGTCGACGAACGCGCTGACGCGCTTTTCGAGCTCGGTCTTGGTGCCCTCGTCGAGCGGCACCAGCCCCGCCGCCTTGGCCGGCGCAATCGCCTGCACCGGCGCCGGCGGCGTCAGCACCAGATCGTCGGTCTTGGTCTCAGTCGCGGTCGTGGCCAATGTTCCTACTCCACCCCTTGAATTGCCCAAGATAGGAGGCAATCACTGTATTATTCAAGTGAGACGGTTTGAAATCCCGTCATTCCGCCTCTCGCCCTTGTTGCATCGCCGCATTTCAGCTAATGGCGCGCCCGACTTCGAAAACACGAAACGAAAGACCACCATGCGCCTCCGCAACGTGGCCATCATCGCGCACGTCGATCATGGCAAGACCACTTTGGTCGACCAGCTCTTCCGCCAATCGGGCACTTTCCGCGACAATCAGCGCGTCGAAGAGCGCGCGATGGATTCGAACGATCTCGAAAAAGAACGCGGAATCACCATTCTCGCCAAGTGCACCTCGGTCGAGTGGGAGGGCACGCGCATCAATATCGTCGATACGCCCGGCCACGCCGATTTCGGCGGCGAGGTGGAGCGTATCCTGTCGATGGTCGACGGCGTGATCCTGCTGGTCGATTCGTCCGAGGGCGCGATGCCGCAGACCAAGTTCGTGACCGGCAAGGCGCTCGCGCTGGGGCTGCGTCCGATCGTCGTGGTCAACAAGATCGACCGTTCGGACGCGCGCACGCAGGAAGTGCTGGACGAGGTGTTCGACCTGTTCGTCACGCTCGAGGCGACCGACGAGCAGCTCGACTTCCCGGTATTGTTCGCATCGGGCCGCAACGGCTATGCGAGCGAGGATCCCGAGGCGCGCGAAGGCACGCTGACGCCGATGTTCCAGAAGATCGTCGATCATGTGCCGCCGCCGAGCGCGGATCCGGATGGCCCGTTCAAGTTCCTGGTCACCCTGCTCGACCGCGACAATTTCCTCGGCCGCATCCTGACCGGGCTGGTCTTCTCGGGTTCGGTCAAGACCAACATGCCGATCCATGCGCTGGATAATGACGGCAATGTCGTCGAGACGGGCCGCGCTTCGAAGATCATGTCGTTCCGCGGGCTCGAGCGCGTGCCGGTCGACGAGGCGCAGGCGGGCGACATCATCTCGATCGCCGGCCTGACCACGACCACGGTGTCGAACACGATCTGCGATCCGAGCGTGACCGAGCCGCTGCACGCGCAGCCGATCGATCCGCCGACCCTGTCGATGCGCTTCGCGGTCAACGATTCGCCGATGGCGGGGCGTGAGGGCACCAAGGTGACGTCGCGCATGATCCGCGACCGCCTGCTGCGCGAAGCCGAGAGCAATGTCGCGATCAAGGTCACCGAAAGCGACGACAAGGACAGCTACGAAGTCGCCGGCCGCGGCGAGCTTCAGCTCGGCGTACTGATCGAGACGATGCGCCGCGAGGGCTTCGAGCTCGGCATCAGCCGCCCGCGCGTGCTGTTCCGCGACGGCCCCAACGGCCGCGAGGAGCCGTATGAGACGGTCGTGATCGACGTCGAC
>JAEKMC010000011.1 GCA_019508115.1 Sphingomonas sp.
CACCAGCACGCACCCACCCGCCGCTCCGCCGATTCCGCGCGGCCGGTTCACCCATGCGAACGGGTAGAGCATCTGAAAGAAGAAGACGAAGGCGGGGATCAGCGCGCGCTCCGCCGGCGTGTCGCAGCGCAATTTGGCCATGAACGACACCATCCGGCGATCGCCCGCCGTCGCGATGCCGATCAGCGTGCGCAGCGTATCGGGTGCATGTTCGATATCGGCATCGGTCAGCCAGAGGAAATCAGGCGTGGCCGCCGAGGCGACGCCCTGCGACACCGCCCACAATTTGCCGGTCCAGCCCGGCGCGAGCGGCGCGCCGCGCACGATCCGGACGCGCGCGCCGTCCGCACGCACGATATCGGCGGTGCCGTCGTCGCTATTATCGTCGACCAGTAGGATCGAGAAAGATCCGGGATACTCCTGGTGCGCGAGGCTGCCGATCGAACGCGCGATCACGTCGGCCTCGTTGCGAGCCGGCACGACCGCGACCACGGAGGGCCACACTGCCGGCTCCGCTTTCCGCGCATGCGCGTCATTGATGACGGTCCGCCAGAAGCCCGTCGCCGCCAGCCCGAGCCAGATCAGCAGCGACACGGCCCCGATACCAAGCGCGATCACCGGATCATCCCCGCCTCGCGAAACGAGCGGATCGCGTCGGCGACGGCCTCTTCATAGCGCCTGGCGCGATAGCCGAGTTCGCGCTCTGCCTTGGCCGACGAATAGAACATATGATGCCTTGCCATGCGCAGGCCGTCCAGGGTGAGAAAAGGCTCATAGCCGAGCAAAGCCGCGAACCGTTCGTTCGCCCAGGCGAACGGCATCAGCGGCGTGAGGGGCACGCGAATCGTGGGCGGCTTTCGCCCCATCTGGCGCGCGACCGTCGCCAGCATCGCGGCAAGGCTCACATCCTGCCCGCCCAAGATATACTGCCCGCCGATCACGCCGCGCTCCAGCGCCAGCACATGGCCCTGCGCGACGTCATCGACATGGACAAGGTTGAGTCCGCTATCGACGAAGGCAGGCATCTTGCCGTTCGCGGCCTCGACAATGATCCGGCCGGTAGGCGTCGGCCTGACGTCGCGCGGGCCGATCGGGGTGGAGGGATGGACGATCACCGCGGGCAAACCACGTTCGATGACGGCGGCGCGAACCAGTTCTTCGGCGACAACCTTGCTGCGCTTGTAGGCGCCGACCACCTGTTCCGGCCGGGCGACCCGGCTCTCGTCCGCGGCCCCTTCCGGGTCGGGCAGCAAAGTGGCGACGCTGCTCGTATAAACGAGCCGTTCGATGCCCGCTCCCAGCGCGGCGTCGATCACATTTTGCGTGGTGGCGCGATTGTTGCGGACGATCTCCTCGGGATCGCGCGCCCAGATCCGGTAATCGGCGGCGACGTGGAAGACATGGCTTGCGCCCGCCATCGCGCGCCGCACTGCCCCCGCGTCGCGCAAATCCCCTTCGACCAATTCGCCGGGAAAATCCTCGAGATTGGTGCGCGCGCTCGTGGCGCGGGCCATGCCGCGCACGCGCCGCCCCGAAGCGGCCAGCGCCTGCGCCACCGCCGCCCCCACAAAGCCGGACACGCCGGTCACGAGCGTCAGCTCATCCGTCACATGCGAGCGCCTAGCCGGTCCGTTCGAGATCGTCACCTCCCGTGCGGCGGACCGCGAAACGATTCCCGCACGGCGGGAAATCCCCTAGGGCGGCAAATGTGACGATCCTGTCCACGATTGGCCTGTCCCTGATCGGTTGGCTTCTGCTCGCGCTCGCCGGGATTGGCTGCGGCTATGTATTGGCGACCATGGCCGTCCTCTCCCGCTTCTTCGCGGTCGACGAGGGGGCGTCCCCTTCGGACAAAGCCGTCACGATTCTCAAGCCGCTTCACGGTGCCGAGCCGCGACTGGCCGACAATCTCGCGACTTTTCTTCGCCAGGACCACGAAGGGCCGATCCAGTTGCTCTGCGGCGTGCAGCGGGAGGACGATCCCGCGATTCGGGTCGTAGAGGACCTGCGCCGCCGCTGTCCCGATGCACGCATCGACCTGATCGTCGATTCGACGCCGCACGGCAGCAACGGCAAGATCGCCAACCTGATCAACATGGAACGCCATGTCGCGCACGGCATCGTCGTGCTGAGCGACAGCGATATGGCGGTGCCGCCCACCTATCTCGCGCAACTGACCGCGGCCCTCGATCGGCCGCAAGCGGGTGTGGTGACCTGCCTTTACCGCGGTCGTGGCGATGCCGGTTTCTGGTCGAAACTGGCTGCAGCGAACCTCAGCTATCAATTCCTCCTCAACGCGACCTTCGCGACCGCGATCGGGCAGATGGGCGATGCCTGCATGGGATCAACGATCGCGCTCCGCCGCGAAACGCTCCACGCGATCGGCGGCTTCGCGCCATTCGCCGACATTCTCGCCGACGATCATGCTCTTGGCAAAGCGGTACGGGCGCAGGGCCTGGACATCGTCATACCTCCGATGTTGCTGATCCATGGATCAGCCGAGACGAGTTTCGCGGCACTATGGCGACATGAGCTGCGCTGGGCGGCAACCGTGCGCGGCCTGACGCCATGGCCGGCCTATGCCGGGTCGCTGATCACCTTTCCCTTCCCGCTCGCCCTGATCGGCGCGGTCTTTCACCCGATCGCCGGCATTGCCCTGGCCATCGTCGCATTGGTCACGCGATTGGCCGCGACGGCGATGGTGGATAGCGTTGCGGGCGCCTCGACTGCGTCCAAATGGCTACTCCCGGCCCGGGATTTCGTCTCTTTGGCGATTTTCGTCGCAAGTTATGCCGTCCGCTCGGTTGATTGGCGGGGCAAGCGTCTTACAATGGAAGCTGACGGGCGGATCGCCGCCGAAACGGAGTTGCCGCGCCGATGATGCGTACCCTTTTTCTCCAGGCCCCCTCGTTCGATGGCTATGACGGCGGAGCCGGCGCGCGTTACCAGATGAAGCGCGAGGTCCGCAGCTTCTGGTATCCGACCTGGCTCGCCCAACCCGCGGCGATGGTCGAAGGCTCGCGGTTGATCGACGCGCCCGCGCACGACCAGAGCTGGGATGACATCAAGCATGAGGTGGACGGCAAGGAGCTGGTCATCCTGCACACCTCGACCCCAAGTTTCGGGCAGGACATCCGCACCGCAAGGCTGATCAAGGAGCGCAATCCCGACGTGCTGATCGGCTTCGTCGGCGCCAAGGTGGCGGTTCAGCCCGAAGAGAGTCTCGCGGCCAGCGCCGACATCGATTTCGTCGCCCGCGAGGAGTATGATTTCACGATTCTGGAAGTCGCCGAGGGCAAGCCGCTGGCGGAGGTCGACGGCATCACCTGGCGCGCGCCCGACGGCAGCTTCGTGCGCAACAAGAACCGCGCGACGATCGAGGACATGGACGTGCTGCCCATGGTCTCGCCCGTCTACAAGCGCGATCTGACCATCGAGAAATATTTCGGCGGCTATCTGCGCCATCCCTATGTCAGTTTCTATACGGGCCGCGGCTGCAAGAGCCGCTGTACCTTCTGCCTCTGGCCGCAGACGATCGGGGGCCACAATTACCGCTTCCGCTCGATCCCGAAGGTGATCGAGGAGGTCGAATATATCCTGCGCGAAATGCCCGAGGTGAAGGAGATCTTCTTCGACGACGATACGCTGACCGACGTCCACGACCGTGTCGAGGATCTGGCGCGTGCATTGGGCGAGCTCGGCTTCGGCAAGCCCGGCTTCAAGGTCTCCTGGAGCTGCAACGCCAAGGCGAACGTGCCGAGGAAGACGCTCGAAATCCTCAAGGAAAACGGTCTGCGCCTGCTGCTGGTCGGCTATGAGAGCGGCAACCAGAAGATATTGCACAATATCAAGAAGGGCCTGCTGGTCGACGTCGCGCGGCGGTTCACCAAGGACTGCCACGAACTCGGCATCGTGATCCACGGCACCTTCATCCTCGGCCTTCCCGGCGAGACGCTGGAGACGATCGAGGAGACGATCCGCTTCGCGATCGAGATCAACCCGTACACGATCCAGGTCAGCCTGGCGGCGCCTTATCCCGGCACCTTCCTCTACAATCAGGCGGTCGAGAATGGCTGGTTCGACGGCAGCGATCATCTGCTGACCGACGGCGGCACGCAGATCGCGCAGCTTTCTTATCCCCACCTCTCGTCAGCGGTGATCTTCGACAAGGTGGAAGAGATGTACAAACGCTTCTACTTCCGTCCGCGCAAGATCGGCGCGATCGTCGGCGAGATGGTCCGCGATTTCGACATGATGAAGCGGCGGCTGCGCGAAGGCGTGGAATTCTTCAATTTCCTGCGTTCGCGGAAGGAAGCGGCGTAAAGCCGGGCATAGAGACCCGTTCGCCCCGAGCGTGGTCGAGGCTTCTCGCTTCGCTCGAAAATGTGTCTCGACTTCGCTCGACACGAACGGGTTGGAATTGAACAGAGCATCCTTCGCCCCCAAGCGCCTTATCGTAACCGCTGACGATTTCCGACGATGCCGCGGCCCGCGCCAGGTCCATGCCGACGCTCGGTGTCGGCCTGCACGTCGTGCTGGTGGAAGGCCGCCCCGCCCTCCCGCCCGAACACCTTCCCGATCTGGTGGATGGCTCAGGTCTATTCAGAACCGATATGGTTCGCACAGCCATATCGATCTTTACCAAACCGGCCGCACGTGCGCAGCTGCGCGCCGAGGTGGAAGCGCAGTTCGCCCGCTTCGCCGCAACCGGCCTGCCGCTCGATCATGTCAACGCGCACAAGCATTTCCACCTGCACCCGACCATCGCTTCGACCATCCTCTCGGTCGGCCGCCGCCACGGCATGAAATCGATGCGTGCGCCGATCGAGCCCAGGGCCGTGCTGAACCGCATCGAGCCTGGCGCGGGCGGACTGGACATCACCCGTCCTTGGGCCGCGCTGCTCCGCCGCCGGATGCGTCGCGCCGGGCTGCTCGTGCCGGATCAGGTGTTCGGCCTCGCCTGGTCGGGCGCGCTCGATACGAATAGGCTGCGCGGGCTGATCGAACAGCTCCCCGACGGCCTCACCGAAATCTACGCCCATCCTGCCACGGGCTCTTATCCCGGCTCCGCACCGGGCTATGCTTATGCGGAGGAACTGGCGGCGCTGACCGACCGTCTTGCCAAGGATCGGGCGCTGCGCGATGGCGTCGCGCTCGGTCGTTTCGCGGATTTCGTCTGAGGTTCGAACGATGCAGCTCACGCGTACATGGGGCGAGTATGATGCCTCAGCCCCGCTTCCCACCGGTCGGATCAAGTGGGGCAGTTCCGAACATCTGACCCTGCTCAGCCGCACGCTTCTCGACACGCACGATCCCTACCGCCCGGCGGTGATCGACTGGCCCAAATTGGACGAGGAAACGCGCGATCGGATCGTATCACTGCCGATTTGGGACATCGCCGTCGCGACCGAAGGCCGCGCGGGCATGAACGTGAAGACCTATGGCGAGCAGGTGCGCGACCGCCTGCTCAAGGCCGCGATCGACATGAATGCCTTCGAGGAAAGCCGGCATAAATTGGTGCTGTCCAACATGGTCGAGGCTTATGGTATCGCGCTTGCGCCCGAGCCGGAATATAAGCGGCCGCGTGACCCCGAATTCGCCTTCATGCGCACCGGCTATTCGGAATGCATCGACAGCTTCTTCGGCTTCGGCCTGTTCAAGCTCGCCAAGGATTCGGGGTTCTTTCCGCACGATCTGGTCGAGACGTTCGAGCCGGTGATGCGCGAGGAAGGCCGCCACATCCTGTTTTTCGTCAATTGGGTCGCCTGGTGGCGGCGCAACATGCCCTGGTGGCGGCGGCCGATCTTCGAGGCGAAGGTGCTGGTCGTATGGCTGTTCCTGATCGGCGAGCGGATCAGCCTGGCGCGCGGCATGGGCGATAACAGCAAGGCGCAGGAGAATAATTTCACGCTCAACGGGTCCAAGGAGCTGGGCGTCGAGGTCACTTTTTCCGAACTGGTACGCATCTGCCTCGCGGAGAACGACCGGCGGCTGTCGCTCTATGATTCGCGCCTCAAGCGCCCGAAATTCGTGCCTGCGGTAATGCGCCTTGCGCTCAAATTCGCCGGCAAGCCCAGGCCGGCGGGAGCGATGCGCTGAAAAACGGTGCCCGGATCGGTCTGCTCATTGCCACGCTGATCGGGCTGGCGATCGCGCTCTGGCTTTTCCGCTCGGTCGGCGTCGGCGGCGTGATCGAGGCGGCGCGCGGGATCGGCTGGACCGGCGCCATTCTCTACTGGCTTTATTCGCTGGGCGTGTTCGTGCTGCTTGGCGGCGCCTGGCTGACCGCCGCGCCCGGCGAGGCGCCGAGCCGCATCGGCCTCTTCATCTGGGCGCGCCTGGTCCGCGAGGGCGTCGCCGATCTGCTTCCCTTCTCCCAGATCGGCGGACTGGTGGTCGGCACGCGCACCCTCGCCGCACATGGCGTGCCGCGCCCGCGCGTCTACGCCTCGATGATCGCCGACATGACCACCGAAATGGCCAGCCAGTTGCTCTTCACATTGTTCGGCCTGGCGACGATGGCGTCGCTGCTGCTGGGCGTGCATGGCGCGGCGCTGCGCCCGGTGGTGTTCGGGGGCACGGCGGCGCTGATTGGGATCATGGCCCTCGTCGTGTTGGGCCAGCGGCCGATGCTCGCGCTGGCGACACGGCTGGCGCACCGGATGCTGCCGGCGACCGCGCTCGCGATCGACGCGGTCGATGCCGAGCTCGGACGCACTTATGGGCAGCGCGGGCATATTGCGCTGTCCTTCCTGTTCAACCTGGCGGGCTGGATCGCGAGCGCGGCCGGCGCGTGGATCCTGCTCCGGCTGATGGGAGTAAACTTCCCCTTCCTGTGGGTGCTCGCGATCGAGAGCCTGATCTTCACCGTGCGCAGCGTCGCCTTCGCGGTTCCGGGCGCGATCGGTTTCCAGGAAGCCGCCTATGTGCTGGTCGGGCCCATGTTCGGCCTGCCTTCCGAAACCGCGCTCGCATTATCGATCCTCAAGCGCGCGCGCGACGTCGCGATCGGGCTTCCTGCGCTGGTCGCCTGGCAGGCGCTCGAGGCCCGTACCGTGCTGGCGCGCGGCTAGAGCCCGATCGCGCGAGCGCTCAAGCAGGGCGCGCGCAACCCTTTATCTCGAGTCTCGTTGGTCCGGGAGCAGTAAGGAGTATTCCCATGAGGAAGATACTTGCCCAGGCAGCCCTGGCCGTGCTGATCGCCTCGCCGCTCGCCGCCCAGACCCAGGAGAATGACTATAGCTGGAACGGTGATCGCGACAGCGACTGGGACCCCGCACGCCATTATCGCCACGACGATAAGCAGGCGCGCGAAATGGTGGCAGAGGACCGCGTCTATCGCGGCAGCGACGGCCGCTATTATTGCAAGCGCAGCGACGGCACGACCGGCCTGATCATCGGCGCGGCCAGCGGCGGCATCCTCGGCAACGTCATCGACGGCGGCCATTCCCGCGTCGCCGGCACGCTGATCGGCGGCGCCCTCGGCGCGATCGTCGGCAAGTCGGTCGATCAGAACAGCAGCGTCCGCTGCCGTTGAAGGGGTTATCTGCCGAATGAGGCGCACACATTAGCGTGGCGAGCGCGGACGCGAGCGATGCTCGAGCCCGGCTCGTCAACTCCGATAGGACAATTTCTATTTTATAGGCACCGCAGATTGCGTCGCGACTGCGTTTGGCGCGA